>NZ_JAQYWZ010000815.1:0-1908 GCF_036290945.1 Streptomyces sp. BE303
GAGGCGTTGTCGGCCGGGTTGGCGGAGCGTCTGGTGCGTGGGTGCGGTCGGGTGACGAACGTGTACGGGCCGACGGAGGTGACGGTGTGGGCGACGGCGGCGGAGCTGGCGGCCGACCACCGGGGCATCCCCGCCATCGGCGTGCCCTTCCCGCAGGTCCGCGCACTGGTCCTCGACAGCGCCCTCCAGCCGGTGCCGACCGGTGTGCCGGGTGAGCTGTACCTCGCGGGGGTGCAGCTGGCCCGCGGCTACCTCGGGCGGCCCGGCCTCACCGCGGGCCGCTTCGTGGCGGACCCGTACGGCCCGGCCGGCGGGCGGATGTACCGCACCGGTGACCTGGTGCGGCGCCGCGCCGACGGGCAGTTGGACTTCCTGGGCCGGGTGGACGACCAGGTGAAGCTGCGCGGATTCCGGATCGAACTCGGCGAGGTGGAGGCCGCGTTGGCCGCCCTGCCGGGCGTCGGCCGGGCCGTCGTCCTGGTCCGCGAGGACGTGCCCGGGCAGCAGCAGCTGGTCGGCTACGTCACGGGCACCGGCGGTACGGACGCAACCGCGGACGGCACCGGCGCCGAGGCGGAGCCGCCCGCCCCCGAGGCGGAGCCGCCCGCCCCCGAGGAGCTGCGCCGGGGTGTGGCGGCGGTGCTGCCCGAGTACATGGTCCCGTCGGTGGTCGTGGTGCTGGAGGCGCTGCCGCTGACGGCCAACGGCAAGACCGACCGCCGGGCACTGCCCGCCCCGGACCGGGCCGTCACGGCCGGTCGGCTGCCGGCCACCCCGGCCGAGGCCGTGATCTGCGGAATCCTCGCCGAGGTGCTCGGCCTGACCGCCGTGGGTGCGGACGACGACTTCTTCGCGCTCGGGGGCCACTCGCTGCTCGCCGCGCGCGCCGCCGGCCGGATCCGGCGGCGGCTGGGCGTCGACGCGGCCATCCGGGACGTCTTCGAGGCGCCCACCCCGGCCGCGCTCGCCGCCCGCCTGGCGGGCCGGACCGCCGTCGAGCGCCCCGCGCTGACGGCCGGACCGCGCCCCGAGCCGCTCCCGCTCTCCGCGGCGCAGCGCGGCCTCTGGTTCCAGTACCAGGTCGAGGGCCCGAGCGCGACCTACACCATCCCCTTCGTCGCCCGGATCGACGGGACCCCCGACGTGGCCGCGCTCGCGGCGGCGCTGGGCGACCTGACGGCCCGGCACGAGAGCCTGCGCACCGTCGTCGGCGAGCGGGACGGGGAGCCGTACCAGCGGGTGCTGACCCCGGCCGAGGCGGCCGAGGCCGTGCCGCTGACCGTCCTCGACGTCCCGGCCGACCAGGTCGACCGGGAGATCGCCGCCGCGCTCGCGCACCGCTTCGACCCGACCGCCGAACCGCCGCTGCGGGCCACCCTGCTGAGGGAGCCCACCGGTGCCGCGACGCTCGTCGTCGCCCTGCACCACATCGCCGGCGACGAGGCCTCCCGGGGGCCGCTGATCGCCGACCTCCAGGCCGGCTACCTCGCGCGGCTGGCGGGCCGGGCCCCGGAGTTCGCCGAACTTCCGGTCCAGTACGCGGACTTCGCGCTCTGGCAGGCGAGTCTGGACCAGGCGGCGCCGTTGGCCCACTGGCGGCGGGCGCTGGCGGGGCTGCCGGAGGAGATCCCGCTGCCCGCCGACCGCCCCCGGCCGGCCGTTCCGAGCGGGCGGGGCGGCCTGGTCGCGCGGCGACTGCCCGGACCGCTGGCCACGGCCGTCCGCCGGCTGGCCCGGGAGAGCGGCACCAGTGTCTTCATGGTGGCGCACGCGGCGGTGGCGGCGTTGCTGCACCGGCTCGGCGGTGGTGACGACGTCCCGTTGGGCACGCCGGTCGCCGGGCGCGGCGGGGAGGCCGCGCTGGACGGGCTGGTGGGCTTCTTCGTCAACACGGTGGTGCTCCGCGCC
>NZ_JAQYWZ010000816.1:0-9476 GCF_036290945.1 Streptomyces sp. BE303
ACTGCCCGGTCGCGGCGTTGTACATCACCTTGGGGCGCTCGATGTTCGCGCCGGCGAGCTCCGGGTCCGTCGCCTGGGTGAGCACGTGGCGGCGGAACTCCCACGTCTTCAGGTCCGTCGAGCGGTAGGCGGAGACGTAGCGGAACGAGTTGTCGGCGTTGCGGTTCTCGCCGAACCAGTAGTAGTACCGACCGACCTTGATCACACCGCCGCCGTGGGCGTGCAGCGGATTGCCCGCGGTGTCCGCGAACTGGGTCCCGTTGACGACGGTCACGGCGGCCGCCTCGGCCTGCCCGGCGCCCTGGACCAGGGAGACGCACACGGCCAGGACGGCACCGCCGACAGCCGTTCTCAAACGCAGCATTTCGACTTTTGCCTTTCGTCGGCCGATGCGCCTGCGGGCCGCCCGCGGGCACGGCGGCGGCGCCGGCCGAGGGGATCGGCCGTACGCCGGGTGGCCGTGCCGGACTGCCGTCCGTCCGAGGCGGCATGCGGGAGGCGGTCGCGGGCGCATCGTGGGTGGGGGGTGGCCCGAATGGCCGGCGACAGCACGTCCGTTGCTGATGTTCGCGCAAACAATCGGGGTGAGGGAGAGTTTTGGAGGGCTGTTCGGTTGTGTCAAGGGTTCTGTCCGATTCGCCGATGAGTGAGCCTTTTGGGCACGGAATCATCACCTCGGCTCTACGCTCCAACTAACCTCCCTCATCGTTTGGTTACTCCATTCACCCGATTCGCGCAGTGTGGTCCGGCCCGATCCTCCGCCCTGTCGTCCTCTGTTGATTTACGTGCTGGTGAGCAGCCGGCAGGACGCGCACACGCAGCGCGGGGGCCGCCGTCGGAGGGGGCGTGGCGGCGGAGTGGGGACGTGCCGACGTACGCGCCGGAGCGGTGCCCGCGCAGGACTGCGGCCTGGCCGGGCGGACAGGAGCGGACAGAATCGGACAGTCATATCCGCTGCCGGGCATGGAGAGTGGACACTGCCCGACGCGAAGCTGTGCGCCATGAACCTTGGACGCACGCAGGACCGGGCAGTCCGTTCCACATCCCGCGCGGGGACCGCACGCGAGGCCCTGGTCGCGGCGCAGCGTACCGCGATGCTCGCCACTTCGCTCGTGAACGTCGCGCTGCCGCAGATCCGTACCGGTGCCGGACTGTCGGACCGGAGACCGGACGGCAGATCGACGCCCACGGTCCGGCGGCCGGGCGGCCGACCCGCTCGGCCGCCGCCGGAGGCGCCCCACCGCTCACCGGCCACCTGATCGAGAACCCCGGCCCACCCGAACCGCCCCGAGAACCGACAAGGACACCCCATGCACGCCATCGACACCACCGCCCCCGTCGTCGTCAGCCTGACGAGGACGATCGACGCCTCCCTCGACACCGTCTGGTCTCTGCACACCGACCTCGACGACTGGCCGGCCTGGAACGCCGGCATCGACCGGGCCCGGCTCGGCGGCCCGCCCTTGGTCGGCGACAGCTTCACCTGGCTCACCCACGGGATGAACATCACCTCCACCATCCGCGAACTCGTCCCCGGCCGGCGGATCGTCTGGGACGGAATCGTCGAGGGCATCGTCGGCATCCATGTGTGGACCTTCGAACAGACCGACGCCGGTGTCGTCGTCCGCACCGAGGAGTTCTGGAGCGGTGACCCCGTCGACCGTGCGGTCGAGGAACTCGCCGCAGCCCTGAGGACCTCCCTGGAGAACTGGCTCGACCACCTCAAGGCGCGCGCCGAACAGCCCGCCTGACACCGCATCACGACACGCCGCGGCGGGCACGGTGACGGCCGGCGAAACCCGGCCCACCACCCTCCTCGACCCGCACACGCATCTGCCAAGCACTCCGGAGGCCATCCACGATGTCCAGCCACACCACCCTCTCGCCGCCCACGTCCCAGGCCCGTCCGACCTCTCGCCCGCGCGACGTCGACAACCGCGCGTCCTACGTCAGCTTCGGACTCGCCTACCTGCTCGGCCACGGCACCGCCGCAGTGTCCGAGGGGGAGGACCCCTTGGTGGACCTGCCCGGCTGGTTGCCGGTGATGCTTCTCGGAAGCGGGCTCGCGGTCGGCGTCGTCTCCGCCACCGCCGCAGCCGTACGGGCCCAGCGCGGCGCGCCGGCGCCGGACGTCCTCGCCGGCAGACTGCTCGGCGCTGCCTGGATCGCGGCCTTCACCGCCCTGGCCCTCGCCGTCACCGGCCTCACCTCCGCGCTCGACACACCGGAGCTCCCGGACGTCCTCTGGCCCACCGGCTCCGGATTCGTCGTCGGCCTGCTCTACCTCGCCGAAGGCGCGGTACGCCGCAACGTGCTGCACTACGCCCTCGGCGTCTGGCTCGCCCTGGTCTCCACCGCGGCACTCTCGCTCCACACCCCCGGGCTCTACTGGGTCCTCACCCTTGCGGGAGGTGGCGCCTACGCCTTCGCCGCGGTCCTCGAACACCGTCGGCTCGCCTGTCCCGGGGGCTCCGCCCTCGGCTGAGCGGAGCGGGCGGGGGCCGACCCGCCCCCGCCCCTCCCTCGCGCCCGGCCCTGCCATGGACAACCGGAGCCCCGGGCGCGCGTCCCGGTCCCGGTCGGCGGCGGTCCGGGGAACGGCAGCGGCCGGTGCGGCCCGCAGCCGGTCCGCCTCGATCCGGCCGCCGTTCCATGCGTGGCGCACGCCAGCCGTGCCCGGTGCGGCGGATGCCCGGCATGCGCGGGTGGGTTGCCACCGTCACCCCCCGGCGAGGGTGGGAATGTCGCGGCTGTCGGCGGTCGTCGTGGTCCCCGCCACGGGCTGTCGAACCCATACGTTCGGGCTGGCCTGCCTGTCGAGGCCCGCCCGGCCGCCACCGCATAGGCTGGTCGTACGGCAGACGGTTGCATCGCCCGGCTCCGGCCCCTCCGGCACGGGCAGCGGCGGATCGGAGCGTGTGGTGGCTTCACGGGGCGCGGAACCGGAACCCGTACAGAGCGGAGCCCGGGCGGGTGATCTGCCCTTCGTCGGACGGGACCGCGAGTTCCGGGCGCTGCTCGGAGCACTGTCGGCGCCGCCGACGGTCGTCCTCGTCGAGGGCGAGGCCGGGATCGGCAAGTCGCGGTTGGTCACCGAGGCGTCCGCGGCCCTCCGGGCGGACGGTGTCACCGTCGTCACCGGCGCGTGCCACCCGCTGCGCGAGCCCCTGCCCTACGGGCCGGTCGTGGATGCCCTGGGCGCGCTCGGCCCGCAGCTCCCCGCGAACGCTGCCATCGACCCCGCCGTGGGCGTGCTCGGACCGCTGCTGCCGGGCCTGGCCGGGCGGCTCCCGCCGACGCCGGTGGAGGTCCCCGGACCGTCGGGGCAGCGCCACCTGGTGGCCGGAGCGGTGCGGGCCCTGCTGGCGGCGGTCGCTCCGGTGGTGCTGGTGGTCGAGGACGTGCACTGGGCGGACGAGGCCACGCAGGAACTGCTGGTCCTGCTGGCGGGCGGGCTGCCGGCGGACACGGCACTGGTGCTCACCTACCGTGGTGAGGACCTTCCGTCGGGCGCGCCGGTCCTGGGGTCGGCGCTGCGGCGTCAACCGGGCACCGCCGGCGCCGAGCTCAGCCTGTTGCCCCTGGGGCGGGAAGCCATGGGGACGCTCGCCCGCTCCGTCCTCGGCCAGGGCGCCACCGCGTCCGTCGTGCACCTCCTGGCCGAACGCAGCGAGGGACTGCCGCTCGTCCTGGAGGAGGACCTGATCACTCTCGCCGGCCGTGATCCGGCCGCGGGCGCCGACGGAGAGACGGAGCTGCGGGTGCCCCGGAGCCTGCGCGAGCTGCTCGCCGCGCGGATCGGCCTGCTCGGGCCGGACGCGACGGCCCTGGTCCGGGGGGCCGCGGTGCTCGCAGTCCCGGGGGGAGCAGGCGTCCTCGGAGCCATCGCGGGTCTGGACGAGGAACGGGCGCACGAGGCACTGCTGGCGGCGCTGGACGCCGCTGTCCTGCGTGAACGAGGGCCGGACGCCTACGGGTTCGGGCACGCGCTGGCCCGGCAGGCGGTGTACGACATGCTCCCGGGGCCGGTGCGCATCCGTGCCCACCGGCGGGTCCTGGCGGTGCTGCGCGAGCAGGACCCGCCGCCGCTCGTCCAGATCGCGCACCACACCCGCGCGCTCGGGGACGACACCTGGATCACCGAGGCCCGCGCGGCGGCGGACCAGGCGGCCGAGGTCGGCGACATCGGCACCGCGGTGACGCTGCTGCGGCAGGTCCTCGACCAGCCGGGGCTCGCCACCGAGCGGCTCGGGGAGACCGCACTGGCGCTCGCGGGCACCGTGCAGTTCAGCATCGACGCACCGGGGTCGGTGAGCACCCTGCGCCGGATCCTCGCCACCCCGGGCCTGCCGTCGGCCGTGGGCGGCGAGATCAGGTCGCACCTGGCCAACGTGCTGCTCAACCAGGCCGGTGACCCGGTCGGCCGGGACGAGATGGAGAAGGCGGCGCTCGAACTGGAGGAGGTCAATCCCGCGCTCGCGGCCAGGAACATGTCCGTGCTGGCCGTCTCCGACACCGGCGCGGCCTCGGCGGAGGAGCGCACGGCCTGGATGGCGCGCGCTCTGCGCCTGCTGGAGCGGACGCCGGACCGGCTGGCCCACGCGGTCGTCCGCGCCAACCAGATCACCCTGCTGCTCGGCTCGGCGGACCCGCGCATCCCCTCCCTCCTCGCCGCGCTGCCGCGGGTCGACGACGACTCGCGGGTGCTGCGGGCCACCGCGATCGCCCTGTCGGGTGCCGCCGAGGCCGCCGTCTTCGTCGGGCTCGACCGGCGGGCGCCGACCTGGAACGAGGAGTCGCTCGCCATCAGCGAGCGCATCCACTTCACCGCGCTGGCGGCCTACGGCGAGTCGTACCGGCTCCTGCTCACCTGGACCGGCGGGCACTGGGAGCGTTGGGACGCGGAGCTGGCGGCCTACCGCGTCAGGTTCCGCGACAGCCCGCTGACCGACACCGGACTGCTGGGAACCGCCCAGGGCGTGATAGCAGCGGCCCGCGGACAGGCGTCACGGGCCGCTGCGCTCTTCGAACGTGTGGTGGCCCACGATCCGACGAGCAGCCTGGCCCTCGGCGCGGCCGCCGGGACGGCCCGGCTCCACCTCGCCCGGGGGGACGCCGGCGCGGCCCGGGCCTCGCTGGCCGGTGCCCTGGACAGCGTGCGTGCCAGGAGGTTGTGGCCCTTCGCCTTCGGAGTTCTGCCGGCGGCCGTCGAGGCCGCCTTGGCGCTCGGCGACCGGACCGGTGCCCGGACGCTGCTGGAGGAACACGCCGACGGCATCCGCGACGGGGAGTGCCCAGGAGCGGAGGCCGAGCAGGACCTGTGCCGCGGCCTGGTGCTCGCCGAGCACGATCCCGGCGCCGCGTTCGAGGCCTTCGACCGGGCCGGCGGTCGCTGGGAGGCCGTCGGCCGGCCGTACGAGGCGGCGCTCGCCGCGGAACGGGCGGCACTGGCCCTGGCCGCCGTTGACCCCTGGGACGGCCGGGCCCGGTTCGGCCGCGTCTTGGCTGCGTTCGACGCGCTCGGCGCGACCAGCGACGGCTCGCGCTGCCGCCGACAGCTGCGGACGCTCGGCCCCGTCCCCACCAACCCGCGGGGGCGCACGGGGTACGGGGACGAGCTGTCACCGCGCGAGCGCGAGGTGGCCGCGCTGCTCGCCGCAGGTGTGGGGAACCGCGACATCGCCGCCGCGCTGTTCGTCTCCCCGCGCACCGCCGAGCACCATGTCGCGGCAGTGTTGCGCAAGTTGAGGACGACCCGGGCCGCACTGCGCGGCAAGGACACCTGAGGCCGCGCGTGTGGCGGGGCGGGGTGGGCCGTGTTGTCGTCCCCGTCCGGTCCGGACGCACGGAGGCGGTGCGGCGGGGTGGGACGGACGTCGGCGATCCACTCGGGTGCGTTCGGCACGGTTGTCGGACCGGTGGCGGGCCGGCTGCCTTCGGCGCGGCCCCGGGTGGCGTAGCGGGAGAAGCGGCCGTCGATAACACGTTGGCAACGGTCCGGGACGGCGAGGCGGGGAGGGCTCTCGTTACTGCCGACCGGCTCTGACCGAACCAGACGTGCGCGAGCGAGCCGGCGTGTGAATCCGCTCCAGCGCTCGTCGTCGACCACCACATCGCAAGAGCGCCGCCACTCCCCAGCTCCAAGGATGGTCCATGTCCCAGCGTCACAGCCGCAGCCGTCTGGCCGGCGTACTTCTGGCTGCCGTACTGGCGGTGGGAGGAGTGTCCGTAGGCCCCACCGCGGCCGCGGAGTCCACCGCCATCCCGTTCGGGGACGGTTTCGAGTCCGGCAACACCAGCGTGTGGCCCCGCAAGGGCATCGACGGCAAGGGCGCGGTGGACGTCGTGGCGGCACCGGGTGGTCACGCCGGCAAGGCCGCCCGGTTCACCATGCCCGACCAGGGAAACTCCTACCGCACCGAGATAGCCACCAGCCGCCTGCCGTACGGCAGCTACCGCTACACCTTCTCCAACTACCTGCCGCAGGACTGGATCTCCTTCGGGGCCCAGACCATCGTGTCCCAGTGGCACGGCGGGGCGGGCACCGCCCCCGCGGTCCTCCTCGCGGTCAAGGCGGACCGGTGGTTGATGCTCGTCAACTGGACAGTGGGCTCGGGGCCCCTGAACGAGATCAGGTACGACCTCGGCCCCGTGCGGCTCGGACACTGGAATCAGTGGTCCTTCGACATCACCTGGTCCACCGAGACCACGCCCGGCTCCATCACCGCCAGGCTCGACGGCGCTCAGGTCGGATCCCACGAGGGCCCCAACAGCTACAGCCAGACCACGAATGCCCCGCACCGCGACACGGTCCCGTACCACAAGATCGGCCTGTACCGGCCGAACTGGAAGGCCGAGAAGGGCTACGTGAACGGCGGGACGCCGCCCGTGGTCATCTACTACGACGACATCTCCATCACCCCCCTCTCCCGGGCCTCCGGCAACCCGACGGCCCTCGCCACATCCCCGCAGCCCGTACCGTCCTCGGCCGTGCCGGCTCCTACCAAGCCGGCCCCCGCCACGTCCCCGGAACCCGTGACGTCGGCCCCGTCCGCCCGGCCCTCGGCATCGGGGTCGGCGGTCGGGACGCCGGCGGCGAAGACGCCCGCCCCGGCCACCGCGACCGGCCCGGCAGTGACCGGGCTGGCGGTGGCCGAACCGGCAGCGACCGGATCGGCAGCGCCCGGACCCACGTCCGGGCCTGCGGACGACGTCCAGGCGGCGACGGATACGGACACGGACACGGACAACGACGTCCGCCCCCTGGCCGAGACCGGCGCCTCCAACCGCACACCGCTCGTCCTCGCCGCCGGTAGCGTGCTGCTCATCGGCGGGCTCCTCCTCCTCTTCCACCGCCGGGCGAGGGCGGCCACCCGCCGGGCCCACCGAAAGGCGCCCTGACCCGGCGCTCCGGCCGGGGTCGCGTTCGTCTCGCGATCCGAGCCCGGCGACCGACGGAGAACGTGACGGCGGGGCCCGTCCGGCGACAAACCGGACGGGCCCCGCCGTCGACGTCCGCGGCCGGTTGGGCCTTGCGTCGGTGCTGGAGTCCGCGTTCGATGGGTGGGTGTGGATTCCTGTTCCGGTGTTGTCCGTTTCGGGCTGGTGTCGGGGGTCTGGTGGCTGCGTGCGGTGGAGGTGTGGCGCATGGTGACGTTGATCCAGTTGGAAGTGTTGGCGAAGGTGATCGAGTCCGGAGGGTTTTCGGGGGCGGCGAAGTCGTTGTTCACCAGTCAGCCGGCGGTGTCGAATCACATGCGGAATCTGGAGCGGTCGCTCGGGGTTCAGCTTGTTCACCGTACGAGTCAGGGTGCCCGGCCCACGTCGGCGGGGGAGATCGTGGTTGAGCACGCTCGCCGGATTTTCGGGGTTCTGGAGGAGTTGGAGCTCGCGGTCGCCGAGTATCGGGGGCTGGGTGCGGGTCGGTTGGTGTTGGCGGGGACGACGACGCTGGGTACGTATCTGTTGCCGTTGTTGGTGTCCGAGTTCGCTTTGCGGGCTCCGAAGGTCTCGTGTGAGATCCGGGTGGGGAACGAGGAGGCGGTGGAGTCGTGGTTGTTGCGGGGTGAGGTCGCGTTGGGGTTGTGTGCCGGTACGCCGAGGGATGAACAGCTTGTCGCGCAGGGCATGTTCGAGGAGGCGATGGTGTTGGTGGCGGAGCCGGGTTCGGCGTTGATCGGTCGGGCTCTGACGCCTGCCGATTTGGCGGATCAGCGGTTCTTGGTGCGTGAGGCCGGTTCCGCGACCCGTCGGCTTCAGGAGTCCGCGTTGCGGATGTGGGGGTTGGAGCGTGCCGAGCAGTGGGACATGTGGGGGACGGACACGTTGAAGCAGGCGGTTTCGCGGGGGCTTGGTCTGGCGGTGGTGTCGGAGCATGTTATTCGTCAGGAGACGGAGGCGGGGATGCTCGCGGCGTTGACGGTTGTGCCGGCTCCGCCGGTGCGG
This sequence comes from Streptomyces sp. BE303, assembly GCF_036290945.1. Classification (NCBI taxonomy): domain Bacteria; kingdom Bacillati; phylum Actinomycetota; class Actinomycetes; order Kitasatosporales; family Streptomycetaceae; genus Streptomyces; species Streptomyces sp. BE303. Next base: position 8,446 of record NZ_JAQYWZ010000816.1, read on the forward strand.
ACGGTGTCGTTGGTGAGGCGGTCGGATCGGGTGCTCACGCCGTCGGAGGAGGCGTTCGTGGCGTTGGTGGGTGCTGTCTCGGAGTGGCCCGGGTGACGGCCGGGGCAGGTCGGCGGGGGTCGGGGTGTCAGTATCGGATGCAGGCGGAGCGTAGGTCGGTGTAGAAGTTCCATACGTCCGGGGAGCATTCGGGGGCGCCGAGTTGTGAGGCCTTGGCGCCCATGTGAGGCAGGTGGGAGTAGGCGCCGACGCCGGGGCGGTTGACGTGGAGCATGCCCGCTTGGAAGTCCTGGAGGGCCTGGAACATCAGGGCGGGGTTTCGGGTGAAGACGGTGCCGGACATTCCGTATTTGACGGAGTTGGAGATGCGCATGGCGTCGTCGTAGCCGTCGCATTCGATGACGGACAGGACGGGGCCGAAGACCTCTTCTTGGGCGATCTCGCTGTCCCAGGCGACGTTGGTCAGGATGGTGGGTTCCATGAAGTGGCCGGGGGTGTCGAGGGTTGCCTGGTTGCCGCCGCAGGCGATCGTGGCGCCGGTGTTGACGGCGGTGCGGACGGCGGTGAGGCAGGCTTGTAGGCGTTCTTCGTTGACCACCGGGCCGATGTCCGCCCAGTTCTGGTGGCCGGGGCCGATGCGCATGGCGGAGACCCGGGGCAGGAGGCGCTTGAGGAGTGCGTCGTGGACGGATGTGTCCACGATGAGGCGGCTGGTGGCGCTGCAGCGTTGGCCGCTCTGGCCGAACGCGCCGTGGATGACGGCGTCCGCGGCGGCGTCGAGGTCGGCGTCGGCGAGGACGATGAGTGCGTTCTTGCCGCCCAGTTCGAGCTGGGCGCGCATCAGCCGGCCCGCGCCGGCTCGGTTGATGGCCTGTCCGACCGGCAGGGAGCCGGTGAAGGAGATGCCGGCGACGCGCGGGTCGGAGACCAGGGCCTCGCCGGGGTCGCGGTCGCCCTGGACGAGGTTGAGGACGCCGGCGGGCAGCCCGGCGTCGACGAACGCCTGCACCAGCAGCGCCGAGGTCCAGGGG
>NZ_JAQYWZ010000817.1:0-73729 GCF_036290945.1 Streptomyces sp. BE303
GGTAGTGTTCTTCCTGTCGCGAGGGAGATGATCTCTCGTCAGGCGTCAGTGGTGCTACCAGAGCACGTCCTACTTTCAGTAGGGAGAGTCCGTGCAACCCGGGCCTGGCGCTCCACGTCGGACGGGGTCCGGTACCTGAGAAGGTGCCGGGCCCCGTTCGCGTTCACCGGGGTCGCCCGGGCGGGCCGCGCCGGTCAGGTCACCGCGCGGTCGGAGCCGAGTTCGCGGGAGATGCGCAGGCCGACCTGGGCGACGACCGGGCCGAGGGCGCGGACCCGGGCGGCGGTCATCCGCGAGGTGAGGCCGGAGACCGAGAGGGCGGCGGTCACCTCGCCGGTGTGGTCGAAGATCGGGGCGGCGACGCAGCGGACCTCGGGCTCGTTCTCGCGGTCGTCGATCGAGTAGCCGCGGGCGCGGATCCGGGCGAGGTCGGCGCGCAGGTGGGTCTCGTCGGAGATGGTCCAGGCGGTGACGGGGCGCAGTCCGGCGGCGACGACCTCGGTGACCGCCTCCTCGGGCAGCCACGCCAGGATCGCCTTTCCGGTGGCGGTGCAGTAGGCGGGGGCCCGACTGCCGACCCGGGAGGCCATCCGGACGTTGGTCTCGTCCTCGACCTTGTCGAGGTAGACGATGCCGGGCGCCTGCCAGACGGTCAGGTGGACGGTCTCGCCGGCCTCCCGCTGGAGGCGGCGCAGGTGTTCGGCGGCGACGCTGCGCAGGTCGAGGGTGGAGAGGTAGGCCTGGCCGAGTCGGAGCGAGCCGTGGCCGAGCCGGAACCAGCCGGTCTCCCGGTCGCGGTCGAGGAGGTGCTCGTCCAGCAGCGGGCCGGTCAGCCGCAGGACCGTCGACTTGTTGAGGTCGAGAGCCTCGGCGAGCTGGGCGAGCGGGACGCCGCGGCCGTCGCCGTGGTCGCGGACGTAGCCGAGGACCGACAGCGCGCGACGCAGGGAGGAGGACTGGTTCCGCTCGCCCGTGGTCTTCTTCGGCTTCTCCGCGCCGGTGGCCGTGCCGCCCGCGGTCGCGCCGGCTGCCGGGCCCGCGCTCGTGCCGGCCGCGCTGACCGCCTTCTCCGTCATCGGTCCGTTCCCCTCTCGTTCCGCCACCGGACTGCGGCGGTTGTCGAACCGTACCCTCCCGCACCTCGCTTACCGCTTTTTCGATACACCGTTGTGCATTGCAAAACTTCCCGAACGGCCTCTTGTTGGCCGTGAGCGCCCGCGCCTAACGTCCCTGGCATCGAGCAGGCGACGTAGCCCACCCGAGCGGTCGCTCTGCCGTACCCCCACATCAATGCGTTCACGCACCCACCATCGGCCCCGGTCAGGGCCTGCTTCGACGCGCCCGTCCCCAGCGGCGCACGTCTCGGCGGCAACTGTCGGGAGGGGAGGTCTCCACCCATGCGAATCGTCAGACGGGCCGCCGCGGCCACCGTCCTCGCCGCCACGTGTCTCGCCGCCGCCGCCTGTTCGCCCGGTACCGCGTTGCCGGCCGGTGACAAGGCGGCCGACGACAAGACCGGCACCCTGCAGGTCTGGCTGTACAACGAGGCCGGCAACGCCGCGAAGGAAGCGGTCGTCAGCAAGGCCGTCGCCGAGTTCCAGGCCTCCCACCAGGGCGTCACCGTCAGTGTCAGCTACATCGACACCGACGCCTCGGCCCGCGCCGCCAAGATGAAGGGCGCGTTCAACGACCCGAACAGCGCCCCGGACCTGGTCGAGTTCGGCAACACCGACCTCCCCGGGTACGTCGCGGCCGGCGGCCTCGCCGAGATCGGCGCCGACCTCGACAAGTGGAAGGACAAGGGCGACCTCGACCCGGCGATCGCCAAGACCGCGGTGCTCGACGGCAAGACCTACGGCCTGCCCTGGTGGGTCGCCGTGCGGGCGCTCTACTTCCGCACCGACCTGTTCACCGAGGCCGGCCTCGCGGCCCCGACGTCCTACGCCGAGCTGGTCGCGGCCACCCAGAAGATCCACGCCGCGCACCCGGACACCTTCGGCATCGCGGTCGGCGGCAAGTACACCTTCGGCGCGCTCCCCTTCGTCTGGGACGCGGGCGGCGACATCGCCGCCAAGGAGGGCACCACCTACAAGCCGACGATCAACTCGTCCGCCTCGCAGGCCGGCATCAAGCGCTACACCGACCTCTTCGGCGAGAGCGGCTGCCCGGTCCAGCAGTGCGCCGACCTCACCGGCGGCAAGACCGTCGACCTCTTCGCGGCCGGCAAGTCCGCGATGGCGATCCTGCCCAACTCCAGCCGCAGCAAGGTCGACGCGGGCCCGGTCAACGGCAAGTACGGGGTCGTCCCGCTGCCCGGCGAGAAGCCCGGTTCGATCGCCCCGGCGTTCGCCGGCGGCAACAACCTCGGCGTGATGAAGGCGGCCAAGCACCGCACCCTGGCCGTCGAGTTCGCCGAACTGCTGGCGAGCCCCGCGTACCAGGAGCAGATGTACGACGCGATGGGCAACCTGCCGACGCTGAAGCCGGTCAACGCCAAGGTCGCCGCCAAGGACGCCTTCCTGAAGCCGTTCACCGACACCATCGCGGCCGGTACCAAGTTCGTGCCGCTGGACCAGGGATGGGCGCAGATCGACGCGCAGGCCGTCATCCCGACGATGCTCCAGCAGATCGTCACCGGCAAGGCGGACGTGGCGAAGGCCTCGGGCGACGCCGCCACGCAGATCACGTCGGCCTTCGCGGCCCGCTGATCGCCGGCCCCCGCAAGAGAGCAGGTCCCGCACGTGTCCGCACCCACCACGACCGCCCCGGCGGCGCCGCCCTCCCCGAGCGGGCGGCGCCGGGGCACCGGCCCGGCCGCGCCCCCGCGCGGCCGGCGCCGCCCCCCGCTGCTGCTCCTGCTGCCGGCCGCGATCATCATGATCCCCCTGGTGGCGTACCCGATCTACCAGCTCGGTCTGCTGTCGGTGCTGGACTTCGGTCAGGCCCAGGCCTCCGGCGGTGTGCCGACCAGCTTCGTCGGGCTCGGCAACTACCAGAAGATCCTCGGTGACGGACAGTTCTGGTCGGTGCTGACGCAGACGATCGGCTTCGCCGCGTTCTGTGTGGTCGCCACCCTGGCGGTCGGCGCCACCCTCGCGGTGCTGCTCACCAGGGTGGGCCGGATCTCCCGACTGGTGCTGACCACCGCCGCCATGGCGGCCTGGGCGGCGCCGGCGATGACCGGTTCGACGGTGTGGAGCTTCCTCTTCGACACCAACCTCGGTCTGGTCAACAAGACCCTGGTCAGCATCGGTCTGAACGGCTTCCACGAGTTCAACTGGTTCTACGACAAGTGGACCGCGTTCCTGATCGTGGGCGCCGTGGTGGTCTGGCACTCCTTCCCGTTCGTCATGGTGACGCTCTACGCGGGCATCAAGGCGATCCCGACCGAGATCCTGGAGGCCGCGGCGCTGGACGGCGCCGGCACCTGGGCCACCTTCCGCCGGATCACCGCCCCGATGCTCCGGCCGATCCTGACCATCGTGGTGATCCAGTCGGTCATCTGGGACTTCAAGGTCTTCACCCAGATCTACGTCATGACCGAGGGCGGCGGAATCGCCGGCCAGAACCTCGTCCTCAACGTGTACGCCTACCAGAAGGCGTTCGCGTCCTCCCAGTACGGACTCGGCGCGGCCATCGGCGTGATCATGCTGCTGATCCTGGTGATCCCGACGGTCCTCTACATCCGCTCGCTGCGACGGACGGGGAATGAACTGTGAACACCCGTGGCCGCAGGCGGCTCGCCGCCAACTCCCTCGCGATCCTGGTGGCCGTGGTCACCGCCTTCCCGATCTTCTGGATGGTGCTCTCGGCGTTCAAGCCGAAGGGCGAGGTGCAGTCGCTCGACCCCCGACCGTGGACCGCGCACCCGACGCTGGAGAGCTTCCGCCAGGTGCTCAGCGTCGACGGGTTCGGCCGGTACTTCGTCAACAGCCTGATCATCGCGCTGTCGGTGGTGGTGCTGTCGGCCCTGGTGGTCTTCCTCGCGGCGGTCGCCGTGACGAGGTTCCGGTTCAGGTTCCGCACCACCATCATGGTGATGTTCCTGATCGCCCAGATGATCCCGGTCGAGGCGCTCACCATCCCGCTGTTCTTCATGTTCCGCGACGCGGGGCGGCTGGCGCCGGGCGTCGGACTCAACACCCTGGCCTCGCTGATCCTGGTGCAGCTGGCGTTCTCGCTGCCCTTCGGGATCTGGATGATGCGCGGCTTCGTCGCCGCGGTGCCGGTCTCCATCGAGGAGGCCGCGCAGATCGACGGTGCGAGCCGGAGCCGGATCCTCTGGCGGATCCTGCTGCCGCTGGTGGCCCCGGGCCTGGCCGCGACCAGCGTGTTCTCCTTCATCGCGGCGTGGAACGACTTCGTCTTCGCCAAGACCTTCATCATCAGCGCGACCGAGAACCAGACCCTCCCCTCCGCGCTGCTGGTCTTCTTCAAACCGGACGAGAACGACTGGGGCGGCATCATGGCGGCCTCGACGCTGATGACCGTGCCGGTCCTGATCTTCTTCATCGCGGTGCAGCGCAAGCTGGTCTCCGGGCTGGCCGGCGCTGTGAAGGACTAGCCCGCGAGGGCCGGTGCCGCGGGGGAGAGGCTGCGGCGGGTGTAGCGTCCCGATCATGGAGGTGGGGTCCATGAACAGGGAACGCGCCGACGGGCAACTCGCCCAGATCGCCGAGACGGTGGGCCTCGCCCGCCGTCTCGGCACTCGTGTCCGGCTGCGCGGCGGCTGGGCGATGGACTTCTTCCTCGGCGAGCTCACCCGCGACCACGAGGACATCGACTGGTTCGTTCCGGCCGCCGACGCCCCCGCGCTCGCCGCCGGCCTGCACGAACTCGGCTACCGCCGGCTCGACGGCCCGCCGCCGGGCCAGCAGTTCCCCGTTCCCCTGAGTCGCTCCGGGGATGCTGCGGCGGCACCGGGCGTTCCGCCCTCCTACGCGGCCAGGGTCCCCTCTGCGGACGGGAGGCCGATCAGCGTGAACTCCGCCCCGCCGTCGTCCCGGACCGCCGCCCGCCGTCCGAACGGTGTCGGGTGCGGTCCCGCCAGCACCTCCCCGCCCAGCTCGCGCACCCGCTCGGCCGCGCGGTCGGTGTCGTCCGTGCCGAAGTGGACGCTCCAGACGGGCGGCGGACCGGCCGCCCCCAGGCCCGTCCCGCCGCTCCCGCTCCCGCTTGCGCGGCCCGTCCGGCCCGTCCGGCCCGTCTGGTCGGCGTCGGCCCCGTGGCCGCCGCCGATGCCGCCGGCCATGGCTCCGCCGACCCGGAACACCGTGCCGCCGTCCGCGCCCGACCCGTACTCGTACCCGAAGACCCGCCGGTAGAAGGTCCGGGCCGTGGCGGGGTCGGGGGAGAGCTGCTCGCTCCAGCTGAACGCGGACGGTTCGTCGACCAGACCCGCCCCCTGCCAGAGCAGCCCCTGCCGGAGCCCGAACACCGCGCCGGTCGGGTCGGCGACGACGGCCGCCCACCCCTGCTCGGGTCTCTCGAACGGCTCTCGGACGACGCGCCCGCCGGCCGTCCGGACCTCCTCGGCCGCCCGTCCGACGTCCGTCACCGCGAGGTACGTGGTCCACGAGCGTTCCTCGCCCGCCGGCCGCCGGACCAGCCCCGCGACCTGTGCCCCGCGCAGCGTCGCCACCGTGTACCCGGGCAGCCCGACGTACTCCCACCCGAACAGCGCGCCGTAGAACCGCCGGGCCCGCGGGAGGTCCGGGGTCCCCAGCTCGACCCAGCAGGGGACGCCGTCGCGGTACCTGCCCGCCTTCGGCATGCCGCCCTCCTCGCCGCCGGAACCACCCGGGCCCCTGGGGCCAGCCTCTGCTTCCGCCCGGCGCCCGGCAACCGGTCCGCGCCCCCTCGGGCCGATCCGCGCTCGTCGCAGCGCCCCCGCGCGTCCGTCAGGTCGCCCCCGGGCCCGTCAGAGCACCCCGCGCGGCCGGAACTGGATGCTGATCCGCGGCCCCACTGGCCGCGCCGTCTTCGGTACCGCGTGCTCCCAGGTCCGCTGGCAGGAACCGCCCATCACCAGCAGGTCCCCGTGCCCGACCGGGTGCCGCACCGCCGGCCCGCCACCGCCCCGGGGCCGCAGCAGCAGCGCCCGCGGTTCGCCGATCGAGAGGATCGCGACCATGGTGTCCACGTGTGCGCCCCGCCCGATCCGGTCGCCGTGCCAGGCCACGCTGTCCCGCCCGTCCCGGTAGTAGCAGAGCCCGAGCGTGCTGAACGGCTCGCCGAGCTCGTCCGCGTAGTGCGCGCCGAGCGCCGCCCGCGCCTCCCCGAGCACGGGGTGCGGCGGTGCGTCCTCCTCCCCGTAGGAGGCGAGCAGCCGGGGCACGTCGACGGTCCGCTCGTACATCTCGCGCCGCTCGGCCCGCCACGGCACCTTCGCGGCCAGGTGTTCGAACAGCTGGTCCGCCCCGCGGAGCCACCCCGGCAGCAGGTCCAGCCACGCCCCCGCGCCCAGCACCGTCCGCCGAACGCCCGACAGCGGCCCGAGGGCGGTCCCGGCCCGGCCGGGATCGTCGAACAGGGAGGGCTGGAGGTGGAGCGTGCTGCGCATGAGCCCAGCGTACGCCGTAATCGAACATGCGAGCGAAAAGACTGCGAGCGGCGCGCGCCCCGGAGCCGGCCCCGGCCGGGCGCCGTCGGGCCGGGCCGGGCGGTGCCGTCGGGTCGGGGCCGGGCCGGGTGCTCGCCGAGGGGGGCTCAGCTCACCGATCGCTTGACGAGGTCGGCGATCCGCGCCTCCACCTCGGGCGTCACCTCGGTCAGGGCGAAGGCCGCCGGCCACATGGGGCCCTCGTCGAGCTGCGCCAGGTCGCTGAACCCGAGCGTCGCGTAGCGCGCCTTGAACTTCTCGGCGCTCTGGAAGAAACAGACCACCTTGCCGTCCAGCGCGTAGGCGGGCATCCCGTACCAGAGCTTCGGTGCGAGGGTCGGGGCGTTGGCGGCGACGACGGCGTGGACGCGTTCGGCCATGATCCGGTCCGAGTCCCGCATCTCGGCGATCTTCGCGAGCACGTCCCGCTCGGCCTCCGCCGCCCTGTCGGCGCGGGAGCCGCGGCGCGCGGCCGTCTTCATCTCCTTGGCGTGGTCCTTCATCGCGGCCCGCTCCTCGGCCGTGAATCCCTCGTACGCGCCGCTGTCGGTGCTGCCCATGGCCGGGCTCCCCCTTGAAGAGTGGAACGGATCTTCGAACCGGCTCTCCGGTACGGGATCTTGAGAGGGGGCCATATCCTGACGTACCGACAGTGCCGCTGCGCCGCCGCGCCGGTGGTCCGGCCGGCGAGTCTCAGACCGCGATCACCGACAGTGTCCGGTCGAAGTAGTTGGTGACGTAGAGCCTCGACCCGTCCGGACTGGTCGCAGCGCCGCGCGGGCCGCCCGGGACGGGGATCGTGCCGGTGATCGTGTGGGTGGTGGTGTCGACCACCGAGACGGTGTCGAACGGGAAGTGGGCCACGAAGAGCCGCCCGCCGTCCGGACTGACCGCCAGCCCGTACGGTCCCCGCCGGACCGGGACGGTCGCCACGACGTCGGCGGGCACCGTCTCCTCCAGCGTCGGGATGCCGGTGGCGTCGATCACGGTGACCGAGTCCCGGAAGTAGTTGCTGGCGTAGAGGAGGCGGCCGTCCGGGCTCACGGCCAGGGCGACCGGGAAGTCCACACCGGTGAGGATCCCGCGGGTCTTGGTGAGGGTGTCGGAGACCAGGACCTGGTCGTCGATGGCGTTGGCGATCAGCAGTCGCGATCCGTCGGCGGTGATCGCCAGGCCGTACGGGCGGGTGCCGAAGCCGGTGGAGACGGCCTGGTCGCCGGTGGCGGCCTCGAACACGTGGATGAAGGTCGAGCTGTTCTCGGCGACGAACACGCGCGCGCCGTCGGCCGCGACGGCCACGCCGTAGGGGCCGACGGCGGCGGGGAAGGTCGTGGCCACGGTGTTCGCCGGAGTGTCGACGGCGGTCACCGTCCCGTCCAGGAAGCTGGTGACGTAGACGCGGCGACCGTCCCGGCTCGCCGCCACACTGTGCGGGGTCTGGCCCACGGGGATCGTCTCGATGGCCTGGTGATCGCCGTGAGCCCCGGTTGTGGGGGTGGTGAAGACTGACATGCGCTGCTACTCCTCCTCCGTCGTCGGGCCGGACGTCGGGCCCGCTGCCGATCACGTCGTCGGGTGCGGCGCCGGGCCCGCAGGCCCGCGGATCCGGTCTGTCGCGCGCGCCCGGGCGGAGCGCCCGCCCGCCGGGAGCCGTCACCGGCGCGAGTCCGGCCGTCCCGGGCGGAGTGCGCACAGCGGGAACCCTCCCCCGACACACCCGGAGGCGGTCGTCGCGTGGCCGCCACGGAGAGGGCCACCGCGTGGCCGGTCGAGTGGTCGTCGCCCTTCGATCGTACGCCCACCGACGTCCGCTGCCCACCGCGTCGGCGGCTCAACGGACGGGCGGAGCGCGGCACTTCCCCCTTCGGTCGGGCCGGATCAGGCTGCGACCACCCTGCTGCCGCCGCGCCGGGCGTACACCTCCGGCCGGTGGGCCCGCCTCCTCGGTGCGAGGCCGACGCCGGTCAGGAGGGCCATCGGGCCGATCGACACCAGGGGCCGGTTCACCTCGGGTGAGGTGAGGTGGCAGGCGAGCCGCGCGGCCGGCCGGCTGGTGACGATCAGGACCCGCTGCACGTCCGTCGTCCGGCCGCCGACGTCATCCGTCATGGCGGTGGAGAACACCCCGGCCGGGTCGTCGGTGGCGGCGGCCACCACTACGGAGCCGCCGAACGCCCCGCCCCTGGTCGGCACGGCGAGGGCGAGCACCAGCAGGGCGCGGACGATCCCGGCCCGAGGTCTGCCGAGTGGAAGCCCGGCAGCCGGACCACCGCCACGCCGAGCAGTGCCCGGCGGTGGTGGTGCCAGTGGTGGTGGGCGTGGCCGTCGCTCCCCCAGGGCAGTAGGGCGCCGCCGGCCAGGTCGACGGTCTCGGTCCGTCCGTCGCGCCCGCGCCGGACGACCACGTCGCCGGCCGGGCGGAGATCGTCGCCCTGGTGCGCGCCGACCTCGTCCTCACCATCGGCGAGCAGTGCGTCCGGCATCGGCCGTGGAAGGACGCGCTGCGCACCCCTGCGCACGCCTGCCGTGACACTTTCGCCGAGCGCCCCGGGATCATCCGTCTGCCGGCCACGGCCCCGCTTGCCGAACCGTTCACGCACGAGCTGTACGAGCGTGCCGTCCCGACGCCGGGGCCCCTGCCGTTCGATTTCTGACCAGGCGTGATGTCCTGCTAGTGTTCAACCCGTCGAGAGGAAACGATCTTCGCGAAGCGAGGAGCGGCCTCCCGAGCAGGCGTCAGTGGTGCTACCGGAGCACGTCCTACTTTCAGTAGGGAGAGTCCGTTCAACCCGGGCCTGGCGCTCCATCCGAAGCGGTCGTCCCCTCTCCGAGGGGGCGGCCGCTTCGTCGTTGTGCGGATCGGTCCTATCGCACGGCCCGGCCGAAACCCGTCGGCGGCGGTGACAACCCGCCAAGGTCGCGCTCCAGGTGGATCGGCGGCCCTTCGGGAGCGCACTCTCCCGGTCTGCGGCTTTGCGGTGACCTGCGGGCTGACGGTCCGTCAAAGGTTGGCCGAAAGTCGGCCCTAATGGTGTGAATATGCCATTGGAATGTTCGTCGTACAGATTCCGGCAGTAGCCTTCCGTGTCGAACCCGCCACTGGTCGTGGCGGTCCGGCCGGTGCCGCGCGGCCCGGAGGTGCGTGCGCCCGGCTGCCCGGAACCCTCCCCGACACCCTCCGGCCTGCGAAGCCACCTCGGCGGGGCCGTCCCGGACCCCTCCCCGAAGCCTCCCCGAACCCTCCGAAGGAGCCCGAGTGCCGGGTATCGACGAATGCCTGACCGAGGCGATGGCGATCGCAGGAGCCCGCGCCGCCAGTCTCGTCGACTGGAGCAGCGGCCTCGCACTGGGCAGCGTCGGCGTCAGCCCCACCGGCGACCATGATACGTCGGCCGCGGAGGCAACCGACCTGGTACGAGCGGCTGTTGAGAGCCCGACCTTCACCGGCTCGGAGGACTCGAAGGCACCGCTCCAGGACATTATCGTGACCGCAGGCCGCAGTTACCACCTGCTGTGCTTCATCGACACCGTCTTCGACAGCCGGTTGGTCCTGCACCTCTGGCTGGACCGCAGCGAGGGCAATCTCGCCGGCGCCCGCTACCGTCTCCAGTCGCTCGCCGAGGAACTGGTGCTCGGATGACGAACTTCCGGACGAGTGACCTGGCGACGGCGGGCGGGACGGTCGTCGGCTTTCGGCCACCCGCCGGGCGGCCGACGGTTCCGGCCGAGGCCGTCGCCCTCGGCTCCGTCCCCGCGGCCCGTACCGCCTCCTCCGGCCCCGGCCCCGCTCCCTCCTCCGGCCCCGCACCGGCGCCCGGTCCCGGCCCTGCCGCGGTGCCCGCTCCCGGCGCCGCACCGGTGTCCGCTCCCGGCGCCGCACCCCTTCCCGTGCACCCCGGCTGGACGCCCGGCGCGGTTGTCGAACGGCTGGCCGCCGAGCACGCCACCGGTGCCCTGCGCGGGCCCGCGGGCACCGTCTACCTCGTCGACGGCCTGGTCACCCACGCCGAGTCCGACCGGACACCCGACCTCGCCACCCTGCTCACCGCCTGCGGCCGGCTCACCCCCGCCACCTGGCAGGAGGAGGTCCGTCGGTCCGGCCCGTATGCCGGGGTCGGCGAGGCCCTGGTCGAACAGGGCCGGCTCACCCGCGGCGAGTTGGAGCTCTGTCACCTCGGCGCCCTCTACGACGCGGCCTGCTTCCTCCTGGACGCCCCGGCCGCCCTCGCCTTCCGGACCTTCGCACCGGGTGTGCGGCACTGGCTCGGCCCCGTGGCGGCCGTGGGCGTCCCCCGGCTCCGCCGGGAGGCCGAACGCCGGCGGATCCTGCTGGACCGCATCTGGCCGTGGCCCCAGCTCGACACCGCGCCGGTCCGTCCGGCCGCACGGCTCCCCGCCGCCCCCGGCCGCCACGCGCGCCGGATCCGCCCGCCGAGCCGCTACCAGCGCGACCTGCTGGACCACGCGGACGGCCGAAGAACCCCGGCGGAGCTGGCGCGGCTGCTCGGCCGCTCGGCGTTCGCCACCACGGTGGACGTCCGCCGGCTGGCCGCCGCAGGACTGCTGCTCGGGCCCGGGGTCGAGTCCGAGCCCGGCTCCGGTGCCGGTGTCGCTGCCGGCTCCGACCCCGGGGTCGGGAGCGGGGCCGGGTCGGGGAGCGGGGACGCCCCGGGGGAACCGTCCGCGTCCGGCGGTCTGCACCGGCGGGTACCCGGTGCGGCGCTGGCCGCGCTGGCCCCGGCCGCCTACGCGGCGTCCGTCGCTGCCGCCTCCGCCGCCTCCGCCCGACCTTCGACCCCGGCAGCCCACCCGCTGACCGCCCCCGATCCGGACATCGCGTTGCTGATCCGGGTCAGAACCCTTCTGGAGGCCCGACTTTGAACCACTCTCCGCCCGCGACCCCGCCCTCACGGCCATGAGGCGGGCGCTCAAGCAGCGTGTCGGAAGGAGACAACTGATCGCCTTGGAGACCGAACTGCTCGCCGAACTCCGCGCCCTCAGGCATCGGGTACCACACCTCGCGGGCGGTCTGGTGGCCGGTGTCGACGGCCAGCTCGTCGCGCACGACACCCACGGGACCGAGCCGTCGAGCCTGGCGGCGATGACCGCCGCCTCGCTCGGCCTGGCCCAGCGGCTCGCCGACAGCACCGGCCAGGGCGACTTCCGGGAGTCACTCGTCCGGGGCGAGCACGGCTACGTCGCCACGTACGCGGCCGGCGGAAGCTGCGTCCTCACGCTCCTCGCCCACCCGGACGCGAACGTGGGCCGGTTGCACCTGGAGGCCCGCCGTTCCGCCCAGCGCATCGCCGCGCTCCTCGACGACACCCTCGCGCCCAAGGAGGTGCGGGAGTCCAGGGAAGCGGCCTTCTGACCGGCGGCACGCAGCACCGGACACCCGACGACCCGACCACCCTCTCGACTGCTCCTCCCTCTCGACCGCTCCACCCTCTTGACCGCTCCACCTTCTCGACCTGCTCCACCCTCTTGACCTGTCCGACCTGAAACCCCACCACCGAACCGGAGAACCGACATGACGGACGCCGCAGGCGCGCTCAAGCAGGCCCTCACCGTGATCGAAGGCGCCATCGGCGCCGCCCTCGTCGACTACAACAGCGGGATGGCCCTGGCCACCCTCGACGGAGCCGGTGGCATCGACCTCAACGTCGCGGCCGCAGGGAACACGGACGTGGTCCGGGCGAAGATGCGCACCATGGACATGCTGGGCCTGAAGGACGGGATCGAGGACATCCTCATCACGCTCAGCAGCCAGTACCACCTGATCCGCCCGCTCACCGGCCGCAGCGGCAACGGGCTCTTCCTCTACCTGGCCCTGGACAAGGGCCGGGCCAACCTGGCGATGGCCCGCCACCAGCTGACGAAGATCGAGGCGGACCTGGAGGTCTGACCGGCCTCCGACCGCTCAGGCCTCTGTACGGGCGACGGACCCCGCGACGCGCGGCGCGGGGTCCGGGCCGGGTGTCGGTGCCGTCTGCAAGGCTGAGGTTCGTTCAGCAGAACGGCCGTCGAGACGGACGTCGTGACGAGAAAGGCCCGTGCAATGTCGACCAAGATCTTCGTCAACCTCCCCGTGAAGGACCTCGCCAGGTCCATCGAGTTCTTCACGTCGATGGACTACGCCTTCAACCCGAAGTTCACCGACGAGAAGGCCGGTTGTCTGGTCATCAGCGACTCCATCTTCGCGATGCTGCTGACCGAGCCGTTCTTCAAGTCCTTCTCCGAGAAGGAGATCCCGGACACCTCCGCGACCGCCCAGACGATCCTGGCGCTCGGTGTCGACAGCCGCGCCGAGGTCGACGCGCTGGTGGACAAGGCGGTCGCCGCGGGAGCCGTGGAGCCGCGTGAGGCCACCGAACAGGGTGGGTTCATGTACGGGCGCACCTTCGCCGACCTCGACGGGCACCTCTGGGAGGTGATCTGGATGGACCCGGCCGTCGCCCAGGACTGACGGGTCGACCGTTCACCCCGGACGGCCGTTCCGGGCCGAGGGCCACTCCGGGAAGGCCGCCCGGTCGGCTGCCTCGGGACAGCCGGTGCCGGGCGTGCTCGGGCCTGCCCGGGCGGGCTCAGCCGGTCCTGCCGTCCTCCGACCACGCGACCTCGCCGCCGGGCAGACCGGTGCAGACCGCGCCCTCGGGCGTGAACACGCGCCAGGGCGCGAGCAGGGCGTGCGGCGGGACGGACAGCGTGCCGACCCCGTCGAAGACCAGCTCCAGCCCTCCGGCCATGGTCACGCGGGCCCCGTCGACGGTCCGGCCCACCAGGCCGAGCAGCGCGCCGGTGGGATGGACGGTGAGTTCCGGGTAGAAGTGCTCCACCTCCGACGGCGCGGAGAAGCGGAACTCGTGCGCCACCCGGACGGTCACCGGACCGTCGAGGGTGAGGTCGAGCCGTCCGCCGCCGCTGACCGACGCCACCCGGCGGCCGGCCAGGGCGTCCTCGATCGTCTGCCGTGCTCCGATCCCGTTCTGCATGCGACCAGTGTGGACCGGCGGCCCGCCACCTGTCTCGCCACCGGTCCCGCCGCTCGTCCCGTCGGTCGGCCGGCCCGCCGTCCCGTCGGCCGGGCCGCCACCCGGCCCGTCACCCCGGTGCGCCGGCCGTCCGGCCGCTTCCGCGTGCCCCGGCGCTCAGTGCGCCGGTCGGCCGCCGACCAGCTCGGCCGGTCCGCCCGGCCGCCCGCGGGCGGCCAGCGCGGCCGAGGTCCTGGCCCACGACGAGGCCGACAGCAGCGCCCGCGCCTCGGCCGGATCGCAGAGCCGCCACTCGACCAGCTCGTCCTCGGCCAGGGCGATCGAGGCCAGCCGCTCCTCGGTCACCGTGCCACCGTCGAAGACGTACACCAGCACGGCGGTGTCCCGGGTGCTCGCCGGGTCCGCGCCCCGGCCGGGGAGCCAGTCCACGGCCAGCAGCCGGCCCGGCTCGCACGCCCACCCCAGCTCCTCGCGGACCTCCCGGCGGGCCGCGGCGCGCGGCAGTTCCCGGTCCGCCTCGACGCCGCCGCCCGGCAGCACCCAGTACGGCACCTTGCCTTTCGGGCCGTCCCAAGGCCGCAGCCGCACCAGCAGGACCCGGCCCGCCCGGTCCGTGAACACCGTCCGCGCCTTGGCCCGGATCCGTGGCCGGGTGGCGATGTAGGCCTCCCGGTCCAGCGGGGGCGCGACGGGCCCGGGGGCCCTCGCCGCGACGCCCGGCGATTCCGCTCCCTCCAGCCGCAGTCCTGCCAGTCCCGTGTACGCGGGCGGCGGTCCCGCCGCCAGGTGGTCGAGGGTGTGCCCGGCCGGAAGGCTGTCCTCCAGCTCCAGCGGCCCGGCCGAGCGCGGCGCCCGCAGGCACGCCGTCACCCGCCGGGAGAGCCGGGGTGGCAGCGCGTGGCCCGCCTCCTCGGGGGTCAGCCACGCCCAGCCGCCGACCTCGGCCCGGTCCGGCCTGATCGCCGCCGCCTGTTCCGGCGTCAGCGGGTCGGCCCAGTAGAGGTGGGCGGCGATCGGCGGACGGGAGTGGTCGAGCGTCCAGTCGAGACAGGCCAGCGGCCCGAGGCGGGGCGTGAACCCCAGCTCCTCCGCGATCTCCCGGGCTGCCGTGTCGCGCGGCGAACGGTCCTGCGGCTCCCAGCCCCCGCCGGGTACGGCCACCGGGTGCTCCCGGTCGTACGGCAGCCGGACCACCAGCACCCGCCCCCGCCGGTCGGGGAACAACACCCCGGCCGCCGCCAACAACTCGCGCCCCGCATGCCCCGTACGCTCCGTCAACGTTCCGCTCCCTCCGCCGTCCTCCCTACCCTGACACCCCGACCGCCCCCGACGGTTCCCCGGGTCCGGAGGAGCGGCCGGAGCCGGTCCGTCGACGACCGGCCGGGCAGCTGGCCGATCCGGGTTGCTCGGCTAGTCCCAGTCGTCCGCCCCGCCCAGCAGCTCGATCAGGGTCAGGCCCGGGTCGTCGGCCTCGGCGGACCAGCGGTCGTACGCGGTCTCCCAGAGCGGGGCCAGCTGCAGCATCCACGGGAGCCGGTAGCGGTGGACGAAGGGGGCCCGGTCCGGGTGGTGCACGATGATGCGCCTGCTCAGCAGGCTGCTCCGGTGCCGGACGCCGGTGCGGGCGTCGAGCAGGGTGGACCTGTCGCCGATCTGCAGCAGGTGCCGGCCGTCGACCTCGCGGAGCGAGGCGGGCTGCCGGCCGAGTCGGCCGGACCAGCGAAGCTTCCCGGGACCGGTGGAATCCACACCTGACAACGGGTCACCCCATTCGCGGAGGCGGGCGTGACCTCGGTCGGCCGCGTCCTGGTGCACCACATGGTGGCCCGGCCCCGACCGCAGCACAAGATCAATTGCCGGACGGGAGGCGGCCCCCGCCGTCCTGCTCGGAGCCGGCCGCCCGCCCGAGGGAGGTGACGGGCGGGAGGGAGGTGAGGGCGGCGGTCGTGGCGCGGGCCATCAGCTCGTCCTGACGGCAGGTGGTGCCCCGGAGGCGGGCGGAGCCCTCGACGGCGGCCAGCGCCAGCAGGCCCGGGAGCAGGTCCGTGCTGCGGTCCACGACCCAGCGGGTGCCCCGGGTGGCCATCCACCAGAGGTCCGCCAGCGTGCCCGGCGGCGGTTCGACCGGCTCCGGGACGGGGACCGGACCGAGCGGGCGCCCGGCGTCCGCGAGCAGGCCGTGGAAGCCCCGGGCGATCAGGTGGTGGCCCTCGGCACTCGGGTGCAGCCGGTCGACGCTGAGCAACTGCCGCTCGGCGCTCCAGGGCAGGTCGGCGATGTGCAGGTGGACGCTCCCGTGGCGGACGGAGAGGGCGTGCACCACCGCGTTCACCGCCCGCATCCGCCGGGCCAGCGGCCGGGCGAGCGGAGGCGGCAGCCGCAGCAGCGTGCCCGGGTCGGGCAGGCAGGCGGTGAGCACCTGCGCGCCGCCGTCCGTGAGCCGGCCGAGGACGGCGTCGAGCGCCCGCGCGGTCCGTGCGACGTCGAAGCCGGACCGCAGGGTGTCGTTGCCGCCGGCGACCACGGCCGCCAGCTGCGGACGCAGCGCCAGGGCCGTCGGCAGCTGCTCGGCCGTCAGGTCGGTGGTGAGTGCGCCGCTCCGTGCGAGGTTGGTGAACTCGACACCCGTGTGCGGCGGGGCCAGTGACCGGGCGAGCAGCGCCGCCCAGCCGCGCCATCCGTCGGCGATCGGGTCGCCGATCCCTTCGGTGAGTGAATCCCCGAGTGCCACGAACCGGACCGGTTCGCCGGTCCGTCGTGCACTCGCCCGTGTCGCCCCGTGAGCGGCACCCGGAACGGTGCCGTCTCCCTCGTCCACCGCCGCGATCGTGTTCATCGCACCTCCCACACCTTCCCGGGCCCTCCGGCCCGGCCGTTCCGTCCTGCGCATGCGCACGCGCGTTCGCCGCAGCGGGAGGACGGGGGCCGCCCTCCTGCTCGGCGCCGGTCCTGCGGCTCCCTGCCTGCGGCCCGTGGGCTTCCGCTATCCCGCGTCGTGGGTCCCCGGTGCGCCGGATGCGCCGGATGCATGTGGTGCGCCCGGTGTGCCGGATGCACCGTGAGCGGCCAGGAAGGCGGCCACGGCGGCGGGCCAGCCGTACCGCTCGGCCTGGGCGCGGGCGGCGGCGCGCCGGGCCGCTTTGGGGCGCGCGAGGAGGTCGTGCACTCCGTCGGCGTACCCGGCGCCCGTGGGTTCGGCGGCCACCCCGGCCGGGCCGACCAGCTCCGGCAGGGCGGAGCAGCGGTTGACGACCACCGGCGTGCCGCAGGCCAGCGCCTCCATCGCCGCCAGCCCGAAGGTCTCCACCGGCCCGGGGGCGATGACCACGTCCGCACAGCCGAGCAGGCGGGCGACCGCGTCGCGCCCGGCGAGGTGCCCGAGGAAGTGCACGGGCAGCCGGTCACGGGCGGCCCGGGCGGCCAGCCGCGACCTGAGCGGTCCGGCGCCGGCCACCGCGAGGACGGCGGGCAGGCCACGCGCGCGCAGCTCGGCGAGGGCGTCGAGCGCGTGCTCGGGACGCTTCTCGGGGGAGAGCCGCGAACAGAGCACCAGCAGCACCTCGCCAGGTGTCGCGTACCGGGCCCGTTCCTCGGCCCGTTCGTCGGCGCCCGGCGGGCACAGGGCGGCGAGGTCCACGCCGAGCGGCGCGCGGGCCACGTTCCGGACGCCGAGGCGGCGGAACTCGGCGGCGGCCCAGTCCGTCGTGCAGATCACCGTGTCGTACGACCCGGCGGTGCGGCCGTTGAGCCGGTCGGCCGCCGCGCCGGCGACCGGGCCGGGCAGGCCCCAGGTGCGCAGCAGTCCGGCGGCACTCTCGTGCGAGACCATCGCCGATCGGACGCCGTGCCGTCGCGCCCAGGAGCCCGTCCACCGCAGGGTGGTCCGGTCGGAGACCTCCAGCCGGTCGGGTGCGAGCCGTTCCAGTTCGGTGGCGACCGCGCGCCGGTCGGTGAGCAGGCGGTAGCCGCCGCTGCCGGGCAGGACCCGCCCGGGGAGGGTGACGACCAGTCCCTGTTCGTCCTCCTCCGTGGCTCGCCGCTCGCCGGGGACGACCAGCACCGGTGCGTGCCCGGCGGCCCGGTAGCCCGCGCCGAGGTGGCGCAGTGCGGTCCGCAGCCCGCCGGAGACGGGGGTGACGAAGTTCGCCACCCGGACGATGCGCAGCGGTCCGGCGGTCATGCCGTCAGCTCCTCCGTGACCGGAGTGCCGGCCGCGTCCCGGGTGGCGTGCGCGCGGGTTCCCGCGGCGCTCCCGGCGGCGTCGGCGGTCTCCTGGACGGCGTGCAGGCCGTTCCGGCCGGTGGTGTCCGCCCGGGGTGCACCGGCCTGCACGCTCCCCGGCACCGGCACGGCTGCGGGCACGGCTACCGGCACAGGCACGGCTGCGGGCACCGGCACCGGCACAGGCACGGCTACCGGCTCCGGCGTGGATGCCGTCGCCGTCGTCGCCCCGTGGTGCTCCGCCAGCACCTCCGCGTAGTGCCGCAGCAGCATGTCCCCGACCGCCTCCCAGGTGCGGGCGGTCACCTCGGCCCGCCCCGCCCGGCCGTACGCGGCCCGTAGCTCGGCGTCCTCGGCGAGGGCGGTCACCGCCCGGGCGACCGCCGCGCCGTCCCGGGGCGGGACGAGCAGGCCGGTGCGGTGGTGCGCGACGAGGTCCAGCGGTCCACCGGCGGCCGGGCCGACCACCGGGACCCCGCTGGCCATCGCTTCCTGGATGGTCTGGCAGAAGGTCTCCAGCGGCCCGGTGTGCACGAACACGTCCAGCGTGGCGAAGCAGCGGGCCAGCTCCTCCCCGGTGCGCCGGCCGAGGAACACCGCACCGGGCATGGCGGCCTTCAGCCCCGGCGCGGACGGTCCGTCGCCGATGATCACGACCCGTACCCCCGGCAGGGCCGAGGTCCGGGCCAGCAGGTCGACCCGCTTCTCCGGCGCGAGCCGCCCGACGTACCCGACCAGGACCTCGCCGCCGGGGGCGAGCGCCCGGTGCAGGGCCTCGTCCCGGTGGCGCGGGTGGAAGCGGGCCGAGTCGACGCCGCGCGGCCAGAGCTGGACCCGGGCGACGCCGTGCGCGGTGAGGTCCTGCGCGGCGGGGGTGGACGGCGCGAGCGTCCGGGAGGCGAGGCCGTGGACGGAGCGGATCCGGTGCCAGGCGGCGGCCTCGCCGAGTCCGCGCCCGGCCCGGTAGGCGTGCGCGTACCCGGCCAGGTCGGTCTGGTAGACGGCGACGACCGGCAGGCCGAGCCGGGTGGCGACCTGTGCGCCGCGCGCGCCGAGCACGAACGGGCTGGCCAGGTGCACCAGGTCCGGCCGGTGACCCCGGATCGCGGCGGCCAGCCGGCGGCTGGGCAGTGCGATCCGGACCTGGGGGTAGCCGGGAAGGGGGACGGACGGGACCCGCACCACGGGGAGGTCGGCCATGGCCGGACCGGCACCGAAGGTGTGTGACGGGCTCTGCGCGCCGCGTGCGGGCGCCGGAGTGACGACGAGCGGCTGGTGGCCCCGGCGGAGCAGGTGCTCGGCGGTCCGCAGCACGCTGTGGGCGACGCCGTTGACCTCGGGGGGAAAGGATTCGGTGACGATGACGACACGCATGCCTGAGTTCTGTCCGGGTCCGGCGTGCACGTGGCCAAAGGGATCTGTCGTACAAACGAACGCGGGTCGGCGATTTGTCCCGCCGACCCGCGTCCCCGCCCGCCGAGGGGCCTACCGGGGCGCTCAGGCCGGCCGGGCGGCCGCCTCCTTCAGCTCCGCGTAGGGAGCGAGCTTCCGGAGGGACTCGATGCTCTTGATGCAGTCGTCCCGGTTCTCCTGCGGGTCGCCCGTCACCACGACGGTGCCGTTGCTCGCCTTGAGCCGGAACCGGTGCATGCCGCTCTCGTCCGTGTACAGCTCGAACTTTCCTGCCATGGCAGTGCTCACCTCTCGTCTGGAAGCCCCCTCGAACCGCACCGTAGGCTCAAATACCTTGCTATGCACGCCAGATGAGGCGTTCGGGGCTGCGCCGAATGGGTTCTGGTCACTCTGGGAGCCGCAAGGTGGTGCCTCATGAGGTGTGAGGCTGCCAGGGCGGGGCGGTCCCGGACCGGCCGGGCCCCGCCGGGGGCGCCCGGGGCCGGCCCCGGGCCGGTGGGCCGCCGGCGGGGGCCGGACGGCCGCGGCGCCGGGCCGAGTGGCGCGTCGGCGTGCGGGCGGGGCAGCCTGGAACCACGGACGGGTGTGCTCCCGGCACCGAGGAGTGGTCATGGGTGACACCGAGGTACTGGTCGTGGGGGCGGGGCCGGTCGGACTGACGGCCGCCGCGGAGCTTCGCCGCCGGGGCGTTGAGTGCCGGATCGTCGACCGTCTGCCCGCCCCGCAGCCGTACGCCAAGGCGGTCGGCATCCAGCCCCGCACCCTGGAGGTCTGGGACGCCATGGGGCTGGTCCGCGAGGTCCTCGACGAAGCCGTGCCGATGCGGGGCCAGTTGATGTTCGTGAACGGCGATCCCGGCCCGCGGATCGACCTCGACCTGCCCGCCGACGTGCCGTACCGCTTCGCCGCGCTCCCGCAGTACACCACGGAGCGGCTGCTCACCGACCACCTCGCCGGCTACGGGACGACCGTCGAGCGCGGCACCGAACTGCTGGACCTGGAGCAGCGCGACGACCACGTCCGCGTCTCGCTCGCCACGCCGGACGGGCCGCGGGAGGCGGCGGCGCGGTACGTCGTCGGCTGTGACGGCGCGCACAGCCGGGTGCGCCGTGCGGCCGGGATCGCCTTCGAGGGCGACGCCTTCCCCGAGCAGTACATGCTGGGCGACGTCGAGGTCGACTGGGACCTCCCCGACGGCTACGGCGTGCGCGCCACCCACCTGGACGCCGACGGGGTCGCCGACGACCTGCTGGTCTGCATACCGCTGCCGGGCCGACGGCGGTACCGGATGTCGATGCTCGTCCCGCCCGAGCTGGCCTCCGCGCCGTCCGGGGAGGTCGCTCACGGTCTCGAACGCGTCCGCGCACCGGAGTTGCGGCACATCCAGGCCGTGCTCGACCGGTTGTCGCCGCAGCCCACCACGGCCACCGCGCTGCGCTGGTCGTCGGTCTTCCGGATCAGCCACCGGCTGGCCGACCGCTACCGGGAGGGCCGGCTCCTCCTCGCCGGCGACGCGGCCCACGTCCACCCGCCCACCGGTGCCCAGGGCATGAACACCGGGGTCCAGGACGCGTACAACCTGGCCTGGAAGCTCGCCCTCGCGGTCCGGGGGATCGCCGCCGACGGACTGCTCGACAGCTACCACGCGGAACGCCACGCGGTGGGCGAGGAGGTCGTCGGACGCACGGTGCGCCATGCCCGGGCGGGCTTCGACGCCGACCCGGACGACCTGACCACCCTGCTGCTCCGGGAGGCCCAACTGCTGGTCGGCTACCGCGGCGGACCGCTGACCCCGCCCGGCGGCGGGGCCGGGGACCCCGGCGGCGGCCACGGCCCCCTCGCCGGTGACCGGGCGCCGGACTGCGGCGGGCTGGAGCGGCCGCTGACCGCCTTCCCGCAGCGCCTGTTCGACCTGCTGCGCAGCCCCCGGCACGCCCTGCTGCTGTACGCCGACGCGGGAACACCGGCGGAACGACTCCACGGGACCGCGGCCGCCGCGCGTTCGGCGGCCCACGGCCTCCTCGACGTCCACGTGGTCCTGGCCGCCGGGGCGGACTCCCGGCCGGACGGTCTGCGGCTCCCGTACGTCCGGGACGCCGCCGGGGCGTTCCGGGCGGCCTACGCCCCGGGCGACGGCGCACGCGACGGCGCGGACGCGGGGACGGGCGCGGGAGCGGCCTTCCTGATCCGCCCGGACGGCTACCTGGCCGCGCGCCTGCCCGCCGGTGATCCGGGCGGCCCCGCCGCCGAACTCCGTCGCGCCTTCGCGGCCCCGGGCGCGACGGGAAGCACCGCCTGACGCGCGGGAGCCCGGTGCCCCGGGCGTCCGTCTCCCGTGGCCGCGGCACCGGTGCGTGGCCGCGGCACCGGTGGGGCGCTGGGCTTGATCGCCACCAACTCGCCGATGCCGACACGGACTTCGCCGGATCGAGTGAGTGCCGTCGGGACACGCCGAGGAGCCCGGTGGACCGCTGCCAGGATCGGGGACCGCACCGGCGAGACCCCACCCGTCCGCAGCCGAGCCGCCCGGCTTGGCTGCCGCTCCCGCGCGCCCACCGGCGGCGGGAAGGGGGTCGCCCGTGCCGCACCGGCAGACGACCCAGGGAGCAACGTGACGCAGTCCCACGCGCAACATGACCGGCCCGACCGTGACCGGCCCGAGGACGGTCCGACCGAGGAGGGTCCGACCGACGGTGACCTGCCCGAGGACGGCCTGCCCGACCGGCAGGACGGCCGGGAGCCGGAGCACTCCGAGGAGTTCCGCGCCCGCTTCTACGGCGACAACCGGCTCAAGGCCGGCGCGTCGATCTCCACCCTCGCCATGGTGCGGCGTCTGCCGCACCTGGTCCGCAGGGCGCTCTCCCTCGCGTGGCGGGCGGACCGCTCCGCCACCGTGCTGCTGCTCGTCTGCCAGGCCCTGTCCGGCGTGTTCGGCGCCCTCGCCCTCTACTTCACCACCGGCACCCTCGACGCGTTGCTCGTCCCCGGGCCCGTCACCGACCACCTCCGCGACGCCGCCCCCTCCCTCACCGTCCTCACCGCCTCCGTCGCGCTGCGCGCCGTCCTCGCCATCGCCGTCACCAGCCTCTCCGGGCGGGTGTCGCCCCGGATCAACCGCGAGGCCGACCTCGCACTGATCGAGGCCGGCTGCGCCGCCGAGCTCGCCGCCTACGACGAACCCGCCTACGCGGAGAGCTGGGAGGCCGCCGACCGGGGCGCCGCCACCACGCCCGACCTGCTCTCCAACGCCCAGGACGTGATCGCCTCCGCCGTGAGCCTGCTCGCCGCGGCCGGCGTCCTCGCCACCCTCCACCCGTGGCTGGTCCCGTTCCTGTTGCTCGGTTCGGTGCCGACCGGCGTCGCCGCCGTGCGGACCGCCCGCATCCACTACCTCGCCTCCGTCGGCACCAACGAGGAGCGGGCGGCGCTGCGGGTCTACCGCTGGTTCCTCATCGACAAGGGCCGTGCCGACCAGGTCAGGTCGGACCAGGTCACGCCGTTCATGCTCGACAAGTACCGGCAGACCGAGGACCGGATCGCCGTGGCCACCGACCGGGCCGTCCGCCGGGCCACCCGGGTCTCCCTGTACGCGGCGTTCGGCACCGGCGCGGGCGCCGCGCTGGTCTGGGGCACCCTGCTCTACCTGGTCGCCTCCGACCGGATCGGGCTGGCCGCCGCCGGCTCCGCCACCTTCGCGCTGCGCACCGCCGGCAGCGGCATCCAGGGTGTGGTCGGCAACGGTGCCCGCCTCTACCGGATGGGCCTCTACCTGGACGACTACTTCCGTTTCCTCGACGAGGCCGGTGGCCACCGCATCCGGCGGGGCACCGTCGTCCCCGGTGCACCGGCCACGGTCGCCGTCACCGACCTCAGCTACGCCTACCCCGGCGAGCAGCAGGATCCGGCGCTGCGGGGGGTCAGCCTGACGCTGCGTCGCGACGAGATCGTCGCGGTGATCGGCCAGAACGGCAGCGGCAAGTCCACGCTCCTCAAGCTGATCTCCGGTCTCTACCTCCCGCAGGGCGGCCGGATCACCTGGGACGGCGTGCCGATCGAGGAGCTCGACGCCGACGGCCTGTGGCGACGGGTGGCGCGCGTCCCGCAGGAGTTCGCCCGCTGGCCGCTGAACGCCACCGAGAACATCCACCTCGGACACGTCGGTGACGCCGAGCGCACCGAGGACCCGGACCGGGCCGGCCGGGTCGACCAGGCCGGCCGTTCCCGGGCGGTCGGCGACACCACCCTGGCGGAGGTCCGGCGGGCCGCCGGGCACACCGGCTTCGACGAGACCGTCGCCCGGCTGCGGTCCGGTTGGCACACCCTGCTCGCCCAGGGCTGGATGGGCGGCGCCGAACTGTCCGGCGGCGGCTGGCAGCGTGCGGCCGTGGCGCGCGCCTTCTACCGCACCACCCTCAACCCCGGTCTGCTGATCCTCGACGAGCCGACCTCTGACCTCGACCCGCGCGCCGAACACCGCATCCTGCACGCCCTGCGCGGCTTCGCACCCGGTCGGATCATCCTTCTGGTGACCCACAACATCGCCAACGCCCGCCTCGCCGACCGCGTCGTCGTCATGGACCAGGGCCTCGTCGTCCAGACCGGGACCTGGGACGAACTCGCCGCCCGGCCCGGCGGGCTGTTCCGTGAACTCCTCGACCTCCAGCGGGACCGGTCCGTCCCGGCCCAGCGCTCCGACGCCCCCTGATCCGCGTCGGGGGCCGGCCGGTCACCCCGGCCGGCCCCCGACGCGGTTCGGAACACTGCCCGGCCTCGCAGTCCGGGACGCGGCCGGGACGCGCCCTATCCGAACGCGTCGGCCGGCTCGTGCGGCCTCGTCCGCTGCTTGGCGAGGTTCCGTGCCGTGGCGCGGCGCTCGGCGACGTCGGCGGCGTCGAACAGCTGCGCCGCGTGGTCGATGAGGATCTCGATCCCGTCCAGCCGACCGGTGTTGCCCACGCAGAGCAGGTCCGGCGAAGGTGCCGGCGGCGCGTAGAGGGCGAACACCGCGGTGCACCGGAACAGGGAGTCCATGGCCCAGCAGGCCGGCCCGTCCAGTCCGGACGTCGTGGTCCTGGCCACCGGCCGCACGCCCTCGGCCAGGTCGACCACGGTGAACGCGGCGCTCCTGGCGTCGGACTGGACGAAGTGCCCGGACCAGCGGTGGAGGGGGTGCAGGGGGTGGATCTCGGCCAGCCGGTACAGGGCGTTCTGGTTGACGCCCGCCTCCATCCCCGGCAGCCCGATCGCCCAGCCGTAGGGAAAGGCGTAGTGCTCGCCGAACTGGTGCACGAGCTCGTCGCGGGTCGCCTCGATCCTGGCGATGGTGTCGGTGGAGAGCGACTCCCAGCCGAGCTTCTCGTAGTGCTCCTGGTAGAGCCGCGCGTCGCCGGCGTTGTGGACGATGTCGTGCAGGAGGAAGCGTTCGGACAGGTCGGTGTAGGCGGGGACCCGGCCGAACTCGGCCAGGACCTGCGCGATCACGGACACTTCGTGCAGGCCCCGCCAGCGGGCGAAGGCCGTGTCGACGAATCCGCCGTCGAGGTCGTCGTGCACGTCCCTGGCCAGTTGGACGGCCCGCGCCTGCAACCGGGAGAGCGCCTCGAACCCGGCGTCCTGCCGGGCGGCCGCCTCTGCGGAGCACTTCGCGTGGAGGTCGCCCTGCAGGTCGAGGACCGCCGCGAGGACGAGACGGTAGGCGTCCAACGCCGGTCCCCAGTGCCGCCGGACGGTCCGGCGGAGCCGGCGATCCGTGCGGTCCTCGGCGAGCAGCCTCTCCGGACCGCGGGCGAGGAAGCGGCGGGCGAAGGAGACGGCCTCGTCCTCCTCGGCGGGGTCCGCCGGGGCGGGGCCGGCCGACGAGGTGCCGGCGGTGCGGGTGTTTCCAGGAGCAGTCACGTGAGCGTAGCTCTCTCGGGTGATCGGGCATGGCGGGATCGACGGCGCTTCAGCGACCGTGGTCCCGATGCCGTAGAGGAATCTGATCCGGTTCGGGGCTCTCCGACCGGCTCGACGCGTTGTGCACGACGGCATCCTTTCGCAGATGACGCTGCCGGGTGAACCGTTCCCGGGCGTCCTTTCCGGCGCGGTGCGGCGTGGTGCGGCGTGGTGACGCATCCGGGTGGAGGCCGGGCCGGGTCCGCCGACGGGCGCCCGGCCCGCGGGCACCGCCCCGCTTGCCGCTCCGCTTGCCGTCCGGGTTGCCGCCCCGCTTGCCGTTCGGGGGTGTTGTCGGAGGGGCGGGCTAGGGTGGGAGGTCCGTCGTTCCCGTACGGTCCCGTACCCCCGCCGTCCCCTCCGAGAGGCTCCGTCCGCCGATGTACGCCCTGCACGCACTCTGGCGGGCCGACGGCCGGCTCGCGGTGTGGGTGGAGGACGCGGCGGCGTACCGGGGTGATCGCGGCCCCGTGGAGCGGGGCCGGGGCGGGCATCCGTTCGCGTGCGCGGCGGACGAGGTGGTCCGGCTGCTGGGCGGGGTCGGACCGGGGGTGGGGTGGCTGGCGGAGCAGGCGTCGGAGCGGTGGACCGGACTGCTGCTGCCCTCGCTCGCCGGGCGCCCGGTGCCGTCGCCGGACCTGCCGGTCGGTGCCGCGCCCCGGGGGATCGGGCTGGCCCCCTGGCGGGTGCCGACGCTGGTGTTCGACCCGGCGCAGGCGGCCCAGCTGCTCGGCGCCCTGCACGATCCGCACTGGCCGGGTGCGACCGTCCGGCTCCCGGACGGTACGTCGGCCGAGCTGGCGTACGGCGCGTCGGTGCGCTGGCTGGCGGCCGTCCACGACCTCGCCTGGCGGCTGGTCGGGCGGGGGCGGCTGGTGCCTGCGCCGGCCGAGGAGGCGGGGGAGTGGTACGCGCGCTGGCGACCCGCCCTGGACGCCCCGGCCCGCCGTGAGGTGACGGCGCTGGTCGCCGGGTGCCCGCCGGTCTGCCGGGCGGAGGACCACCGGGCCGGCCCGACCGCGTCCGGGCCCGCCGGACCCACCCCGACCGCCGTGGCCGCTCCGACCACCCCGACCCCGACCCCGACCACGTCGGCCCCGACGGCCGCCGCCCTGCTCGCCGAGGTGCTGGGCACGCTCGTCGACCAGGAGGCCCGCGCCGCCCTCGCGGATCTCGACCCGCCCGCCGAACCGTTCCTCGCCGCGCTCCACTCGCCCGACGGCCGCCTGGGCGGACCGCCGCCCGACGGCCTGCCCGAGCGGCTGGCCGGCTGGCAGTCGGCCCGGCCGGCGGACGCTCCGGTCCGGCTCGGGTTCCGCCTCGCCGAACCGCTCGGTCCCGATCCGGACGACCCCGACGGCGGGGCGGTCGCCGACGCCTGGCGGCTCGACCTGATGGTCCAGGGGGTGGAGCGGCCGTCGCTGGTGGTGCCGGCCGCCGCGCTGCGGCCGGGGTATCCCGACCCGGCCTACGAGGCGCTGGCCCGGCTGGTCCCCGACCCGGCCGAGGCGTTCCTCGCCGAGCTGGAGCGGGCCGCCCGGGTCCACCCGCCGTTGCGCGCCGTGCTGACGGGGCCGCTTCCGGCCGGGGCGGACCTCGACCGGGAGGGCGCGCTGCGCTTCCTGCGGGACGGCGCGCCCGCGCTCACCCTCGCCGGGTTCGGCGTGCTGCTCCCGGCCTGGTGGCAGCGGCGGCCCCGGCTCGGCCTGGTGCTCACCGCGGGTGCGCCCGGCGACGGGCCGGGCGCGGTCAAGCGGACGGCCCAGGTCGACCGGGACGCCGTGCTGGCCTTCCAGTGGCAGCTCGCCATCGGCGAACTGGGACTCACCGAGGAGGAGCTGGCCGAGCTCGCGGCCGCCCAGCAGGGTCTGGTCCGGCTGCGCGGTCGCTGGGTGGAGGTCGACGCGGCCCAACTCGCCGCCGCTGTGCGGTTCCTGGCCGAGCGGGGCAGCGGGGTCATGGCGGCGGCCGAGCTGGTGCGGCTGGCCGTGGACGACGGAGCGGTGGTCGACGGCCTGCCGGTGACGGCCGTCCACGCCACCGGACCGATCGGCGAGCTGCTGGCCGGGCGGCCGGGCGGGGCCGACCGGGTGCCGGTGCTGCCGGCCGGGTTCACCGGGACGCTCCGTCCGTACCAGCGGCGGGGACTGGCCTGGCTGGACGCGCTGGGCCGGCTGGGCCTCGGCGCCGTGCTGGCCGACGACATGGGTCTCGGCAAGACCGTGCAGACCCTGGCGCTGCTGGCCCTGGAGAAGGAACGCGGCGACACCGGGCCGGTCCTGCTGGTCTGCCCGATGACGATGGTCGGCACCTGGCAGCGGGAGGCCGCCCGGTTCACCCCGGGCCTGCGGGTGCACGTCCACCACGGCGCCGACCGGGCCGAGCCCGGGCCGGCCGCCGACCACGCCGATCTGGTGATCACCACGTACGGGCTGGTCCAGCGGGACACCGCCGAGCTGCGCCGGATCCCGTGGCGGAGGATCGTCGCGGACGAGGCGCAGCACATCAAGAACCGGTCCGCGCGGCAGTCCCGCGCGCTCCGGTCGCTCCGCTCGGGCCCGCGGATCGCGCTGACCGGCACGCCGGTGGAGAACCGGCTGGCCGACCTGCACGCGGTACTGGACTTCGCCAACCCGGGGCTGTTCGGTACCGCGGAGGGGTTCAAGGAGCGGTTCGCGATCCCGGTGGAGCAGGCGGGCAGCGCCGACGCCGCGGCGCGGCTGCGGCGGCTCACCGGACCGTTCCTGCTGCGCCGCCGCAAGAGCGACCCGTCGATCGTCCAGGACCTGCCCGCCAAGCAGGAGTTCACCGTCCGGTGCGGTCTGACCGCCGAGCAGGCGGGCCTCTACCGGGCGGTGGTCGCCGACCTGCTGGAGCGGTTGGGCGGGCTGCGCGGGGTGGAGCGCAAGGGCGCGGTGCTGGCGGCGATCGGCCGGCTCAAGCAGGTGTGCAACCATCCGGCGCAGCTGCTGCACGACGGGACGGCGCTGGAGGGCCGGTCGGGCAAGGTGGAACGGCTGCTGGAGGTGCTGGAGGAGGCGCTGGCGGAGGGCGACCGGGCGTTGGTCTTCACCCAGTACGCGGAGTTCGGCGGCATGCTCCGGCCCTACCTGCGGCGGCGGTTGGGCGAGGAGGTGCTGTACCTGCACGGCGGGGTGCCGCGCGCGAGCCGGGACGAGCTGGTCGAACGGTTCCAGTCGCCGGGCGGGCCGCCGGTCTTCCTGCTCTCGCTGAAGGCCGGCGGCACCGGGCTCAACCTGACCGCCGCGAACCAGGTGATCCACCTGGACCGGTGGTGGAACCCGGCGGTCGAGGACCAGGCCACCGACCGCGCGCACCGGATCGGGCAGCGTCGGGTGGTGCAGGTCCGGCGGCTGCTCTGCGTCGGTACGGTCGAGGAGCGGATCGACGAACTGATCGCGGCCAAGCGGACGTTGGCCGACGCCGTGGTCGGTGACGGCGAGCAGTGGCTCGCCGAACTGCCCACCGAGCGGCTGCGTGAGCTGCTCACCCTGTCCGCCGACGTGATCGGGGAGTGATCCGCAGCCGTGTCCGAATCCGCACCGGGATCCACGTCGGGATCCGCATCGGGGGAGCGTCCGCTTGCCGAGCTCCTCGACACCTTCTGGCAGGGGAGGGTGCCGCCCCCCGTCGGCGACGGCCGCGAACCGGTCACCGCGCTGGACGAGTTGGGCCCGACGGGGATCACCGTGCGCGGCCGGCCGCTGGACGCCGCCCTGGCCGTCGCCTACCGGCGGTTCACCGGCGCGGGCTGAGCACGCGCCGGCCGCCCGGCGGGCCGGTACGGCGGGCCGCCGGGCGGGCCCGCCGTAGCGGCGGAGGTCGCTAGCCGGCCGTCACCGGGTAGTGGTCGGAGAGGTCCGTGTAGGTGTAGTTCTTGCCCCAACTGCTCACGGTCCAGGGCGAGCTGTGGAACCGGACCACCGTGTTGCCGTAGGTCGCCGGGCGCGCGTGGTCGGCGCGGTAGAGGACGTAGTCGAGGTCCTCGTTGGGCTCACCGGGGTAGCGGTAGGCGGCGATCGAGTTGTCGGCGGTGTCGAAGGAGTCGGCCCAGCCGGTGCGGGTGTCGGCGGGGGCGACGCCCGCGTTGGCGAGCAGCGAGGGGTACTCGGTGCCGTGCGAGTCGATGTTGAGGTCGCCGGCGAGGACGACCGGCTCGGCGGCCGGGATGTTCTTGGCGTCGACGAAGGCCTTCATCGTCTTGAGCTGGGCCGCCCGGACGGCCGCCGGCTCGCCGGCGGAGCAGCCGGTGTCGGTGGACTGGAGGTGGGTGCCGATCACGTGCGTGCGCAGGCCGTTGACGTCGAGCACGGCGTAGACGAAGCCCTTGTTCGACCACCAGTCCGCCCCGCACGCGTCCTTGAACACGTACTGCTCCTTGCGGAGGACGGGCCACTTGCTGAGCAGCGTGACCCCGCCGTCCTCCGGGGTGCTGGAGCTGTAGCTGCCGGAGGTGGCGTCCCAGCCGCTGGTGGAGCGGCCGACGACGGGGGTGTGGTACGGGTACGCGGCCGACGCCTGGGCGATCAGCTGGTCGGAGGCGGCGTTGTCGAAGGCCTCCTGGAGGACGACCACGTCCTGGCCCTGGAAGAAGCCGGCGGCGGGGATGGCCTTGGCCCGGTGGTCCTGGCCCCAGTTGGGGTAGAGGTTCTTGCTCATCAGGAAGACGTTGTACGTCAGCACCTTGAGCGCCGGCACGGTGGGGACCGCCGCGGCCCCGGCGGTGGTGGCGGCCGGGGTGGACCCGGGGGCGGTGGTCGCCGCGCCGGCGCTCGGTGCGGCGGCGAGCGGGGCGAGCAGGGCGGCGGCGGCCGTGCAGGCCGCGGCGAGGCGCGCGCCCGGGCGGCGCGTGGAGGGAATTGGCATGACCGCAGTCAATGCGGGACGGGCCACGCCCGGCAAGACAGTGAACGATAACCATATGAACTCATCGGTAACTCAAAGCTGTCTGGCCAACTCCTCCTTGGGCGGAGGAACTTGCCTGGCCAACTTGCTCGGCCACCACATGTGTCGGTCCAGATCCATCGTCACCGCCGTCACCAGCACGGACCGCACCACCAGCGTGTCCAGCAGCACCCCCAGCGCCACCGCGAACCCGATCTCGGCGAACCCGACGACGGGCAGGGTGCCCAGCACCGCGAAGGTGCTCGCCAGGATCAGTCCGGCCGAGGTGATCACCCCACCGGTCGCCGCGAGCCCGGCCACCGCCCCCGCCCGGGTGCCGCGATGCGCGGACTCCTCCCGCACCCGGGTCATCAGGAAGATGTTGTAGTCGATCCCCAGCGCCACCAGGAAGACGAAGACGAACAGCGGGAACGCGTGGTCCACCCCTTCGAAGTGGAAGACGTGTTCGAAGAAGAACGCGCTGATCCCGAGTGCGGCCGCGTACGACAGCACCACCGTGGCGACCAGCACCAGCGGCGCCGTCAGCGCTCGCAGCAGCAGCGCCAGGATCACCAGCACCACGCCCAGCACGAGCGGGATGATCGCCCGGTTGTCGGCGGTCGCGGCCCGTCCGGCGTCCAGGATCACCGCCGTCGAGCCGCCCACCTTGGCGTCGGCGCCCGGTACGGCGTGGACGGCGTCCCGCACCCGGTCGACGGTCCTCTCGGCGGCGGGGCTGTCCGGCGGGTCGGCCAGCGTGGCCTGGAACAGCGCCTCCCCCTCGTGCGTCCTCGGCATCGAGGCGGACGCCACCCCGGCCGTCGCCAGTGTCGCCGCGCGGACCGCCTCGGCCTCCGCGGCCGTGCTGATGACGGTCAGCGGCGCACCCGTCCCGGCGGGGAAGTGCTGCTCCAGCACCTCCTGGCCGACCACCGAGTCCGGCTTGCCGGTGAAGGTGCCGGCCGTGCTCAGACCGGTGACGTTCAGTGAGACGAGGCCGACGCAGCAGGCCGCCAGCGCCAGCGAGGTGCCGATCCACACCTTGCGCGGACGCTGCCCGATCCACGCCCCCACGTGCGCCCAGCGGCCGGTCCGGGTCGGTTCCGGCGTCCCGAACGCGGGCTTGACCGGCCAGAACACCCAGCGTCCGACGATCACCAGCAGCGCCGGCAGCAGGGTCGTCATCGCGGCCAGCGCCACCACCACGCCGATCGCGCAGACCGGACCGAGGCCGCTGGTGGAGTTCATCTCGGCGATCAGCAGGCAGAGCATCGAGGCGACCACGGTGGCGGAGGACGCCAGGATCGCGGGCCCGGCCCGGTGCAGGGCGAACGCCATCGCCTCGTGCCGGTCCTCGTGACGGCGCAGCTCCTCCCGGTAGCGGGCGGTGAGCAGCAACGCGTAGTCCGTACCGGCGCCGAGCACCAGCACGATCAGGATGCCGGCGCTCTGCGCGTTGACGGTCAGTCCGCTGTGCTCGGCCAGCAGGTAGATCACCGCCTGCGAGACCACCAGCGCCCCGGCCGCCGAGAACAGCGGCAGCACCCAGAGGACCGGGCTGCGGTAGGTGAGCAGCAGCAGGATGATCACCACGCTGACGGTGGCCGCGAGCAGCGTGCTGTCGATGCCGGCGAAGGCTTCGGCCTGGTCCGCACCGATCCCGGCCGGGCCGGTGACGTGTGTGGTCATGCCGAGGCTGTCCGCGGCGGCCGTGTCCCGCAGGCTGTCCACCGCGGGGCGGAGGTCCTGCCAGCCGCCGGTGCCGATGTCGATCGGCACGATGGTCTGCAGGGCCTGACCGTCCGCCGACTCCACCGGCCCGACCACCTGGCCCAGCACGTGCGGGGTCGAGGCGAAGGCCGCCGCGTCCCGGGCCGCCTCGACCTTGTCGGCGGGGGTGATCCCGCCGGGGCGCTCGTAGACCACCACGGCCTGGGCGGTGTCCACCGGCTGGAACGCGCGCTGTTCGGTGAGCACCTGGGTGGACTCGGCGTTGCCGGGCAGCCAGCTGGAGGCCTGGTTGTCCTCGGCGTCCGTGAGCTTGCCCGCCAGCGGGCCCGCCACCACCAGCAGGACCAGCCACAGGGCCAGCACCACCCACTTGCTGCGGCGGCCGCAGGGCAGCGTGGCCAGTCTCCGGGACGGGCTCATCGGAAACTCCCAGCCTGTGAGGCGTCAGTCGTTCCAGCCTCCCACCGCCTCCGCTCCTCGGCAGCCCGGGTTACGCCACGGTCCGTCCGCGGGTCACGTCGGCGAGGCCGCCGCCGCGTAGACGCCGGTGCGGCTGCCGCGGTAGACGACGCCGTCGTGGGCGGCGAGCGACAGGTCGGTGTACTGGGTGCCGAAGGAGGACGGCTCGTCGCGCCACCGGAACCGCCCGGTG
This sequence comes from Streptomyces sp. BE303, assembly GCF_036290945.1. Lineage (NCBI taxonomy): Bacteria > Bacillati > Actinomycetota > Actinomycetes > Kitasatosporales > Streptomycetaceae > Streptomyces > Streptomyces sp. BE303. The sequence continues at coordinate 32,450 of NZ_JAQYWZ010000817.1, forward strand.
GCGAGGTCGAGCGCGTGGAGCCGGTCGTCGTTCAGCGCGACGTAGACCATGCCGTCGGCGACGGTCGTGCTGCTCGTGCCGGCGCCCAGGCCGGGCGGCACCTGCGCGGTCCAGCGGGTCTCCCCGGTGACGGCGTCCAGTGCGGTGACCTGGTCGCTCCGGCTCAGGCAGACCGTGCCGTCGGCGACCGAGGAGGGCGAGAGCAGCCAGTGGCCGAACCGCGCGCGCTGCCAGAGCACCCGGCCGGTCGCCGCGTCCAGCGCGAGGACGGACGGCGCCTGCTGGTCGGCGGTGGTGAGGTGGACGACGCCCTGGTGGACCACGGGCCTGCCGCCCAGCCCGCCGACGGCGCGCTGTTCCCAGCGCCGCTCGCCGCTGCTCGCGTCGACCGCCGTGATCCTCTCCTCGTCCCCGGCGAGGTAGACCGTGTCACCGGCGACGACGGGTGCGAACCCGCCCGCCGTCGTGGTGCTCCAGCGGTGGGCGCCGGTGGCGGTGTCGTAGGCGTGCAGCCGGTCGTCGTAGGTCGCGAAGACGCCGCCGTCCACCGCGGTGCCCCGGACCGAGGCGGACCCCGGACCCTCCGGTGCCTCCGGTGCCTCCGCGGTCCACCGGAGGGTCCCGGACGCGGCGTCCAGGGCCTGTACCTGGGAGTCGGTGGCCACGCAGACGAGTCCGTCACCGGCGGCGACGGGCCAGCCGTACGAGGGGTCGGCGGGCTTGCGGAAGCCGATCGCGGTGCTCCAGCGCGCGGCCCCGGTCCGCAGGTCGAGGGCCTCGACCGTCCCGTCGAGGCCCGCGAGGTACAACGAGGACCGGGGGGACGGGGGCAGGGCGATCCGGCCGCCCGTGTGCGTCCGGCTCCACAGCCGGTGGCCGGTGTCGGCGTCGCGGCGCGCCCACCAGCCGGCTCCCCCGCCGACGGCGAGCGCGGCGGCGCCCCCGGCGGCGCTGAGCAGGAGACGCCGGCGGCCGAGCGGCCGGGGCACCGGGTCGATCCGTTGTTCGTTTGCGTTCACACCGAGGACGACCGTCTGCGGCCCCGGGCGGTTCCCCCCGTCGCGCACGGATTTCGCCGGGTATGCGGCACCCGGTGGATCAGACCGCCGGGACGGCCGCCCGGGCCCGCAGCTCCTTCAGGGCGGTGATGTCCAGCGCGTGGCCGGTGCCGTCGCCGCCGTGCTTGCGGTCCGGGGTCTCCACCACCAGCGGGACGCCCGCCGTCGCCGGGTGCTCGAACAGTTCCCGGAACGGCTCCGCGCCGATCCGGCCGGCCCCGATGTTGGCGTGCCGGTCCTTGCGCGCGCCGACCACGTCCTCCGAGTCGTTGGCGTGGATCAGCCGCAGCCGGCCCGGGCCGGCGGCCTCGACCAGGGCGTCCAGCGTCTCCCGGACCCCGCCCGGTACCGCCAGGTCGTGACCGGCGGCGAAGGCGTGGCAGGTGTCCAGGCACACTCCGACCCGGGGGTGGCCGTCCAGCGCGTCCACGTACGCGGCGAGGTCCTCCACCCGCGCGCAGAGCGAACTGCCCTGGCCCGCCGTCGGTTCCAGGAGCAGCCAGGGCGCGTCCTCGCCGAGCGCGTCCAGTTCGTCCAGCAGCGGGCGGACGTCCTCCCTGACCTGCGCCATCGCCTCGTCGCGCCGGGAGCCGCCGCCCGGTGCCGAGCCGACCGCGGAACCGGTGTGCAGCACCACGCCCAGCGCGCCGATCGCGTGCCCGCGCAGCAGCGAGTGGCGCAGCGAGGTGGCCGAGCGTTCCCGGGTCGCCGGATTGTCCGAGCCGAAGTTGATCAGGTACGGCGCGTGCACGTACGCCGGGATCGACTGTTCGGCGCAGGCGGCCCGGAACTCGGCGTCCTGGGCCGGGTTGCCCGGGGGAGTGGCCCAGCCGCGCGGGTTGGCCACGAACACCTGCACCGTCTCCGCGCCCACCCGCCGGGCGTACGCCAGGCCCGTCCCGGCCAGCCCTCGCGCGGCCACCGGCACATGGGCGCCGACCGGGTTGCGGCGGGCGCCGAACGGGGGGACGGCCCCCGCCGCGGGCTCGGCGGGTGCGACGGTCGTGGTGGTGGCGGTGTCCATGGCTCCGAGCATGTCACGTGGGCCGCCGGCGGTCCGGTGCCGGGCTGTCGTCGTGCACGGACGGTCCCTCCGGGGACTGCCTCGTTCTTGCTCGATCGAGTGAATCGGAGCCGGGAAGCCGGACAGGCCGGTGCAGGGCCCGCCACTATCCGTGGGAGCAGCGAGAACCGAGGCCCGAGGGAGGCTCCCATGACCGTCACCGAGCCCGCCGAGTTTGCCGAGTCCACCCAGTCCACCCAGTCCACCGGGGCCACCGGGGCCGCCGGGCCGTTCGAGACGGTCGACCTGCGCGACGCGGAGCTGGTGCGCCGCCCGTTCGAGGTCTTCTCCCGGATCCGCGAACGGGCCCCGCTCGCCCGCGGCACCGTCCCGGGCGTCGACCCGGTCTGGATCGCCACCCGCTACGAGGACGTCCGCACCGTCCTGGGCGACCCGCGCTTCGTCAACGACGTCGCGAACGTGCCCGGTGCCACGCCCGCCCACCGCACCGAGCAGGTCTGGCGGGCCCGCGGCCTGCCCCCGGAGTGCGAGAGGTACCTGCGCGCCGGGGTGTTCGACGCGGACGGCGCCCGGCACCGCCGGCTGCGCGGGCTGGTCCACCCCTCGTTCACCGCCGGCACCGTCGGCCGGTTCCGCCCCCGGATCGAGCGGCTTGCGGAGGAGCACGCCCGCGCCCTGCGCGAGCACGCGGACGCCGACGGCACGGTCGACCTCGTCGCCCGTTTCGCCTACCCGCTGCCGGTCACCGTCATCTGCGAGCTGCTCGGCATCCCCGAGCCGGACCGGCCGCAGTGGCGCACCTGGAGCTCCTACCTCGGCCGGGGCGCCGGGGAGGGACTGGACGAGGCGCTGCGCGCGATGGTCGCCGCCGCCCGGGAGCTGATCGACCGTCGACGGACGGAGCCCGGCGACGACCTCGTCTCGCAGCTGGCCGCCGCCGAGGGTACGGCCCTGGACCCGGTCGAGACGGTCTCGCTGATCCTCAACCTGATCGTGGCCGGCCACGAGACCACCGCCACGCTGATCGGCAACGGGACGGCCGCGCTGCTCGCCCACCCCGAGCAGCTCGCCGGGCTCCGCGCCGACCTCTCCGGGCTGCCCGCCGCCGTCGACGAGCTGATGCGCTGGTGCGGTCCGACGCTCGGTGCGCTGCCCCGCTACGCCACGGAGGACCTCCGGCTGGCGGGCACGCTGATCCGCAAGGGCGAGGCCGTGATGCCGATCCTCGCCGGCGCCAACCACGACCCCCGGGTCTTCGCCGAACCCGAGCGGCTCGACCTCTGCCGGGCCGCCGCGCCGCACCACGAAGTCCACCTGGGATTCGGCCACGGCGCCCACCGCTGCATCGGCGCGGTACTCGCCCACGAGGAGGCGGTGGCCGCGTTCGGCGCCCTGCTGCGGATGTATCCGGAGCTGGCACTCGCCGTCGCCCCCACCGCGGTCGAACGGGGCCCCAACCCGGTCGCCTGGCACCTGGCGGCCCTGCCGGTCCGCCTCGGGACACCCGCCGGCTGACCCTTCGACCGCCGGGTCCGCTCCGCCCCCGCCCCTGCTCCGGCCCCGCCCCCGCCCCCGCTCCGCCCCTCACCGGCGTGCCTCCGGCCCCGGGACCGCCGCCCCCTGCCGCCCGCCCCGCTCAGCCCGCTCGCCCCGCGCGCCCGACCGCACCCTGCGGCCGGGCGCGACGCCGTTCCCGGTCCGCTCCGGGCATCCGTCGCCTTCCCGCGGCGGCCCGCCGCCGTTCCGGCCCGCCGCCCGCTCCGGCACGGCCCCGGTCCGACGCTCCGTCAGTCCGGCAGCCCAACCCTGGTGGCGGGGGCACCGGCGCGCACCTAGCGTCGGTTCGGCCGACACCCACCGGCCGTCATCCCCCGCCCACACCGCGTCACCGCGCCGGCGTCCCCCCGCGAGCGCGCCAGAAAGCAGGTCACCACTCATGCCCACGCGACGGGTCCACCACCTCGCCGCGGCCACCGCCGCCGCCACGACAGCCCTGACCACCGTCCTCACCGCCCTCGGTGCCGCCCCGGCCCAGGCCGCCGGGCCGTTGCACCTGGTCCGGCCCGGAGAATCGATTCAGCAGGCCGTCGACGCGGCCCTCCCCGGCGACACCGTCCAGCTGCTCCCCGGCGAGTACCGGGGCAGCGTCCGGATCGCCACCCCCGGTCTCACCCTGCGCGGCGCCGGCCCGGAGAGCGTGATCCTGCCCGCCGACACCGCCCGGGCAGGAGTCCCCGAGACGGCTGCCGCCTGTGCGACCGCCGGGCACGGCCTCTGCGTGGTCGGCGCCGACGACCGGCCGCTCACGGGCGTCACCGTCGAGGCGCTCGCCGTCACGGGCTTCCGCAAGAACGGGATCAACGCCACCGGCACCGACGGCATGACCGTCCGCGCCACCCACGTCCACGACAACGGCCAGCAGGGCATCAGCCAGGAGAGGTCCACCCGGGGCGTGATCACCGCCAACGAGTCGACCCGCAACGGCCAGTCCGGTGTCTTCCTCGCGAACACCGTGGACAGCGAGGGCGGCGCCCTCTCCGCCGACGGCACGGTGGTGAGCGGCAACCTGCTCGCCGACAACCGGATCGGGGTCACCGTCCGCCGCCTGCGCGACCTGAGCGTCGAGCAGAACGAGATCCACGGCAACTGCGGCGGCGTCTTCGTCGTCGGCGACGAAGGGGTGCCCCGGGCCGGCGCGCTCACCGTCACCCGCAACCGGGTCGTCGCGAACAACCGCTACTGCCCGCCGAACCCCCGCCTGGACCACATCCAGGGGGCCGGGATCGTGCTGACCGGCGCCGAGGAGACCACGGTGACGGAGAACCAGGTCCGCGACAACGTCGGGGCCTCGCCGTTCTCCGGCGGCATCGTGCTCGTCCGCAGCGTGGTCGGCGTGGCCAACGCCCGCAACACCGTGGCCGACAACCTCGTCGTCGGCAACGGCCCGGCCGACCTCGCCGACCGCGACACCGGCACCGACAACGCCTTCGCCCGCAACCACTGCGCGGTCTCCGAGCCGGCCGGCCACTGCTGATCCGGCCGGACCGGCCCCGCCGCCCGCGCACCGCCCGTGCCCGGTCCGGCCCGCACACCGCCCGACCCCACCCGCCGCGCCTCCGGCCCCGGTTCCCCTCCGGCCCCGGAGGCGCGGCGGGCACCCCGAAGACCCTCGTTCGCCCCCGTCAGAGACCGCAGCAACCCGCAGAACCCTGCAGAAAGCAGAGAGACGGCACATGACCACCGCACCCGCCACCACCCCGCAGGCCGCCATGCGCCTGCGGGAGCTCGTCTTCGGCGCCGCCTGCGCCGCCGCCGTCCGCGCGGCCGCCCGGCTCGGCGTCGCCGACGCGCTCGGCGACACGCCCACCACCGTCACCGACCTCGCCGCCGAGCTGGGCACCGAACCCGGGCAGCTGCGCCGTCTGCTGCGCGCCCTCACCTGCTACGGCATCTTCGAGGAGGCGGGCGGCGACCGCTTCGAGCACACCGAGATGTCCCGCCTCCTGCGCGAGGACGCCCCCAACAGCCTCCGCTACATCTCCCTCTGGTGCACCGAGCCGTGGACCTGGGAGGCCTGGCCGAAGCTCGACGAGGCGGTGCGCTCCGGCCGCAACGTCTTCCCCGAGCTGTTCGGCAAGGAGTTCTTCGACTACCTCCACAGCGACGCCGGGGACTCCGCGAAGGTCTTCGACAAGGCGATGACCACCTCCAGCCGGCAGTCGGCCGCCGACTTCGCCGCGTACCTCGACCTCACCGGGATCGACTCGGTGGTCGACATCGGCGGCGGCCAGGGCCACGTCCTGGCCAGCCTGCTGGAGAAGCACCCGACCCTGCACGGGACCCTGCTGGACCTGCCCAAGGTGGTCGCCGGCGCCGACCCCCGGCTGCGGGACGGCGGCGCCTTCGCCGGGCGGGCCCGGCTGGTGCCGGGCGACTGCCGGGAGGCCATTCCGGTCCACGCCGACCTCTACATCATCAAGAACATCCTGGAGTGGGACGACGAGAGCACCCGCCGCACGCTGGCCAACGTGGTCGCGGCGGCCACGCCGGGTGCGCGCGTCGTGGTGGTCGAGAACCTGGTCGACGACAGCCCGTCGATGCGGTTCACCACCGCCATGGACCTCCTGCTGATGCTCAACGTCGGCGGTGCGAAGCACTCCGAGGCGAGCCTGGTCCGGCTGATGGAGGAGGCCGGCCTGTCCGTCGCGGAGGTCCGCCCGGTCAACCCCTACCTGCACGCCTTCGAGGCCACCGTCCGCGGCTGACCGCCGGTCCGGTCCGCGCGACGACGGCGACCGCCGGCCCCTCCTCGGAGAAGGGGCCAGCGGTCGCCGTCCTCGCCGCACCCGGGCCGAAGGCCCGAGCCCTAAGGCTCAGGCCTTGCGCGAGGACTCCAGGTGCGCGAAGACCACCACGTTGTCCAGGTAGTCGCGGCGCTTCTTGTCGTACACGCCGCCACAGGTGATCAGCCGCAGCTGGGCGTCCGGCGTCTTCCCGTACACCTTCTGGTCGGGGAAGGCGTCCTTGGCGAAGGTCTCGACCGAGTCCACCGAGAAGACGGCGATCGTGCCGTCGGCCCGCTGGACCTCGACCTTGTGACCCGGCAGCAGCAGGCTGAGCAGCAGGAAGACGGCGGGCCCCTTGGTGGTGTCGACGTGCCCGGCGACCACCGAGGCGCCGCGCTCTCCGGGGGAGACGCCGTCCCGGTACCAGCCGACCAGGTTCTTGTCCTCCGGCGGCGGGGCGCCGAGCTGGCTGTCCGGGCCGAGGGTGAGTTCGGTGAAGGGGGCGTCCACGCCGATCTGGGGGATCCTCAGCCGGGTCGGCTTGGACCGCTTCAGCGGGGGCGCCGCGGGCGCGGACGCCTTGGCGGGTCCGGCCGCGGCCGTCGTGGCGGGCGCCGCGGCCGGGGAGTCGGTGGGCGCGGCGCCGGGCGAGACGGGCGCGGTGGCCGCCGCGGGCGCGGCCTGCCTCGACTCCGACTCGTCGGAGGACACCGTGTCCACCGAGTTGTAGATCAGCAGCAGACCGACCGCCGCCGCGCCCATCCCCGCGCGCAGCAGCCGGGACGTTCCAGGGACCAGACCGGCCATCGCGCCGGCTCCTCTCCTCGGGCCCGCAACCGCGGGCCCGACACGGCGAAGCGCCGCCCCGCGGGCCCCCGCCGCGACCGGCGCACGGGGCGGCGGTCACGGCGGGGGAGCGGCGGGAACGGCGCGGGATCAGATGGCTGCGTCGGCGCCGCGGCGACCGCGGCGCAGGGCGATCGCACCCGCGCCGAGGCCGCCGAGCAGCAGGACCGCGCCGGAGGCCAGGCCGCCACCGGAGAGGGCCAGGCCGCCACCACCGGTGTGCACGCCACCGTGCGGGGCCTTCTCGTCGGCCTTGTACTCGCCGCCCTTGTACTCCTCGGCCTTGTGCTCCTCGCCGGAGGAGCCCTTCTGCTTCTCTTCCCAGGTCTTCTGACCCTCGGCGCTGGCGCCCTTCTCCTGCTTCTCCTGCCAGGTCAGGTTCTTGCCCGGGTCGGCCGCGCCGTCCGCGTAGGCGAGCGGGGCACCGGCGGTGAGGACGGCGGCGACGGCGGCCCCGGCGAGCAGCGTGCGTGCAGAACGCATGATGATGATCCTTCCGGCGCGGGCTGCGATGGCCGACACGTCGTCGGCCAGGGGATTCGCAGGTACGCGCCTGATCCACCGTCATCCACGGTGGCGGCCACTGCCACCGGAGGACGGCAGCGGCGGGCGGGCCGGTGCGCCCTTCGGGTGGACTCCCGGGCGTGTTCACCCGGGTGCCCTGGGCGATCCGGGTGATTGGGTCCCCCCGGGGTATCCGTCGTCGGAACGGGTCGTTCCGACGACGCGTCGGCATCCCGTTCGGCCGTCGTCCGGCCGTCGTCCGGCCGTCGTCCGGTCCGTGCCGCGCCGGCCGGTGCCCGGGTGCGCGGGTACGGGTGAGCCGGGGCGGGGGTGGGGAGACTCGGCGCATGGCTGAGATCTCGAAGGACGTCCGTGAGCGGATCGAGGCGGGACACATCTGGTACGTCGGCACGGTCAACGCCGACGGTTCGCCGCATGTGAGCCCGATGTGGGTGGGGATGGAGGGAGACCTCGTGCTGTTCAACACCTCCGTCGGGCGGGTGAAGGAGCGGAACCTGCGGCGCGACCCCCGGGTCTGCCTGTCGCTCGCCGACCCGGCCGACCCGTACGACCGGGTGCAGATCCGGGGGCGGGTGGTGCGGTTCGTCGAGGGGGAGGAGGCCGACCGGAACATGGACCGGCTGGCCCGGACGTACCTCGGCACGGAGTACGGCTGGCGGGTCCCCGGCGAGCGGCGGGTGGTGGTGCTGGTCGAGCCCACCCGGGTCAGCCGGGTGGTGGGGGTCGAGCCGTTGCCGCAGGGCGCCCCGGGCGGCGCGGCGGCCGACCCGTCCTGACCCGCCGTGATCCGGTCCGCCCGGGGCCGGTCGTGACCGTTCGCCCCCGGAGCGCTCCGGGGGCGCCCCGGCCGCGCGCGGCCGTTCGCCGAGGTGGATGCCCCGGAGAACCGGCAGGCCCGGCCCGCGTCTATCTTGAGGGACCACGGACACGAAAGGGGCGGGACATGGGGACGGCCGGTCGGAAGGTGGCCGCCGCGGCGGCGGTGGGTGTGCTGCTGGGGACGCTGGCGGCCTGCGGGTCCGGGGGGAAGACCTCCGGCCACACGGCCGGGAGCACGGTGGCCGCCTCGGCGAGTCCGGGGAGCGCGGAGGGCGCGGCGGGGGCCTCCGGCGCCGCCTCCCCGGCCCCGACCGGGACCGCCTCCCCGGCCCCGACCGGGACCGCGGCCCCGGGGACGGCGGGCGGTACCGAGCCGGGCGGTACTCCGGCGGCCGACGGCGTGACCGCGCCGGCCGGTACGGCGGCGGGCGCCACGACGGGCGCCGGCTCCGGCGGTGCGTCCGGTGGTGCTCCCGCCGGTGGCGCTCCCGGTGGCGCTTCGGGCGCGAACACCGCGGGCACCACCGCCGGTGGCGGTGCGCAGCCGACCGCCGGGCCGGACTCGGACACCCTGCTGCTCGACGGCAAGCTCGTCCTGCAGCTCCTGCCCGACCAGAAGGCGATGACCGGGTGGGAGGAGGAGAAGCGGAAGGTGGACACCGCGGACCACGCCACCACCTGCACCACCACCGCGCCGTGCACCGGCAAGCCGCTGAGCGGCACGGCCCGTTTCGCCTCCGGAGAGGTGACCGCGCGCTTCGGCGTCGACACCCTCGCCGGAAGGGCGGAGGCCGCGAACCGCCTCAAGGAGGCTTACGCGGCCTACGGCGACGCCGCTCACTACACCGCGCTCGACCTCGGGGTGCTGGGCACCGAGAGCCGCGCGTTCCAGGGGCAGCTGGGCGGCCGGGACGGCGTGAGCATCGTCCTGCGGTCCGGCACGGTGGTCGCCAGTGTGACCACCGAGGGCGGCCCGGTCGACCGGGCCGCGACCCGTCGGCTCGCCGCGATGCTCGTCAAGCGCATCGAGCAGGCCCAGGCCGGCCGCACCCCGGACGCCGTCCTCGACCCGGCCTGACCGGGTGCCGGGCGGCCCCGGCACCGTCGGCCCCCGGCCCCCGGACCCGCTGTGGTCCGGGGGCCGTTCGTCTGCGGTTACCACGGTGGAGCCACGGCCAGGTGACGGAACGTCAGCACTTCACCGGATCCGGCCAAGTTGAGGTTGACCGTCCGCTGGCGCGAAACGGGTGGTCCGGATATCGGACGCAACGGTGGACACGTGACGCCGGTGGCGACAGGGGGACGACATCGCTGGTCCCGGTTCCGGAGGAGGGTCGCGGGCCCGGATCCGTGACATAAGGGCGGGCTAAGGGAAGCCTGCGGGAGCGGCGGGATCCGGTCGTTCGGGAGGGAGGCCGGAAACGAGCCAGACGGTTGCCCGGTAGCGAATCGGTAACCGAGAGTCGTACTGATGAACGACAAGCCCCATCCACCCCGCACCCCTCCGTCGGCCCGTCGCGACTTCCGGCTCCTGCTCTCGGGAGCGGTCGCGGCCCAGGCGGGCACGCAGGTGACCCTGGTCGCGCTGCCCCTGGTCGCGGTGCTGGAACTCGACGCCACGCCCTTCCAGGTCGGCCTGCTGACGGCCGCCGAGACCGCCGCCTTCCTCCTGGTCGGCCTGCCCGCCGGTGCCTGGCTGGACCGGATGCGCAAGCTGCCCGTCCTCGTCCGCGCCGATCTGCTCCGCTGCCTGGCCGTCGGCTCGATCCCGGTGGCCGGCGTGCTCGACGCGCTCACGCTGGTCCAGCTCTACCTGGTGGCCCTGGTCACCGGAGTGGCGACGGTCTTCTTCGACGTCGCCCACCAGTCCTACCTGCCGGTGCTGCTGCCGCGTGAACAGCTGATCGCGGGCAACGGTGCGATCGAGACCGTCCGCTCCTCCGCACAGATCGCCGGACCGGGGCTGGGCGGCGGGCTGGTCCAACTGCTCGGCGCACCGCTGGCGATCGTCGCCGACGCGTTCGGCTACCTCGCCTCGGCGGTGCTGCTCTCCCGGATCCGGGCCCACGAACCGCAGCCCCGGACCGAGCCCGGCCGCTCGCTGCGCGAGGACGTCGCCGAGGGCGTCCGGTTCGTGGTGGGGCATCCACTGCTCCGGGTGATCGCCGCCGCCACGGCCGCGTCCAACCTCTTCAGCGCGGTGCTGATGGCCGTGCAGACCGTCTTCTGGGTCAGGGTCCTGGACCTCTCCCCGGCGGCGATCGGGGTGCTGCTCTCGGTCTCGGCCGTGGGCGGCCTCGCCGGCGCGGTCTGCGCGGGCCCGCTCGCCCGGCGGATCGGCCAGGGCCGGCTGATCTGGCTCGCCCCCTTGGTGACCGGGCCGTTCGCGCTGCTCTGGCCGCTCGCCGACGGGGGAGCGGGGGCGGTGCTGTTCGCGGTCGGCGGCGTCGTGGTGCTGTTCGGCGCGGTGGCCTACAACGTCGCCCAGGTGAGCTTCCGGCAGAGCCTCTGCCCGCCGGAGCTGCTCGGCCGGATGAACGCCACCATGCGCTTCCTGGTCTGGGGGACGCTGCCGCTGGGTGCCCTGATCGGCGGCACCGTCGCGGACACGGCCGGGCCCCGGGCGGCGCTCTGGGTCTGTGCCGTCGGCACCCTGGTGGTGCCCGTGCCGCTGCTGCTCTCACCGTTGCGCGGCATGCGGGACCTGCCCTCCGCCCCGGGGGCGGAGCCGGTGCCGGACCCGGAGACGGGGTCGGGACCGGACGCCGGACCGGCGTCGGCCGGCGTCCCCGAGCGCACCGACCCGGAGGCCGCGGAGGACGCGAGAACGGTGCACTGACCACCGCCCGCCCGCCGGACCGTCCTCCGCCCCGACCTTCCGACTTCCTGACTTCCTGACGTTCCGACGTCCTGACAGGGCCGCATCGGGCCGACCGGCCCGCAACGGCTGAACGGGATCCGACGCCCGCAGCCGCCCGCACCAGCCCTGGACGTCCGAACGCCCTGAACCGAAAGCGGAGACCCTCCGTGTACTCCAGCATCACGGCCGCCTACCTCGCCCGCTACCGGTCCGTCCTCGACGCCGCCCCCGCCCCGGCGGAACTGCTCCCGCTCACCGGGGCCCAGCGGCGGTTCCTGATCACCCGCCGCCGCGACCCCCGCGGCCGAACCGACATCGTGCCGCTGTTCTTCGCCTTCCCGCGCGGGACCGTCGACCTGCCGCGCCTGCACCGCGCAGCCGTCCGGCTGGCCGCCCGCCACCCCGCCCTGCGCGGCGCGTTCACGACGGTGCGCGGCACCCCCCTCCTCCGGCTCGGCGCGCCGGCGGTCGAGGTGGCCCGGGCGGCCGTCGGCCGGGGCGGCCCGGACCGGTCGGCCGCGGCGGCGCTGCGCCGCGCGCTGCTGGACTGGCCGCTCGACGGACCGGTGCTGCGCCTGCTGCTCGCGTCCGCGCCGGACGACGACGAGGAGGTGCTGGCCGTCGCGCTGGACCATGCCGCCTGCGACGAGCAGTCGCTCGGACTGGTCACGGCGGACCTCACCGCGGCGTACGGACAGGACGACGCGTCCGCACCGGAGGGGTTGGGAGGCCGGGCCCGGCCGGACAGTCCGGACGAGGACGGCGTCGCGGCCTACCGGGCCGCGGTGGAGGGCCAGTTGGCCGGCGAGGCGGCGGCCGCGAGCGAGACCGCACACGCCCACTGGGCCGCCCGGCTCGGTGGACTGGAGGAAGTCCCCCGGGAGGAGGCCGCCGCCGGCGGTGTCGCCCGGTCCACCGGCGTGGTCACCCACCGGCTGCCCGCCGCGACCGGGGCCGCCCGGGGCGGTGTCTTCCCGGCCCTGCTGGACGCCGTCGGCGCCGCGGCCCGCCGGCTCGCCGCCGGGGAGCGGGTGCTCGCGCTCGGCTACCCGTGGGGCGGCCGCCCGCCCGGGGCGGAACCCGTCCTCGGTTGCTTCCTGAACACCCTCGTCCACCCGGTCGCGCCCGGGCCTGCGCGGAGCCTCGACGAGCTCGGCGCCGAGTGGTGGGACGACCTCGACCACGCGGACACGCCGTACGACGAGGTGGTGCGCGCCGCCCGTTCGGCCGGGGCGCGCTGGTCCGGGACCCTGGACGGCCTGCTGACCTTCGAGGACCTGAACCGTCGGCCGCCGCTGGTGCTCGGCGGCGCCGCCGGACGGGAGACCCACGTGGGCGGTCGTCCGCTCGCCGCCCCGCTGGCGGTCTCCGCCTCGCACGGTGAGGACCTGCTGGTCCGGCTGGCCTGGGACCGCGACCGCTACCGGGACGCCGACGCCGAGGCCGCGTTCGAGGCACTGCTCGCGACGCTGCGCCGTCACCTCGGCCCGCCCGCCTGAGGCCGCCGGACCGGACCCACCGACCCTCACCACCCGGACGACCCAACCGAATCGGGCCCGAATCCGGACCTGACCTCCGACCCCGCACACGTCCCGCCGCGCGCGCCACCATCCCCGGCCCGCCCGGCAGCGGCGGGCCCACCGCGCCCGCCCGCCCCGTTGCACACACACCCAATCGCTACCGCAAGGGAGTTGTCCATGTTCGCACTCTCCTCGTCGCAGGAGATCGTCTGGCTGCACGAGCAGATGCTGCCAGGCAGTCGCGCGTACAACTTCACCGCCGCCCTCGATCTCTGGGGGCCGCTCGACACCGACGCGCTCCGGGCCGGCCTGGCCGCCGTGCTCGCCCACCACCCGGGCCTGCGGCTCGAACTGGTGGCCCGGCCCGAGGGGTTGCCGCTCCAGCGGGTCGGCGCCCGGACCGAACCGCGCCTGCGCACCAGCGACTTCTCCGTCGAACCCGACCCCGAGGCGTCGTTCCGGACCCTGCTCGCCGCCGAGGCCGAGGAGCCGCTGGACACCGCGCAGGCTCCGTTGCTGCGCTGGCACCTCGTCCGGCTGGCCGACGACCACCACCGGCTGATCCACGTCGAGCACCACCTCATCCACGACGGGCACTCGTTCGCGATCCTGCTCCGGGACCTCTTCACCGTCTACCGGGCCCACGTCCTCGGCGAGGTCGCCGCCCTGCCCGCCGCACCCTCGTACGAGGACCACGTGCGGGCCGCCGGTCCCAGCCAGGACGCCGCCAGGGAGCGCGGACTCGCCTACTGGAAAAGTGAGTTGGCCGACGCGCCGGTGGACCTCGCGCTGCCCGGGCTGGCCCGGCCCGGCGTCGTGCGCCGGCACCGCGGCGGCCAGCTGCGCCAGTCGATCGGCGCCGATCTGGCCGAGCGGCTGCGCGAGCGCGGCCGGCGCGACGGGCACACCCCGTTCTCCACCCTGCTGGCGCTCTTCGCCGAGTTGCTGCGCCGGCACAGCGGCCACCGCGAGCTGATGGTCGGCACCGCCGTGGGCAACCGCCCGCCGGGTTTCGAGGGCACCGTCGGGATGTTCGTCAACACCGTCCCGCTGCGCCTGCGGCTCGACCCGGTCGCGCCCGGCACGGAGACCGTGGACGAGGTGACCGACGTCCTGTTCCGCGCGCTGCCCCACCAGGACGTGCCCGTCCAGGAGCTGACCCGCGCGCTGGGCCGGCACACCAGCGGCGCGGACAACCCGCTGTTCAGCGTCATGTTCAGCGCGCACGACGCGCCGCTGCCCGACGTCCAGGCGCCCGGACTGGAGGTGTCGCTGTACGAGGGCTTCAACACCGGCACCACCCGCTTCGACCTCGACCTGGTACTGCTGCCCGACGACCGCCGGGTGGTCGGCGAGAAGCTCGGCACGGCCGGGATGACCCTGGTCTGGGACTACGACGCCGACCTGTTCGCCGAGGAGACGGCCGTCCTGCTCACCGAGCGGCTGCTGGCGCTGCTCCGCGACTACCTCGACCGGCCGGACGCGCCGCTCGCCGACCTCGCACCCGTCACCGGGGCCACCGCGGCCACCGTCGGGACCGGGGTCACCGCGGCCACCGACGGGACCGGGTCCGCCGCGCCCACCCCGCCCGCCGGCCTCGACCGGCTCGCCGACCTCGACCCGGCCGCCGCCCACGACCCGGGCGCCCTCGCCCTGCTCGCCGGCACCGAGCGGCTCGGCTACGGCGACCTCGACCGCCGCGTCGGGGCCCTCGTCGAGCGCCTGCGCGCCGCCGGTGTGACGCCCGGCCAGCCGGTCGCCACCGTGCTGCCGCGCGGCGTCGACAGCGTGGTCGCGCTGCTCGCCTGCCTGCGGTACGGCGCGGTCTACGCCCCGCTCTCGGCCGAGGACCCGCAGGCCCGGCTCGCCCTGCTGCTGGAACGGCTCGGCCCGGCCCTGGTCCTCGCGACCCGGCAGAGCGCCCTCGCGCTGCCCGGCACGGTCGCCCCGGCCCTGCTGGACGGCCCGCCGTTCCCGAAGGCCGAGCCCGCAGCGGTGCTCGACGGCGCCGCCTACGTGATCCACACCTCCGGCTCGACCGGTGTGCCCAAGCCGGTCCTGGTCGGCCGCACGGCGCTGGCCCGCTACACCGCCGCGGTCGCCGCCCGCTACGGGCTCGGGCCCGCGGACCGGGTGCTGCTCTTCGCCCGCCCCTCCTTCGACGTGGCGCTGGAGGAGGTGCTGCCCTCGCTGGTCGCGGGCGCCGCTCTCGTGGTGCCGCAGCGCGAGGTCCCGACCGGGCCCGAGCTGGTCGCGGTGCTGGCCGCCCGCGGGGTCACCGTCGCCAACCTGCCGACCAGCTACGCCCTGGCCGTCCGCGACGACCTGCGCGAGGCGCTGGCGGACGGCCGCTGGTCCCCGCGTCTGCTCGTCCTCGGCGGTGAGCGGCTGCCCGCTCGGGCCCTGCGCGGGCTGACCGCGGGCACCGGGGTGACCGTGCTGAACGCCTACGGCGTCACCGAGGCGACCGTCACGTCCACCGTGCACGAGATCACGGACGAGGACCTCGCGGAGTCCGGCCGTCCGGCGACCGACCCGGCGGCGACCGACCTGACGGCGACCGACCCGGCGGCGGCCGGTGTCGCCGCGGACGCCGCCGAGATCCCGCTCGGCACCGAACTGCCCGGCGTGCGCGTGCACGTCCTGGACGAGGGCCTCCGCCCGCTGCCGCCCGGTGCGGTCGGCGAGCTCGTCGTCGGGGGAGACGCGCTGGCCGACGGCTACCTCGGCCTGCCGGAGGTCACGGAGGCCCGGTTCGTCACCGTCCCCGCGCTCGGCGGCGAGCGGGTCTACCGCACCGGCGACCGCGGCTTTCGGGGCCTGGACGGCCGGCTCCGCTTCCTGGGCCGGCACGACAACCAGGTGAAGCTGCGCGGCTTCCGGATCGAACTGGAGGAGATCGAGGCCGCCGCCTCCGCCGAACTGGGCGGCCGTTCCTGCGCCGTCGTGCTGCACGAGGACGCGACCGCCGGCCCGCGCCTGCTCGGCTTCCTGGAGGGCGCCGAGCAGCCCGACCAGACGGCCCTGCACGCCGCCCTGGCCCGCCGGCTCCCGGCCGGCCTGGTCCCCTCGGCCTGGACGGCCCTGGCCGTCATGCCGCTGCTGCCCGGGGGCAAGCCCGACCGTGCCGCCCTGGCCCGGATCGCCGCCGTGGCGCCGGGCGCGGCCGAGGCGGCGGCGGCCGAACCGCAGGCCTTCACCGACCCCGGCGAGGCCATGGTGGCCGAGGCCTGGCGCGAGGTGCTCGGCCACGACCGGTTCACCGCGGACTCGCACTTCTTCGAGGTTGGCGGCCACTCGCTGCTCGCGGCCCGGCTCGCCGCCTGGCTGGAACCGCGCCTGGGTTCCCGTCCGCCCCTGCGCACGCTCTTCCAGCACCCCGTCCTGGCCGACCAGGCCCGCGCCCTGACCGGAGCCGACCAGTGAGCCTCTCCGCCCCCTCCGCCGTCCTCGAAGCCGGCCACCGCGAACTCGTCGACGCCTTCGAGAGCTTCGTCCGCCGCGAACTCGAACCGCTGGCAGCCGAGTTGGGCGATTCCGCCGAGCAGCCGCCGGCCGACCTGCGGACGTACGTGCGCAAGCGCTCCGCCGCGCTCGGCTTCTACGCCGGGGACTACCCGGAGGAGCTGGGCGGCGCGGACATGCCGTTCACCGCCGTCGTGCTGCTCCACCACGCCGCCGGGCGCAGCGGCTGCGCGCTGGCCCCGTACGCGCTGGCCGGGTCCGACGGGCCCAGCCCGCTGCTGCGGCACGGCACGCCCGAGCAGATCGAGCGCCACCTCGTCCCGCTGGTCCGCGGCGAGCGGACCCGCTGTCTGGCGCTGACCGAACCGCAGGCCGGGTCCGACGCGTTCCGGCTCACCACGACCGCCGTCCGGGACGGGGACGGCTGGCTGCTGAACGGCCGCAAGACCTTCGTCAGCAACGCCGACCGGGCCGACCTCGCCCTCGTGGTCACCGCCACCGACCTCGGCGGCGGCGCCGGGCCCACCGCCGGTGCGACGGCCTTCGTCCTCCCGATGGACCACCCGGGCCTGCGGATCGGCCAGCGCTACGAGGGCATGTCCGGCGAGCCGCTGTTCGAGCTGACGCTCGACCGGCTGCACGCCCCCATGGCGTCGGTGATCGGCGGCGAGGCCGGTGTCGGCGCCGCCACCGCGCTCGCCATGGACAGCCTGTCCCGGGGCCGGCTGGTGGTCGCCGCGATGTGCAACGGCATCGCCGAGTACGCACTGCGGCTCGGCGTCGAGTACGCCCGGGAGCGGCGGGCCTTCGGGCAGCGGATCGGTGACTACCAGCACGTCCAGGAGCACCTGGTGAGCACCCGGGCCGAGGTCGAGGCGTCCAAGCTGCTCACCCTGGCCTGCGCCCGGCTGGTCGACGACGGCACCGAGGCCCCCGAGAACGCCGCGCTCGCCAAGCTCACCGCCTCCGAGACGGCCGTCCGGGCGGTCGACCGCTCGCTCCAGGTGCACGGCGCCACCGGCTGGGTGCGCGGCCATCCCCTGGAGTTCCTCTACCGCTACGTCCGGATGACGACCATCATCGAGGGGACCTCCGAGGTCCAGAAGGTGATCGTCGCCAAGGCCATGGGCCTGGGGTGAGACCCACGACGACCGCCCGATCGATCCACGGAGGAGCAGCCATGACGAACCCCCAGTCCGACATCCCCCAGACCGACACCCGCCAGACCGACACCACCCCGGCCGGGGCCAGCATCGCGTACGGGCGTCCGCACCAGGACGGCGCGGTGCTCGACCTCTTCACCAGCTGGGCCCACCGGACCCCGCACGCCCCGGCGCTGATCGACGGCGAGCAGACCCTGAGCTACGCGGAACTCGACGCCCTCGCGTCGGAGTTCGCCGACGTCCTGGCCGACCGCGTCCGCCCCGGCGACCTGGTCGGCCTCTGCCTGGACCACTCTGCGGCCCTGGTCGCGGCCACCGTCGCCGTC
This sequence comes from Streptomyces sp. BE303, assembly GCF_036290945.1. Taxonomy (NCBI): domain Bacteria; kingdom Bacillati; phylum Actinomycetota; class Actinomycetes; order Kitasatosporales; family Streptomycetaceae; genus Streptomyces; species Streptomyces sp. BE303. The sequence goes on from NZ_JAQYWZ010000817.1 coordinate 50,342, forward strand.
GCCAGACTCGGCGCCGTCCACCTGCCGCTCGGCCCGCGTCCCGGCGAGCGCCGGCTCCAGGCCGTCGCCGAACAGCTGCGGCCCGCGTGCCTGGTCGGTGACCCGGCACTGCTGCCGCCGTCCCACCGGGACGGGCTCCACCGGCCGCTGACCGCCCCCGGCGCGGCCGGCGCGGTCGCCGCCTTCGCCGCCGACCGCGCGGCGGGCGTCCGCATCCCCGCCGGCACCCTGTACACCGTGCTCACCTCGGGCTCCACCGGCACCCCCAAGGCCGTCGCCGTCACCGAGTCCGCGCTCGGCGCGATGCTGCAGTGGTACCGCGAGCTGACCGGCCTCGGCCCCGGCGACCGGCACAGCCTGCTCATCGGGGTCGCCTTCGACCCGCACCTGATGGAGCTCTGGGCCACCCTCACCTCCGGCGCCGCGCTCGTCGTCGCCCCCGACGCCGTCCGCTGGGACCCGACCGCGCTCACCGACTGGTGGCGCACGGCCGGCATCACCGTCGGCGTGCTGCCCACCCCGCTGGCCGAGCCCGTCCTCGACCGCCCCTGGCCCGCCGGGCTGGCCCTGCGGCACCTCTGCGTCGGCGGGGACCGGCTGCGGCGCGCCCCGGGGCCGGACGTCACCGCGACCGTCCACAACGCCTACGGTCCCGCCGAGGCCACCGTCGTCACGACGGTCCACAGCATGGCGCCCGGCGCGGACCACGGAGCGGGCGCGCCGCCGATCGGCCGCCCGATCCCCGGCGCCGTCGTCCTGGTCACCGACGAGGACGGCCGCCCGGTGCCGCACGGCCACGCGGGCGAACTGCGGATCGGCGGGCGGGGCCTGGCCATCGGCTATCTCGACGCCGAGCTCACCGCCCGACGCTTCGTCTCGGCGCCCGACGAGATCGAGGGCACCGACCGGGTCTACCGCAGCGGCGACCGCGTGCTGATGCGCCCCGACGGCGTGGTCGAGTTCCTCGGCCGGCTCGACGACCAGGTCAAGGTCAGCGGGGTGCGGATCGAACCGGCCGAGGTCGAGGCCGCCCTCGAACGCGACCCCCGGGTCCGCCGCGCCGCCGTCGTCGCCCGCCCGGGCACGGCCGGCGGTGCCCACCTGCTCGCCTTCGTCCAGCCCGCGCCGGAGGAACCCGTACCCGCGGCGGCCGACCTGCTGGACGCCGTCCGGCCCTGGCTGCCCGAGCAGGCCGTGCCGGGCACCCTGCGGCTGGTCGACACCTTCCCGCTGGACGCCAACGGGAAGATCGACCGGGCCGCGCTGCTCAAGGCCGAGGACGCCGGCCGCCCGGCCGGACCCGCGCCCGAGACGGCCGCCACCGCCACCGAGCGGACCGTGCTCCGGCTCTGCCACGAGCTGCTCGGCCGCACGGACCTCGAACCGGCGGACAACTTCCTCGACTCGGGCGGGACGTCGGTCACCGCCGCCCGACTGCTCGCCGCACTGGAGGACGCGTACGGAGTACGGCTGCGCGCCCCGCTGCTGCTGCGCCAGCCCGACCTGCGGGCCATCGCCCGGCTGATCGACGAGCGGCTCACGAGCGCCGCCACCGGCTGACGGGCCGCCGCACCTCCCGACCGCCGCCGCAGGGCACCCCGGTACGCCGCCGGGGTGCCCGGAAGGGAACCACCCCATGACCTCCACCGCCGCGCACACCCCTGCCACCGGTGACGCCCCGCCCGAGGCCGCGCCCGCCGGCGCGCCCGAAGCCGCCACCGTTCCGGCGCTCATCGCCGGGCAGGCGGCGCTGCGCCCCCGCGCCCTCGCCGTCACCGACGGCTCCACCGCCCTGACCTACCGCGAACTCGTCACCACCGCGGGCCGGCTGGCCGCCGACCTGACCGCCCGAGGGGTCGGCCCCGGCACCGCCGTCGGCCTGCTCTGCGCCCGCGCGACCCGCCAGGCCGTGGCCCAGCTCGCCGTCTGGTGGGCCGGCGGCCACGTGGTGCCGCTCGACCCGGCCTACCCGCGTCCGCGCCTCACCGGCATGCTCGACGACGCCGGCGTCCGGCTCACCCTCGGGGACAAGGCGCTGCTCGCCGACGCCGGCCTCCCCGCGGACCGCTCGCTGGCGCTCACCGAGTCCGGTCGCGCCGCGGCCGGCACGGTCGAGACCGCCGAGGGCGCCGACCCGGTGCACCCGGACCCGGCCGGCGTCGCCCTCGTCTACTACACCTCCGGCTCCACCGGGCAGCCGAAGGGCGTCCAGGTGCCGCACAGCGCCGTCGCCGACCTGGTGACCGCCCCCGACGGGATCGCGCTGGGCCCCGGCGACCGCGTCCTGCTCCACTCGCCCGCCGCCTTCGACGCCGCCACCTTCGAGCTGTGGGCCCCGCTGGTCCGCGGGGCCGCCGTCGCCGTCTCGCCCGCCGAACGGCCGACCCCCGAGGAGCTCGCGCGCGACATCGAGCGGTTCGGCGTCACGACGGCGTTCCTCACCACCGCGCTCTTCCACCAGCTGGCGGCCCGCCGCTCGCGGATCTTCGGTGTCCTGCGGACCCTGATCGTCGGTGGCGAGGCGCTCTCCGTCGAGCACGCGGACGCGGTCCTGCGCGCCTTCCCCTGGCTCGACCTGGTCAACGCCTACGGGCCCACCGAGGCCACCACCTACACCACCCTGCACCGCATCCGGCCGGCCGACTGCACGGGCCCGATCCCGATCGGCCGCCCCTTCGGCGGCGCCCGCACCTTCGTCCTCGACGAGGAGCGGCGGCCCGTCGCGGACGGCACCCGCGGCGAACTCTGGATCGGCGGGGCCCGGTTGGCCCTCGGCTACCTCGGCCGACCGGAGCTGACCGCCGAGCGGTTCGCGGACCTCCCCGGCCTCGGCCGGGCGTACCGCACGGGCGACCGCGCCGCGCGGCGCCCCGACGGCACGCTGGAGTTCCACGGCCGGCTGGACGACCAGGTGAAGGTCCGCGGCTTCCGGATCGAACCCGGCGAGGTCGAGCACGCGCTGCGCAGCCTGCCCGAGGTCGCCGAGACGGCGGTCGTGGTCCGCCGGGCGGGGCACGAGGACGCCGCGCTGGCCGCGTACGTCGTCCCCGCCGAGGGCACCCGCCCCGTCCCCGAGGCGCTCCGCCGGCAGCTCGCCGAGCGCCTCCCGGCGCACCTGGTGCCCACCGCCTGGACCGTGCTGGACGCCCTCCCGCTCACCGGCAGCGGGAAGGTCGACCGCCGGGCCCTGGCGTCCGACGACCGGCCCGCGCCCGGGGCCGCCGCCGGGCCGGGCGCCGGCGCCGCGCTCACCCCGATCCAGCAGGTCGTCGCCGCGGCCTGGTCGCGGGCCCTGGAGCACGAAGTGACCGCTCCCGAAGCGGACTTCTTCGCCGAGGGCGGCCACTCGCTGCTCGCGATGTGGGTCGTCGACGACCTCCGCGAGGACCTCGGCGTCGACCTGCCGCTCGGCGACTTCCTCGACCACCCCACCGTGGCGGGCCAGGCGGCGCTGATCGAACGCGCCCTCCTCGCGGCCGAGTCCGCCGCGCCGGACGCCTCCGCCGAACCCGCCGAACCCGCGGACGGCGACGCCGCCCGGCCCGCCGCACACCACCAGGAGCCCACCCGATGACCGCCCCTGCCGACCAGGCAGGTCAGGCCGCCCCCGTCGACCAGGCCGCCCTGCTCCGCCGCGCCCGCCGCCGGGTCGCGGACGGGTCCGCCGACCGGGCGGGCGGCCCCCCGGCCGCCGTTCCCGGCCCCTCCGCCACCCCCGTGACCTCGGGCTCCGCCGCCGGCCCCGGTCGCGCCGTGAGCCCCGCCCGCGGCGCCGGGCCGGTCCCGCGGACCTCCGCCACCGGCGCGGCCCCGCTCTCCCACGCCCAGCAGCGGATGTGGCTGATGGAGCGGCTCGGCCAGGGCGGCGCGCGCTACCACGTCCCGCTCGCCACCAGGCTGCGCGGTCCGTTGGACCTCGACGCCCTCGCGACGGCCCTCACCGGCCTGACCGCCCGCCATGCGATCCTCCGTACCCGCTACGGACAGCGCGACGAGCGGCCCTACCAGGAGACCGGGCCGGTCGTCCCGATCCCGGTCCCCGTGCGGCCCGCCGCCCCGGAAGGCACCGATCCCGGCAGCACCGACCCCGACGGCACCGCGCTGCTGCACGCCGAAGCGGCCCGCCCGTTCGACCTCGCCACCGGCCCCGTGCTCCGCGCACTCGCCCTCCGGCACGCCCCCGACGACCACACCGTCCTCCTGACGATCCACCACATCGCCGTCGACGGAGGGTCCCTGCCGATCCTCGCCGCCGACCTCGCGGCCCTGTACGCGGACGCCGCCGGGCTCCGACCGGAGGACCTCCCCGAGCCGGGACTCCCGTACGCCGACTACGCCCGCTGGGAGCGGGGCCGCGACGACGAGCTCGCCGCCACGGCGGCCGACCGGGCCGCCGCGCTCACCGGCGCCCGGCCGCTGCCGCTGCTGCGCCCCGTCCCGCCCGGCACCCCCGACCGGCGGGCCGCCCTGCACGGCTCCCCGCTCGCCGCGGGCACCCTCGACGACCTGCGCAGGCTCGGCGCCCGGCACGGGGCCACGCTCTTCGCCGTCGTCCTGGCCGCCGCCTTCGCCGCCCTGCGCACCGCCACCGGCGAGCCCGACCTCGTCCTCGGCTGCGCCGGCGGCCACCGGGCCCGCCCGGAACTGCGCCGACTGGTCGGCCTCCAGGTCAACACCCTGCCGGTCCGCGCCGAACTCCCCGGCGGTGACCCGGTCTTCACCGACGTCCTGGCCGCCGTCCGGACCGCCCTGCTCGACGCGCAGGTCCACCACGACGTCCCGTTCGACCTGGTCGTCGAGCGGCTCGGCCCCGCCGCCCGGGGCGCTGACGGCACCCCGCTGCTCGCCGTCAGCTGCGACCTGGTCGGCCCGTCGGAGCCGCTGACCCTGCCCGGTCTCGCCGCCGAGGCCGTCGACATCGACCTCGGTCTCGCGAAGTTCGGCCTCACCCTGCTGGTCGAGGACGGCCCGCAGCCGCGCTGCCTGCTCCAGCACGACCCGGCCGCCCTCGACGAGCCCACCGCCCGCCGTCTGCACGCCGCCTTCGCCGAGCTGCTCGTGGCCGTCGCCGCCGACGCCGACCGCCCGCTCTCCGAGCTCCCCGGCAGCCGCCTCGCCGCCCCGCCGTCGCCCGCCGGGTCCGTCGGACCGGAGCACCCCGCGGTCGCCGCCCTGCTCGCCGACCCCCGGGTCGCCGACGCCGCCGTGCTCGCCCCGGACGACGGTCCGGCGCTCGCCTACGCGGTGGTCCGCGGCCCGTCCGCCCCGGGCGGCACCGACCTGCGCGCGGGCCTCCGCCGACAACTGCCGCCCGACCGGCTCCCCGCCGCCGTCACCCTCATGGACACCCTGCCCCGCCACCCCGACGGCGCCCTCGACCCGGCCCGCCTCCCCGGCGCGCCCGCCGCCGCCCCGTCCGCCCACCTCGACGCGGTGCTGGCGGCGTTCGGGGACCTGCTGGGCGGACGCCCGTCGCCGGACGGGGACTTCTTCGGGCTGGGCGGCCACTCGCTGGTGGCGGTCCAGCTGGCGGAGCGGCTCCGGACCGGCACGGGTCTGCCGCTGACCGGGCTGGACGTTCTCGAACAGCGCACGCCCCGGGCGCTGGCCGGCCTCCTCACCACCCGCGCCGCGGAACGGCGCTCCACCGCGACCGCGTCCGCCGCCGCGGGCGTGCGGACCGGGACCGGCCGGAGCACGGCCACCCGGGCCGGCACCGTGCTGCTCACGGGGGCCACCGGCGGTGTCGGCGCGGCCGTCCTCCAGGAGCTCGTCGCCCAGGGCCGACCGGTCCGCGCCCTGGTCCGCCCCGAGTCGGCGCACCTGGTGGCCCGCAGCGGCGTCGAGGTCGCGGAGGGGGACCTCGCCGACCTCGACAGCCTGCGCCGGTCCGTCGAGGGCGTGGACGCCGTCATCCACTCCGCGTGCACGTTCACCGAGCACGCCGTCGACGTCGCCGCGATGCGCGCCCTGGTGGACGGTTGGCGCGGCGGGGCCGGCTTCGTCTTCGTCAGCAGCGTCGACGCCTACGGGCGCCCCGCGCCGGGCGAGGTCGCCGAGGGCGCCCCGGCCACCGGGCCGGTCAGCCCGTACGGGCGGGCCAAGGCGGAGTGCGAGCGGATCCTCCGCGAGTCCGCCGACGGTCGGGGACCCTGGACGGTGGTCCGCTCGCCGCTGGTCTGGGGGCCGAACCGGCGGCTGCGCGACCAGCTCCGCTGGGGCGCCACCGGCGCGCTCTACCAGGACGCCCTGGCGGGCCGGCCGATCACCCTGCCGCGATCCGCGCCGGAGGGCGGCGCCGACTGGTACGGCGCGAGCTGGGTGCACTCGGCGGCCCTCGCCCGCGCCCTGGCGGGCGGCCTCACCCGGGCACCGGGCCGGGTGGTCAACGCGGTGACCGGCCACGTCTCCTGGACGGACTTCGCCACCGAGCTGGTCCGCCTGCTCGGCTCGGCCGGCGCCGTCACCGCCACGGAGGACGCGGACCCCGAGCTGCGCCGCCCGTGGCGCTACCGGGCCGACGCGCTCGCCGAGCTGCTCCGCCCGGAGCCCGGGGAGGACTGGCGCGCCGTCCTCGCCGCGATGACCGGGCCGGCCGGCTGACCCGCACGAGCGGACACCCCGCAGGCCGCAGGCCGACGGGGTGTCCGCTCGACGGACCGGCACCGGCCCTCAGCCGGTGCGCTCCCAGCGGTAGAACTCGTGCGCCATGGCGTCCTTCGGCCCGCGCCAGGTGGCCGGGTCGTACGCCTGGACGTACGCGGTGAGCGCGTCGCTGACCGCCCGGAACTCCGGATGCCCGACGACCTGGGCGACGGCCGGGCCGGGCGGCCGGTCCGCCTCGATCAGGTGGAGGTAGACGTCGCCGAACTGGAAGAGGCTCCGCCCGGTGACGCCGATCAGCTGGGGCAGCTCGCCCCGGTCGGACTCGGCGAACACGTCGGCGATGCCCCGGGCCGCGTCCGGCTTCATCCGGGCGACGATCAGCGCGCGGTGGGTCTGCGTGGTGAGGGGGGACGTCGTGCTCACAGCTCCGCGGCCTTCTTCTCGACCTTCTCGCGGATCAGCTGCAGCTGGATCCGCGAGTTGCGGTTGATGTGGTTGACCATGCCGTCGTCGTCGACCGGCGCGGTGGGCTTCATCGAGAAGTCCTGCACCCAGCGCATCCTGGTGCCGGCCGGGACCTCCGCGTACTCCCACTGGATGTCCATGAACTCGAACGGGCCGGGTTCGACCCGCCGGGCCCGGACCGCGAGCGAGGACCGGTCGGTGGTGCGCTCGGAGACCCAGCTCCACACCTTCCCGTCGTCGTCGGGGTGCATGGTCAGCCGGAAGGTGACCCGGTCGCCGTCCCGCTCCAGCACCTCGACCGAGGCGTACTCGCTGAACAGCTGGGGCCAGTTCTCCAGGTCGTTGGTGATCTCCCAGACCAGGTCGAGCGGTGCCGCGATGACGATCTCGTTGTCGGTGTGTCCGGCCATCTCAGGCACCCGCCTTCGCGGTGACGGCGGAGTTGACCAGGTCGAGGAACTCGGCGGGGGTCTTCGCCGACTCCGCGCCGTTGGTGACCTTCACGCCGTGCCGGTTCTCCAGCTCGCCGACCACGCCGAGCAGGCCGAGGGAGTCCACGCCGAAGTCGTCGAAGCTGACGCCGGGGCGCTCCAGGTCGAGGGGGTCGACGGCGACGCCGGCCCGGGCCTGGATGAGCGTCGCGAGTTCGGGATAGCTGAGGGTGTTGCTCACGGGATGTCCCTTCATAGCGTGCGAGTTGCGGTTGAGCGGCCGGACGGTCGAGCCGGCGGGGCGGGCGACGGGCGACCGGTGGAGCGGTGGAACGACGGCACGGGCGGGGCGTGGATCAGGCCTCCCGGTCGCCACGCCGGAGCACCAGGGCCGAGTTGGAGCCCATCAGCCCGCGGCTGAGCACCAGCGCGGTGCGCAGCTCGGCCGGCCGGGCGCGCCCGGTCACCAGGGCCAGGTCGTGTCCGACCTCGGTGACGTTCGGGGTGGGCGGCAGGACGCCGTCCTCCATGGCGAGCACGGCGGCGGCCGTGTCGAGCACCGGCGCGCCGCAGTAGGCCCGGCCGGTGCCGGCCTTCGGGGCGGTGACCGGGACGCGTTCGGCGTACGGGCCGAGCGCGTCGGCCAGGGCGAGCGCCTCGGCGCGGTCGGCGGCGGGGACGCCGAGGGCGTCGGCGAAGACCACGTCGACCTCCTCCGGCGAGATCCTGGCCTGGTCGAGGGCGATCCGGATGGCGGCGGCCAGGCCCTCCCGGGACTCCTCCCAGCGGGAGGCACCGGTGAAGGTGGCGCCGTGCCCGGCCAGGTACGCCCGGACGGTGGCGCCGCGCCCGAGGGCGGTCCGCTCGTCCTCCAGGAGGAGCATCGCGCCGCCCTCGGCGGGGGCGAAGCCGCAGGCCGCGGGGGAGAAGGGCAGGTAGGCCCGGTCGGCCCGGTCGGCGAGGCTGACCTCGGGGTAGCCGAGCTGGCAGACCATCGAGTACGGCGCGAGCGGGGCCTCGGCGGCGCCGGCCACCACCGCGTCGGTGCCGCGTTCGATGGCGCGGGCGGCGTGGGCCAGGGCGTCCAGGCCGCCGGCCTCGTCGCTGGCGACCACCCCGCACGGGCCCTTGTAGCCGCCGCGGATGGAGACCTGGCCGGTGCTGGCGGCGTAGAACCAGGCGATGGACTGGTAGGGGCCGACGAACTGCGGTCCCTTGCCCCAGAGTTGCTGGAGTTCGCCCTGGCCGAACTCGCCGCCGCCGGAGCCGGCCGCGGTGACCACGCCGACCGCGTACGGGTCGTCGGGGTCGGGGACGTATCCGGCGTCCGCCACCGCCTGGTCGGCGGCGGCCATCGCGTAGTGCGTGAACCGGTCGGTCTGCACCAGGTGGCGGCTGTCGATGGCGGCGGCCGGGTCGAAGTCCCTCACCTGGCCCGCGATGCGCAGGGGGAAGTCCGCGCAGCCCTCACGGGATATCCGGTCGAGGACGCTCACGCCCTGCCTGGTGGCCTTCCAGAAGGCGTCGGCCCCCACGCCGTTCGGCGCCACCACGCCGAGGCCGGTGATCACCGCCCGGCGGTTCTGCTGACGTGACGTCATGGATCTCACCCCGTTCTTGTGAGCACGACGGCGGACTGGAATCCACCGAACCCGCTGCCGACCGAGAGGATGTGGCGCAGCGGCATCTCCCGCGCGGTGCGCGGTACGTAGTCGAGGTCGCACTCCGGGTCGGGTGTCTCGTAGTTGGCGGTCGGCGGGACGACGCCGCGGTCGAGCGCGAGGGTGCAGGCGACCACCTCGATCGCGCCGATCGCGCCGAGCGAGTGCCCGACCATCGACTTGATCGAACTCATCGGCGTCCGGTAGGCGTGCTCGCCGAGCGAGCGTTTGACGGCCGCCGTCTCGTGCCGGTCGTTCTGCTTGGTGCCCGAGCCGTGTGCGTTGACGTAGTCGACGTCGCCGCGGTCGACCCTGGCGTGGGCGAGCGCGTGGTCGATCGACCGGGACATCTCCAGCCCCTCCTGGGTGAGGCCGGTCATGTGGTAGGCGTTGCCGAAGGTGGCGAAGCCGCCGATCTCGCCGTAGATCCGGGCGCCGCGCCGCCGGGCGTGTTCCAGTTCCTCCAGGACGAGGACCGCGCCGCCCTCGCCGAGCACGAAGCCGTCACGGTGGGCGTCGAACGGCCGGGAGGCGTGCGCCGGGTCGTCGTTGCGCTCGCTGGTGGCCTTGATGGCGTCGAAGCAGGCGACGGTGATCGGCGAGATCGGCGAGTCGGAGGCGCCGGCGAGACAGATGTCGGCGCGGCCCTCCTCGACGCTCTGGAAGGCGTACCCGATGGCGTCGAGGCCGGAGGTGCAGCCGGTGGAGACGGTCTGCACCGGGCCGCGCGCCCCGGTCCGCTCGGCGACCGCCGAGGCGAGCGTCGAGGGCGCGAAGGCCCGGTGCAGCTGCGGTTCGGCCCGCCGGTGGTCGACGTCCCAGCGGGCGCCGCCAGCGCTGACCAGGGCGTAGTCGTGCTCCAGCCGGGTGGTGCCGCCGACGGCGGTGCCGAGCGAGACGCCGATCCGCCACGGGTCCTCGGCGGCCAGGTCCAGCCCGGAGTCGGCGAGCGCCTCGTCAGTGGCCACCATGGCGAACTGGACGTAACGGTCGGCCCGTTGGACTTCGTCGGGGCCGAGCCCGTGGGCGGCCGGGTCGAAGTCGCACTCGGCGGCGATCCGGGAGCGGAACCCGGTGGGGTCGAAGAGCGTGATGCCCCGGGTCGCCGTCCGCCCGGAGGTGAGGAGTTCCCAGAACGCGGGGACACCGACTCCGCCGGGCGCGACCACGCCGATTCCGGTGACGGCGACCCGTCGCCGGCTCACGAGGCCACCTTGGCGTGTTCCGGCGGGGCGGAGGTGCCCACCGGCTCCGTCTCCTCGGTGTCGACGTGGCCGAGTTCGGGGCGGGGTGCCAGCGGGCCGAGGTGGAAGACCATCCGGGCCTCGGTGTCGCCGACGTTGCGGAACCGGTGGCGCATGTCGATGGGGATCATCAGACCCTGCTCGGGCTTGAGCACCCGGGTCTCGCCGTCCAGGTCCACCTCCAGGTCGCCGGCGACGACGAAGACGAACTCCTCGGAGTACGGGTGGTAGTGCTCGCCGATCCGCTCGCCGGGCTGCACGATGGCCAGCCCCATGAACCCGCTGGTGGCGCCGCAGGTGGTCGGGGTGAGGATGGCGCGCAGGTCGCCGCCGCGCCTGCGGTTCTCCGGCGCCTCGGAGACGTGCACGATCCGTGGGTACTGCGTGGACATGGTTTCTTCCTTACGGATGTCGGGATCGGTGGTGGTGGCCCGGCCGGGGAGGCGGCGGAGCGTCAGGCGGGCTGGGAGGTGCGGTCGGTGACCGGGTTCATGGCGCGGGCGGCGAGGACGGCGCTGAGCCCGCCGACGGTCCGCAGGTCGCCCTCCGGGCCGAGGTCGAGCAGCCGGCCGAGGAGGGCGGCCTCGCGCTCGCCGGCGACGCCGAGTCCTGCCGCCGGGTCCGCCTCGGCGGGGACCCGCAGGTCCACCAGGCGGACCACGACGTCGTCCCGGTGGAAGACGGTGCTGGTGACCACGGGCCCGGTCGGGTCGACGGTGGCCAGGTTGTCGTAGTCGGCGAGCAGGTCGGCGACGGCCTGGCCGTTGCCGGGCTTGACCGGGTAGAGCACCGCGTGCCGGTGCAGCCGGCCGGAGGCGGGGGAGCCGGCGATCGCCTGGTGCTCGGCCGGCAGTGCGGCCCGGGCGAAGAAGGCGCGGGCCGCCTGCGGGTCGCCCAGCTGGCGGGCCTCCTCCAGGTACGGGTTGATGGCCTCCTCGACGGCCCGTACCTCGGGCTGCATGGCGACGTGCCGCAGCGCGTCGCCGAGGTTGCCGACCACCTCGACCGCCCGGACCACCCGGTTGCCGTGCATGAACAGCGAGGTGCGGCGCAGCCGGGTGGTGTCGTCGACCTCGGCGCGGGGCGAGGTGTAGCCGGAGAGGATCCGGGCGACCTCCGGCTCGCTGCCGGGCTTGACGGTGAAGGTCAGGGCGTGCCGGACCACGCCGTCGGGCCCGGGGTCGGCCTTGGGCGGGCCGGCCTGTCCGGAGGGGGTGGTGCGCGGCAGGCCCTCGGGCACCTCCTGCGGGGCCCGGGTGCCGGTGACGCCAGCGGCGGAGGTCTCGCGGAGGATGGTGTAGCGCAGCGAGCGGAAGGTGTCGCTGACGCAGCCGTGCATCGGCTTGACCATCTCCCGGTGGGCCGGGCTGTCCACCCACTCCAGGAAGGTCTCCTGGTCCTCCCACTCGCTGGTGATGAGCCACTGGCGGGGGTCGTTGATGGACTGGCAGAGCTGGTCACTGACGTGGCCGGGGACGGTGGCCACCTGGTGGCGGAGCTGCTCGTACACGTCCATGAAGCGCTGCTGGGCGCCGTCCTGGATCTCCAGCATCAGCACCACCCGCAGGCGGGTCTCGGATTCGGAGTGCTGCCGCGCGGGGGGTTCGGACAGGGTCGTCATGATCCACTTTCTGCTTCTGGGCCGTACGCGTCGGGGGCCGCGTGCGGCGGCGCCGGGCCGGAGGGGCCGGGTGGCCTCCGGCGGGGGGAGGGCGGTGCGGTGGCGGTCGGCCGGTCGGGGTCGGCGCCAGGTCTGAGGTCGATCGTGCGCGGCGGGCACGGGCGGCGCGAGATATGCGGGCCATCCGGGCGAAGCGGCGGCAGAAGCCCCCCGGCGCGGGGGATGGAAGAACGGGGCCGCTGTGTCCGAGAGCCCCGTCGAGGGCGGCTCCGAGCCCGCATCAGGGCCCCGAACCTCCGTACAGGCTGGAGCAATTGATGAATCCGAAGGTTGACGACCGGGTGCCGGTCCTGATCGTCGGCGGCTCGCTGGTCGGGCTGTCCGCCTCGCTCTTCCTGGGCCGACTGGGTGTCAGACACCTGCTGGTCGAGAAGCACGCCGACACCTCGCATCACCCGCGTGGCCGAGGCAACAACGTCCGCACGATGGAGCTGTACCGGGTGGCCGGGATCGAGCCGGCGATCCGCGAGGCGGCCTCGGTGCTCGCGCCGAACCACGGCATCCTTCAGGCCCCCTCGCTGACCGGGGAGGAGCAGGAGTGGCTGTTCCGGGAGATCGACCCGGGCGGGCGGCTCGCCCGCTTCAGCCCCAGCTCGTGGTGCCTGTGCAGCCAGAACGACCTGGAACCGGTGCTGCTGCGGTCCTCCCGGGAGCTGGGCGCGGACATCCGGTTCTCGACCGAGCTGCTCTCCTTCGAGCAGGACGACGAGGGCGTGACGGCGCTGCTGCGCAGCCGGGAGACCGGCGAGGAGCGCCGGGTGCGGGCCGACTACCTGGTCGCGGCGGACGGTCCGCGCAGCCCGGTCCGGGAGGCCCTGGGGATCGGCCAGAGCGGCAAGGGCGAGCTGTTCCACAACGTCAGCATCACCTTCCGGGCGAAGCGGCTGGCCGAGGTGGTGGGCGACCGTCACTTCATCGCCTGCTACCTGACCGCTCCGGAGGCGGACGGCGCCCTGCTGCCGGTGGACAACCACGAGGAGTGGGTGTTCCACGCGCCCTGGCACCCGGAGCGCGGCGAGCCCCTGGAGGCGTTCACCGACGAGCGCTGCGTGCGGCACATCCGGGCCGCGGTCGGCATGCCGGACCTCGATGTCGAGATCACGGGGAGGGCCCCCTGGCACGCGGCCGAGCGGGTGGCCGACGGCTACTCCGCCGGGCGGGTGTTCCTGGCCGGGGACTCGGCGCACGAGATGTCCCCGACCGGGGCGTTCGGCTCCAACACCGGCATCCAGGACGCCCACAACCTGGCCTGGAAGCTGGCCGCGGCGCTGTGCGGCTGGGCCGGTCCGGGGCTGCTGGAGACGTACGGGAGCGAGCGGCGGCCGGTGGCCCAGGTGACCGGGGAGCGGGCGTCGGCGCGGTCGGCCGAGCACAGCCACCCGGGGTACGCGGTGGTGCCCGGCGTCGGCCGGCAGGCCGGTGTGCTGTCGGTGGCGCTCGGCTACCGGTACCGGTCGGGCGCCGTGACCGGGACCGATCCGGCCGGTCCGGTGGTGCCGGAGGCGTTCGAGTCGGCCGGTGAGCCCGGCAGCCGGGCGCCGCACCAGTGGCTGCTGCGCGCCGGGGTCCGGCTCTCCACCCTCGACCTGTACGAGCAGGCGATGGTGCTGCTGACCGGCCCGGAGGGCGCGGCCTGGCACGTGGCGGCGCGGCGGGCCGCGGACCGGCTGGCCGTTCCGCTCGACGCGTACCGGATCGGTGACGGGGCGGAGGACGACCTGGCGCCCGAGCCCGGCGGCGACTTCGCCGCGTCGCACGGCGTGCGCCCGGACGGTGCGGTGCTGGTGCGGCCCGACGGGTTCGTGGCCTGGCGGGCCGAGGGGGCGGCCGACGACCCGGAGGCGGAGGTGGAGCGGGCGCTGCGCGCGGTGCTGTCGCTGTAGACAGCGGTCCGCGAGGGAACGGGGCGGGCCCGCCGGGTTGGTGAACCGGCGGGCCCGCCCCGTGGCGCGAGGGGTGACGCGGTCCCGGTGACCGCCCGCGTCGACCCGGCGACGACGACGTCGTTCTTCGCGCCGTACCGCCGTCCCGAGCCGATGGTCGAGCCGACGGAGGCCCACGTCGGGCCGATCAGTCCGATCTCGCCGCGGCCCGCCCGCCCGCCCGCCGGCCGGCGCTAGGGTGGCCCCATGCGCTTCGTGATCCTGCCGCCGCCCGTCCGCTAGCGGGCGGCCCCTCCACGCACACCCCGCCCGGCGGCCCCCCGCCACCGGGCCGATGAGTGCCGCCCGCGCCACCGGTGGACCTCATCCGGCCGGGCCCCGCCCGGCACCCCGTCGTGGAGAACGAACGCATGACCACTCATGTCGCCGTGCCGGTCCGGCACGGCCTGCTGTCCATCTCGGCCGCCGCCGTGGCCTGGGGCGCGGGCGGAGCCGTCGCCGCCCTGCTGCTGCGCACCGGAGGGCTCGGCCCGGTGGCCGTCTGTGCCTGGCGGTTCGCCGTCGCGGCCGGCTGCCTCGCGCTGCTGCCCGCCCTCCGGCGGACGGCCGGGGGGCGGGCCTGCGGTGCCCCGCGCCGCGCGGCCGTCCTGACCGGGCTCGCACTGGCCGTCAGCCAGTGCGCCTACTTCGCCTCGGTCCAGTACGCGGGTCTCGGCCTCGGCACCTTGATCACCATCGGCGCCGGTCCGGTGCTCACCAGCCTCGGTGCCCACCTGCTGCTCGGTGAGCGCCTGACGGCCCGGGCGTCGGTCGCGCTCGCCCTCGCGCTCGGCGGGCTGGCGCTGCTGGTGGCCGCCCCGGCGGCCGGTCCGCGTCCGCTGCTCGGGGCGGCCCTCGCGGTGCTGGCCGGGGCCGGGCAGAGCGGGCTGACGCTCTGGGCGCGCGGTGGCGGTTCGGCGCGCGCCTCGACCGGGGCGTTCACCACCGGGCTGCTCTGCCTGCTGCCGCTCGCGGTGGCGGAGGGCGGGGTCCTGCCGTCCGGCGGGGAGCCGCTGGCGACGGCCGGTGCGCTGCTCTTCCTCGGCACCGTGCCCACCCTGTTCGCCTACCGGTGGTACTTCGCCGGTCTGACCGTGGTGCCGGGGGTGACGGCCGCGGTGCTCGGCGTCGTGTGCTTCGGCGAGCCGCTCACCCCGGCCCTGGTGGCGGGTTCGGCGCTGCTGCTGACCGCCGTCGCGGCCCTCACCCGCCAGGGGGTGTAGGCCCTCCCGGCGTCTGCGCCTGCGCCCGGCCCGCGCCCGGCCCGTGCTCCCCTCCGGACAGCGGGGCACGGGCCGTCAGGGCACGGACCGGAGCGCGGGCTGACCCGGGATCAGCGCCCGCAGGACGAGGTCGATGCGGACGTGGGCGGCCCCGGCGCGCAGCAGGGCGACGGAGACGGCCCGTAACTCCTCCGGCCCGGTGCAGGCGAGCCGGAGTTCGAGGTCGGCGTCGCCGGCCAGGGCGAGGCCGCTCTGGACGGCCGGGAACTCGGCGGCCAGCCGGTCGAAGTCGAGCGGGACCGGACCGTAGCTCACCCGGGCGAGGGCCTGCAGCGGCCGGGCCTCCTCGGGCCCGGGCGCGCCGGGCACGAGGTGGAGGGCGCTCACCGGTGTTGCAGCCGGGCGGCCGGGAGGCCGGTGCCCGCCGCCGGGCGGCGGGCACCGGCCGGGCGGTCCGCGCCGCCCGCGACGGGCTGCGCGACCAGGCGCGGGTCCAGGACCAGCTCGTCGACGCCGAGCGGGGCGGTCAGGGCGCGCAGGGCGGGTTCGCCGAGCTCGACGGCGGCCTGCCCGGCGCCGAGCAGGCCGGCCAGCGCGCCGGCGGAGCTGAAGCCGACCGCGCAGCGGCGGCCGTCCCGAAGGCGGAAGAGGCGGAGAGCGGTGGTCCTGCCGGTGACGGTGACCGGGACGTGCCAGACGACGCGGGCCATGCGGGTGCTCCCGAGTGGTGGAGGGGCCTGCCGGAACTGCTCCTTCGACGCTAGGGCGGCGCCGGGCAGTCGGACGCCGTCCTGACGCAGCGTTGACCGAATGCCGCGCTGCGTTGACGAAGTTCTGACGGTCGGCTGTACCGCTCATCGGACAGCACTCCCTATCCTTCCCTATCCAACCTATTCTCATGGTAGTTTCCGACCGTAAGGAGTCATCGCGCGAAGGGTGTCCGGTGCCGGAGTACTACTCGGTGGAACAGGTGGCCGAGCTGCTGGGGCTGCACGTGCGGACGGTCCGCGGCTACGTCCGCGACGGCCGGCTGCGGGCCACCAGGATCGGGAAGCAGTACCGGATCGCCCGCCGCGACTTCGAGTCCTTCGCCGGCGCGGACCCCGAGGCGTCGGCGCCGCCGGAGCCCGGTCCGCTGCACGTCGAGGTCTCCACCGTCGTCCAGATCGACGGTGTCGGTGTGCGGGAGGCCGTCCGGCTGTCGAACACCCTCGTGGCACTGGTCTCGGGCCCGCGCGGGAACACCGTCCCGACGCGGGTGGAGTCCCTCCACAACGAGGAGCGCGCGACCCTCAAGGTGATCATCCTCGGCGATCCGGCCGACACGGCCGAGCTGCTCGCCGTCATCCACTCCATGACCACGGAGAACCGTCATGTCTGAGCACAGCCCCACCGCCCCGTCAGGTGTCCTGCGGCTGCCCGCCGAGGGCCCGGCCATCCGCGACGAGTCCGCGGCGATGGACGTCATCGGCGACGCCCTGGGTCGCGACGCCGCCTGGGTGCTCGTCCCGGCCGAGCGCTTCCCGGACGAGTTCTTCACCCTGAGCACCCGGATCGCCGGCGGGATCGTGCAGAAGTTCGCCACCTACCGGGTCGGGCTCGCCGTCCTCGGCGACATCTCCCGGCACACCCTGGCCAGCGGCGCCCTGCGGGACTTCGTCCGGGAGTCCAACCGGGGCGGGCAGCTCTGGTTCCTGGCCGACCTGGCCGAGTTCGAGGCGCGGCTGGCGGCCCGCTCGGGCGCCCTCCGGTAGCCCCCTCCGGCGGTCCTCCGGACGCTCCGCTTGCCGCGCGCCCGCGCCGGGACCACCGTGGAGCTGACCGTCGCCCCGGTGCCCCGGACGCCTCCCTCCGCACATCCGAACCGGGGGGAGGTGGAGCGAAGGGGCGATCACGAGATATCTTGACGTCAAGACGTTGGAGACGCGAAGCGGAGTACCGATGACTGACTCGACCATCATCTATACGCACACCGACGAGGCGCCGGCCCTGGCAACGTACTCGTTCCTGCCGGTCGTGCAGGCGTATGCCTCGACGGCGGGCGTGAAGGTGGAGACGCGCGACATCTCCCTCGCCGGGCGGATCATCGCGAGCTTCCCGGAGCGTCTGGAGGAGGGCCAGCAGATCGGCGACGCCCTCGCCGAGCTGGGCGCGCTCGCCAAGACCCCGGGCGCCAACATCATCAAGCTGCCGAACATCTCGGCGTCCATCCCGCAGCTGAAGGCGGCCGTCGCCGAGCTGCAGGCGCAGGGCTACGCGCTGCCGGACTACCCGGACGACCCGCAGACCGACGAGGACAAGGACGTCCGCGCCCGTTACGACAAGGTCAAGGGCAGCGCCGTCAACCCGGTCCTGCGCGAGGGCAACTCGGACCGCCGGGCCCCCGCGTCGGTCAAGAACTACGCCAAGACGCACCCGCACCGCATGGGCGCGTGGTCGGCCGACTCCAAGACCAACGTCGCCACCATGGGCGAGAACGACTTCCGCTCCACCGAGAAGTCCACCGTGATCGCCGAGGCCGGTTCGCTGCGCATCGAGCTGCTCGCCGCGGACGGCACCACCACGGTGCTCCGCGAGTCGGTCCCGGTCCAGGCCGGCGAGGTCGTCGACGCCTCCGTGCTGCACGTCGCCTCCCTGCACGAGTTCCTGGCCGCCCAGGTCGCCCGGGCCAAGGCCGAGGGCGTGCTGTTCTCGGTCCACCTCAAGGCCACCATGATGAAGGTCTCCGACCCGATCATCTTCGGCCACGTGGTCCGCGCCTTCTTCCCGAAGACCTTCGCCGCGTACGGCCCGGCGCTCGTCGCCGCCGGCCTGAACCCGAACAACGGCCTCGGCGGCATCCTCGCCGGCCTCGACGCGCTGGAGAACGGCGCCGAGATCAAGGCCTCGTTCGACGCCGAGCTGGCCGACGGCCCGGCCCTGGCCATGGTCGACTCGGACAAGGGCATCACCAACCTGCACGTCCCGAGCGACGTCATCGTCGACGCCTCGATGCCGGCCATGATCCGCACCTCCGGCCACATGTGGGGCCCGGACGGCCAGGAGGCCGACACCCTCGCCGTGCTGCCCGACAGCAGCTACTCCGGTGTCTACCAGGCCGTCCTCGACGACTGCCGCGCCCACGGCGCCCTGAACCCGGCCACCATCGGCTCCGTCCCGAACGTCGGCCTGATGGCCCAGGCCGCCGAGGAGTACGGCAGCCACGACAAGACCTTCGAGATCGCCGCCGCGGGCACCGTCCGCCTGGTCGACACCGAGGGCAACGTCGTCCTGGAGCAGGCCGTCGAGCCGGGCGACATCTTCCGCTCCTGCCAGACCAAGGACCTGCCGATCCGCGACTGGGTCAAGCTGGCCGTCACCCGCGCCCGTGTCTCGGGCGACCCGGCCGTCTTCTGGCTGGACGAGACCCGTGCGCACGACGCCGTCCTGATCGAGAAGGTCAAGGCCTACCTGCCGGAGCACGACACCACCGGCCTGCAGATCGAGATCAAGGCCCCGGTCGACGCCACCACGTTCTCGCTGGAGCGCATCCGCCGCGGCGAGAACACCATCTCGGTCACCGGCAACGTGCTGCGCGACTACCTGACCGACCTCTTCCCGATCCTGGAGCTGGGCACCAGCGCCAAGATGCTGTCGGTCGTGCCGCTGATCAACGGCGGCGGCCTGTTCGAGACCGGTGCCGGCGGCTCCGCCCCGAAGCACGTCCAGCAGCTGGTCAAGGAGAACTACCTGCGCTGGGACAGCCTGGGCGAGTTCTTCGCGCTGGCCGCGAGCTTCGAGCACCTGGCCCGCACCACGGAGAACGCCCGCGCCCAGGTGCTGGCCGACACCCTGGACCGCGCGACCGGCACCTTCCTCAACGAGGACAAGTCGCCGAGCCGTCGCCTCGGCGGCATCGACAACCGCGGCAGCCACTTCTACCTGGCCCTGTACTGGGCCCAGGAGCTGGCCGGCCAGACCGCGGACGCCGAGCTGGCGCAGGCCTTCGCCGGCCTCGCCGAGTCGCTGGGCGAGCAGGAGCAGGCCATCGTCGAGGAGCTGGCAGCCGTCCAGGGCACGCCGGTCGAGCTCGGTGGCTACTACCAGCCGGACCCGGCCAAGGCCGCGGCCGCGATGCGTCCGTCGAAGACCTTCAACGACGCGCTGGCCAACCTCGGCTGACCGCAGGCGAAGTGAACCGGGAGGCCCCGGGATCCGCAGGAGCGGATCCCGGGGCCTCCCGGCGTTCCCGCCGCCACCGGCCGGGCGCCGCCACCGGCCGGTGCGGCGGCGGTGCGCGCCGCGCTCAGTGCTCGCTCTCGGGGCGCGCCCGGCGGGGGAGCAGGAAGGCGACCAGGAAGGCCAGCGCCAGCAGGGCGGCGGCGAGGCCGTACGTCCGCCCGGCCGCGTGCTGGAAGCCGTCGGTGCCGGCCCAGCCGAAGAACGCGGTGCCGAGCAGGGCGACGCCCACCGAGCCGCCGAGCTGCTGCTGGGCGTTGAGGACGCCGGAGGCCGAGCCGGTCTCCGCCTCCTCGACGCCGGCCAGGGCGATGTCGAAGAACGGCGCCATGATCAGGCCCAGACCGAAACCGGTGAGGGCCAGCGCGGGGAGCAGCTCCCAGCTGGTGAGGCCCGCCGCCCAGTGCTCGACCGAGTACCAGAGGCCGAGCGCACCGCAGGCGGCGACCACCATGCCACCGTGCAGGACCCGGCGGCCGTGGCGCGGGGCCAGGAGCGCGCCGGAGAGGACGGCGCCGGCGACCACACCGAGCGACAGCGGGATCATCGAGAGCCCGGCGTGCAGCGGGGTCCAGCCGAGACCGAGCTGCAGGTGGAGGGTGAAGACCAGCAGCAGGCCGGAGAGCGCGGCGAAGAAGACCAGCCCGGTGGCGAGCGCCGAGACGAAGGCCCGCCTGCCGAACAGTGAGGGCTCGATCAGCGGGGTGCCGCCGCGCCGCAGGACACGGCGCTGGTGGAGGGTGAAGAGCCGGAGCACCGGCAGGGACGCGGCCATCGCCACGAAGACCCAGAGCGGCCAGTCGAGCTCGCGCCCCTGGACCAGCGGGTAGACCAGCAGCAGCACGGCGAGGCTGAGCAGCAGCACGCCCACCGGGTCGAGCCGGCCGGTGCGGGCGGTAGCGGTCACGCGGTCGGCGGGCAGGATCCGGCCGGCCATGAGGACGGTGAGCAGGCCGAGCGGCAGGTTGATCAGGAACACGGTCCGCCAGCCGAGGCCGAACCAGTCGGCGTCGGTGAGGTAGCCGCCGAGGGTGGGACCGAGGACGGAGGAGAGCCCGAGGACGGGGCCGAAGAGGCCGAACGCGGCCCCCATCTCCTTGGGCGGGAACATCGACTTGATCAGTCCGAGGCCCTGCGGGATGAGCAGCGCGGCGAACAGGCCCTGGAGGGTCCGGGCGGCGATCAGGGCGCCGGCGCCGGGTGCCGCCGCGCAGAGCACCGAGGCGAGGGTGAAGCCGGCCGCGCCGAGCGTGAAGAGGCGCCTGCGTCCGAAGAAGTCGCCGAGCCGGGCTCCGGTGATCAGCAGGACGGCGAAGGCGAGCGTGTAGGAGGCGGAGATCCACTGGATCTGGGCGTCGCTGCCGCCGAGGTCCTGGCGGACGGAGGGCGAGGCGACGCCCACGATCGTGGTGTCGAGGAGGTCCATCACCTCGGCGGCCAGGATGACGGCGAGGCCGGCCCAGCGCAGCCGGTAGCCGGTCGGCGGGCTCTCGGCCGCCGCCGTCGGCGAGGGGTCGGGAGGGGCGATCTGGTCGGTCATGGGGGGTGCTCTCCGGATTCCACGGGGCGAACGTCGTTCGTCTCGACGAACACTGTTTTTCTGAACGAACAGTGTTCTCCCATGGAACGGTGTTCGTGTCAAGTAATCTGGGAGCCGTCACCGACCACGAAGGAGCCCCCATGACCAGTGCCGCCCCGCGCTCCGGCTGGTCCGAGCACTGGCAGAAGGAGAAGGCTCCGCCCAGACGGCAGCCGCTGAGCCGGGAGCGGATCGTCGAGGCCGCGCTGAGGATCGTCGACGCCGAGGGCATGGACGCGCTCAGCATGCGCCGGGTCGGACAGGAGCTCGGCACGGGCGCCGCCAGCCTGTACGCCCACGTCGGCAGCAAGGAGGAGCTGGTCGAGCTCGTCCTCGACCTCGCCTACACCGAGATCGAGCTGGAGCGGCCCGACCCGGCCACGTGGCAGGAGCAGGTGAAGCGGCTGCTGCGCCGCTCCCGCCAGGTGCTGCTCTCGCACCGGGATCTGGCCAGGGCCGCCGTCGTCGCCAACGTCCCGGTGACCCCGCACGCGATGGACATCGCCGAGGCCATGCTCGGCATGCTGCGCGCAGGCGGCCTCGACGAGCAGACCGCCGCCTACGGGGTCGACCTGCTCGGGCTCTACACGACGGCGACCGCCTTCGAGGCGTCCACCCGCGGCGGCGGGAACAGCGAGGAGTTCACCGAGCGGATCCGGAACTACTTCGACACCGTCCCGACCGACCGCTACCCGATGATCACCTCCATGGCGGTCGCGCTCACCCGCGACGTCGGGGACGAGCGGTTCGAGTTCGGGTTGGACATCCTGGTCGCCGGCCTGGCCCGGCAGTCCGGCACGGCGGGCTGACCCCCCGGGGCCGCCGCCGGTCGGCCCCCGGCCGGCCCCCGGCCGGCCAAGGCTCCGGCTCCGTTCCCGGCTCCGGAAACGACGGAACCCCCGCCCGAGGGCGGGGGTTCCGGAGCGGTGGGGCCGGGCTCAGCCGGCGTCGGCCGCCGGCGCGGGCCGCTGGTTGCGCTTGTCCAGCGACGCCAGGTACGCGTTGTACGCCGCCAGCTCGGCGTCGCCGCTGCGGTCCTCGGCGCGGTCCCGGCGGCGGGAGAGGCGCTCCTCGGAGCGCATCCACTGGTAGACCAGCGCGATCAGCACGATCGCCGTCGGGATCTCGCCGAACGCCCAGGTGATGCCGCCGGCCAGCTTCTGGTCGGCCAGCAGGTCCGTCCCGGGCGGCGCGCCCTCGCTGGTGAAGGTCTTCACCAGCGGCTGGCTCCCCATCATCACCGCCACGCCGAAGAAGGCGTGGAACGGCATGCCCATGAACAGCTCGATGATCCGCATCACGTGGCCCGACCGGTTCGGACCGGGGTCCACGCCCATGATCGGCCAGAAGAACGCCAGCCCGGTGGCCAGGAAGTGCACCATCATGAAGATGTGCCCGAGCCGGTACTCCATGAGGAAGTCGAACAGCGGGGTGAAGTAGACCCCGTACAGGCTCGCGATGAACAGCGGGATGGTGAACGCCGGGTGCGAGATCACCTTCACGTAGGTGCTGTGCAGCAGGGCCACCAGCAGCTCGCGCGGCCCCCGCGGATTGCCCTTGCCGGCCGGTCGCAGGGCGCGCAGCGCCAGCGTGATCGGCGCCCCGAGCAGCAGCAGGATCGGCGACAGCATGGAGAGCACCATGTGCTGCATCATGTGCGCGCTGAACAGCACCATGCCGTAGTCGTTCAACCCGGTGCAGGTGACCAGGATCACCGTCCCGGTGCCCGCCGCCCAGGCCGCCGTGCGCCCGACCGGCCAGCGGTCGCCGCGCCTGTGCAGCCGGACCACGCCGGTGAGGTACAGGGCCAGCGCCGCCAGGCTGCCGATCAGGAACACCCAGTCGGGGGACCAGGTCAGCACGTTGGAGAGCGAGAAGGGTCCGAGTTCGGTCATCCCGCCGTGGTGGTGCATTCCTGGCATTCCGTCACCCATCGGCGGGTCCTGCTTTCCATCCTCGCGGCCCCTGGGTGGGTCCGGTTCGCCCGTTTTGCTTCGTCGTACAGCCTAGGCGGGCCTTACTCCGGTGCCTCCGCCGCCCCCCGCGCAGGGTTCCGCGCGAGCGGTTCGGCCGCGCGGGACGAGGACGTTCTCGCCGCGGCGCCCGGCGGCGTAGTCGTCCACGTTGCGGACGGTGGCGTCGATGATCTGGCCGACCGCGGTGCGGGTGAAGTGGGCCTGGTGCGAGGTGACCAGCACCTGGGGGAAGGTGACCAGGCGGGCGAGGGTGTCGTCGGCGATCCCCTGGATCGAGCGGTCGGTGAAGAAGACGCCGGTCTCCTCCTCGTAGACGTCCAGGCCGACGCCGGAGAGCCGGCCGGCCCGCAGCGTCTCGACCAGGGCCGCGCTGTCGACCAGA
>NZ_JAQYWZ010000818.1:0-405 GCF_036290945.1 Streptomyces sp. BE303
CGTTCACCACGGCGACGTCCACGTCCGGGAACGCCTCCAGCACCTCCGCCTCGGAAGCACCCACCGCGAGCATCGCCCCACCGGCGGGAAGGGCCTGCATCAGTCGGCCCCGGGCCACGACCAACGCCGCCGCATCGCCGCGCCACAGCACCCCGGCCCCGAGCGCGGCTCCGAAGACCCCGAGCGACACACCCACCCGCCCCTCCGCCCGGTGAGCGAGCGCGGCACGGCGGATCGACGCCGCGCCGAGTGCCACCGGGTGAGCAGCGCCCACCTCGGCGCTGTCGATCAGCTGTTGAGCCTGAGCACGCAGGGACGCCTCGTCCGTACCGGACAACATCACCGGAGCCAGAGGCAGGTCCACTGCTGCCACGGCGTCGGCCTCGACCTTCGGTGGCTCCTCCA
>NZ_JAQYWZ010000819.1:0-324 GCF_036290945.1 Streptomyces sp. BE303
CCCACTCCACGTGCGGGGAACGCTCGTCGGCGTGGAGCGTCGCGGGCAGGGTCCCGGGCCGCAGCGCCAGAACCATCTTGATGATGCCGGCGACACCGGCCGCCGCCTGCGTGTGCCCGATGTTGGACTTCACCGACCCGAGCCAGAGCGGGTCGCCGCCGTCCCTGTCCTGACCGTAGGTGGCGTGGAGGGCCTGGGCCTCGATCGGCTCGCCGAGCGTCGTTCCGGTGCGGTGCGACGCGAACGCGTAGACGTCCTGCGGGTTCAACGCCGCCTGCGCCAACGCGGCCCGGATCACCCGCTGCTGCGACGGACCGTTCGGCG
>NZ_JAQYWZ010000820.1:0-90624 GCF_036290945.1 Streptomyces sp. BE303
AACCTCACGAGAGATGACAGACTGGGCACCCAACGGAGCTCCTACCGAACAGTGATCTTGGTCGACACGGTTCTAGCAGGAGCTCCGTCCCATTTCAGGCGACTTGACGCGGCCACCCACGGCTCTATCTACACGGCATTGCGGCTAGCCCGGGCCCGGCCCGGCTCTGCCCCACACCGGCCCGGCCCTGTCCGGGCCGGCTCCGCTCGGTGCTGCCCGGGCCGGACCGGGTGTCTGTCCCCGGTCCCGCTCGCCCGTCCGTCGGAAGAAGGGGGGCGCCGCAGCGGGACGTCAGCCGGCCGTGCCGAGGAAGGACTCCCAGCCGCCGGCCGGCGCCTGGCCGACACCGAGGGTGCGGAGCTTGCGGAGGGTGGACTGGTCCTGCGCCTCCAACCACTCGACCAGCTGCTTGAAGGAGACCAGCCGGACCTCGGGCCTGCCCGCCACGGCCTTGATCGTCTGCTCCACGGCGTCCATGTAGATCCCGCCGTTCCACTGCTCGAAGTGGTTGCCGATGAAGAACGGCGCGCGGTTGCCGTTGTAGGCGCGGTCGAACCCCGCGACGTAGGAGTCGCGGGCCTGCGCGCGCCACTCGTCGTACTTCGCCGGGTCGCCCTTGGTGCTGCCGGCCGACTGGTTGGCCAGGATGTTGTAGTCCATGGAGAGCACCTGGAACGAGTGCCCGGGGAACGGGATGCTCTGCAGCGGGAAGTCCCAGACCTTGCCGTCCTGCACCTTCTGCGGCCAGATCTGCTGGCCGCCGGGGGAGCTGGCGTCGTACTTCCACCCCAGCTTGGCGGCGGTCGGCAGCAGGGCCTTCTGCCCCTCCAGGCACGGGGTGCGGCCGCCGATGAGCTCCTTGCGGTAGTCGAAGGGGAGCGGGTCGACGTCGGTGAAGCCGGTGTTGGTCCGCCACTGGGTCACGAAGCCGACGGCCTGGGATATCTCGCTCTCCCAGTCCTCGGGGGTCCACTTGTTGACGCCGTTGCCGTCCGAGCGGCTCGCGCAGAAGTGGCCGTTGAAGTGGGTGCCTATCTCGTGACCGGCCAGCCAGGCCTGGCTGATGATCTTGATCGTGTTCTTCACCCCGGCGTCCGAGAGGTACGGGATGTCGGAGGCGCCGACCGAGTGCTTCGGCGGCTGGTACTGGTTCGCCTTGCCCTTCGGCAGGGTGTAGATGCCGGAGAGGAAGAAGGTCATCGAGGCCTTGTGCTCCTCGGCGAGCTTGAGGAAGCGGGGGAACTGGCCGTCCTCGGTCGCGCCGGCGCCGTCCCAGGAGAGGACCACGAACTGCGGCGGGCGCTCGCCGGGCTTGAGCTTCTCCGCCTTCGGCTGGTTCGGCTGCGGGCCGGTGTCGGAGGTGGAGCCGTCCCCGATCGGGGTGCCCTTGGGGCCGTTCGTGGTGGGGGCGCCGCTCGTCGGTCCGTTGCTTCCGCTGCTCCCGGTGGGGGCCGGGGCGGAGCCCGATGTCGGGCCGGACGTCGAGCCCGAGCCCGACCCGCTGCCGGAACAGGCGGTCACCGCACCGAGGGCCGCGGTGGCGGCGCCGGCTGCGAGCACGGTCCTGCGAGAGATGATGCTCATGGTCTCCCCTGGTGCCCCGGGCCGGGGGTCGCGGCCGTGGCCGTGGCCGCTCCGGCCAAATCGGACAATTGATCGATTTTCGTCTTCAGCATGGCATACGGACGCGGGGGCACCCAAGGTGCCGGGGTCCGTCGACACTGAACACGCATGGCACAGGTGTGCGGGATGCGCGCAGGTGTCGTCTGTTGCCGTCCTGTGACGATTCGCCCGTTTCGACGGATTGGTCGCGTCGATGCCCGATGCGTGGCACTCGATGCCCGGTACTCGGGGCTCGGTGCCGGTGCCCGGCGGTGGTCGCGGCGTCGCGGTGCCGGGGCGTCAGCCGAGGGAGAGGCGGCGGTTGCGCCGCACGACCCGTGCGATGGCCGTGCTGATCGCGGTGGCCGCCGTGCAGGAGACCGCGAGGCTCAGCCAGGCGGTGTCGAACCAGTGGCTGTTGAGCCAGCCCAGGGTCACGATGTAGGTCGCCCAGATCATGGCGGCCAGCGCCGACCACCGGAGGAACCGGTGAGGGTGCGCGGGAGAGTGGCCGATGGCCAGGTCGAGCACGGTCCGCCCGGCCGGTACGAACCGGGCGATCACCACCATCGCGGCGGCGGCCCGGGTGGTCCGCCCGTCCAGTGCCTGCTGGACCCGTTCCACGCTGGCGGCCAGCTGCGGCCGGTGTTCGAGGCGCCGCCGGACCATGGGTGCCCCGCTCCGGGCGACCCGGAGCAGCAGGAGGTCGCCGAGGAAGGAGGCCATCGCCACCCCGAGCCCGAGCATCAGCGGCGCGCCGTCTATCTGTGCCGTCTTGAGCACGGCCAGGATGACGAGTGTCCCGCTGGGGATGAAGGGGAGGAACGCGTCGCCGAGGACGGCGCAGAGCGCCAGGGCGCAGATCCACGAGGATCCGACCAGCGTCGCGATGTCCATATCCGAAATCTCCCTCCAGACCGCCCGGGGGAGCAGGTGGCTGCAGAGGACAACGCTAGCGCCTCGACTTTTCATGCCATGAAGCACCCCGGCGTGCTGCGGGTCACAGGGCCCACCATGGCGCGAGCCCCCGGAGCGGGGTGCCGCTCCGGGGGCTCGCGGGGATCGATCGGCGCTGGTCCAGCCCGACGATCTTGCTGGTGAGTGCGGATCCGGTTGGGTGATCCGCTCCTGGCCCATAGCCTGCCGGACGCCGACCGCCGACCGCGAGCCCTGGGGCTGGCGACTTCCCGCGCTGGCGTGAAGTCGCCACGGGTGTTCGGCTGCTGGCGGAGCGTCAGCCGCGCGCCCGCCGGTCCGGCGCGGGTCCCCGGATGCGGCGCAGGCGGGGCCGGGACCGGGCGGGGAACAGCGGACCCCGCCGCGTGGTTGACCATCCTCGGCACCGGCGACGGCACTGACCGCCGAGACCGGTGAGCGACACCGGTGGACACCACCGGCGCACGGCAGCGACCACGGCCAGGAGGACGGACGGCATGACCACCGAGGACCGGCACGAGAACCAGCGGGACCACCGGACGGACCCACGCGTCGACGAGGTGGTCCGCGGTACGGCCCGGGGCACGGCGCCGGCGCCGCTGTCGATCCTCGACCTGGCCACCGTCGGCGTCGGCTACACGCCCGCGCAGGCCCTGTCCGCGACCACCACCCTGGCCCGCAGCGCCGAGGAGTGGGGCTACCACCGCTTCTGGGTGGCCGAGCACCACGGCATGCCCGGTGTCGCCAGCTCCACGCCCGCGGTCCTGCTGGCCCACCTCGGCGCCCACACCAGCACCCTGCGGCTCGGCTCGGGCGGGGTCATGCTGCCCAACCACGCCCCGCTGGCGATCGCCGAGCAGTTCGGCCTGCTGGAGGCCCTGCACCCCGGGCGGATCGACCTCGGCCTCGGGCGCGCCCCCGGCACCGACCCCGCCACCGCCCGCGCGCTGCGCCGCGGCCTGGCGGAGGGCGCCGACGACTTCCCCCGGCAGCTCGCCGAGCTGACCCACTTCCTGGACGGCACCTTCCCGCCCGACCACGCGTACGCGCGGCTGACCGCCGTGCCCAAGGGGGAGGGACGGCCGCCGGTCTGGCTGCTCGGTTCCTCGGGCTTCAGCGCCCAGCTGGCCGGCAGCCTCGGCCTGCCGTTCGCGTTCGCGCACCACTTCAGCAGCGTGAACACCGTCCCGGCCCTCGACCTCTACCGCGCCGCGTTCCGCCCCTCGGCGGTCCTCGACGAGCCGTACGCGCTGATCGGGGTGAGCGCGGTCGCGGCGGACGACGAGGCCACCGCCCGCCGGCTCGCCCGGTCCGCGGCGCTCGGCATGCTCCGGCTGCGCCGGGGCAACCCGGGCCCGATCCCCACGCCCGAGGAGGCGGAGTCCTACCCGTACAGCCCGGTGGAGGCGGACTTCATCGACGAATGGCTGGGCAACGTCGTCCTGGGTTCGCCGGGCGAGGTGGCCGACGGCCTGGAGGCGCTCCGCAAGCGGACCGGGGTGGACGAGCTGATGGTCACCTCGCACATCCACGGCCACGAGGCGCGGTACCGCTCCTACGGGCTGATCGCCGAGGCGTACGGCCTGACCGGGCCGAAGTCCGCCGACGCCTGAGAACCCCCTCGGGGGCGGCCGCCGGCAGGACGGCCGTCCTCGGGCCTCCTACTCGACGGGGCCGACCGCACCGCCCGGGCCGACCGGTCCTCCCTGGGCGTCGCGGCCGTCGCGACCGTCACGGAGTATCGCCGCGACGAGTTCCGCGTCGCCGGGGCGGGCGAAGTACCACCCCTGGGCGGTGTCGCAGCCGGTCAGCCGGAGCCGTTCGGCCTGGGCCGCGCTCTCGATGCCCTCGGCGGTGACGGTCAGGCCGAGGGTGTGGGCCAGCTGCACCATCGCGCCGACGATCTGCTCGTCGGCGTCGCTCCGGCGCGCGTCCCGGCCGGCGAGCCCGGTGCGGGCGCCCGTCGGGGCCGGGTCGCGGAACCCCTCGATGAAGGTGCCGTCCAGCTTCAGTACGTGCACCGGCAGGCGGGAGAGGTAGGCCAGGTTCGAGTAGCCGGTCCCGAAGTCGTCGATCGCGATCCGGACGCCCATGTCGGCGAGTGCCTGGAGCGCCTGCAGCGGGCGTCCGCCGGGGCCGAGCAGCGCGCTCTCGGTGATCTCCAGCTGCAGCAGCCGGGCCGGCAGGCCGGTGCTCTCGAGCGCCTGGGCGACGTCGGCGACCACGTCGGAGTCCCAGATCTGGCGGGCGGCCAGGTTCACGCTCACGAAGGTCTCGGTCTCGGGGAACTCGGTGAGCCAGCGCCGGGCCTGGCGGCAGGACTCCTCCAGGACCCACTTGCCGAGCGGCACGATGGCGCCGGACTCCTCGGCGAGCGGGATGAAACGGTCCGGCGAGAGCGTCCCGTAGCGGGGGTGGCGCCAGCGCACCAGGGCCTCGGCCCCGTGCACCGTGCCGTCGGCCAGGCCGACCAGTGGCTGGTACTCGATGGTGAACTCGCCGCGCTCCAGCGCCGGGCGCAGTGCGGTGGAGAGCAGTTGGCGGGTCAGCTGGTGGGCGCCCCGGTCGGGGTCGTAGAGGGTCCAGCGGGCCCGGCCGTCGGCCTTGGACCAGTAGAGCGTGGAGTCAGCGTCCTTGACCAGGTCGGTGGGGGTGGTCTCGTGGACGGACCGTTCGACGACGCCGACGCTGGCGGTCACCGCCAGCCGGTGGCCGGCCACGTCGAAGGGGCGTTCCAGGGCTTCGAGGATCCGGGCGGCCAGGTCGGTCAGCTGGTGGCTGCCCTTGCTGTCGGTCACCAGGACGGCGAACTCGTCGCCGCCCATCCGGGCCACCAGCTGGGTCTCGCGTGCGGAGAAGCCGCGCCGCAGGCGGGTCGCGACGGCGATCAGCAGCTGGTCGCCGATGTGGTGGCCGAGGGTCTCGTTGATCGCGGCGAATCCGTCGAGGTCCAGGTAGCAGACGCCGACCCGGCGTTCGTCCGTCGTCGCCGAGCCGGCCGCCGGGCCCGCCGGGCCCACCCAGGCCGTCCCCGTCCCGGTGACGGTCCGGGCCGGTGACCCGGCGGTCGACCCCGTGGCCGACCCGGCCGGGCGGGCGGTCGTCCGGTCGGGGGTGAGGCAGGCGGCGTCGAGGCGCTCGAAGAAGAAGGTCCGGTTGGGCAGCCGGGTCAGCGGGTCGTGCAGGGCCTGGTACTCCAGGCGGTCGCCGAGCCTCCGCTGTTCGGTGATGTCCTCGACCAGGGCGAGCGTGTAGAGGGGGCTGCCCGCGCCGTCCCGGATGAGGGAGATGGTCACCTTGCTCCAGACCGTGCGTCCCTCACGGTGCTTGAGCTGCTTCTCCACCCGGAGCCGGTCGCGCTCGCCGTGGACGAGGGCGGGGAACAGGCGGTGCGGCATGCCCTCGGGGTCGAGGATCTCGTGGATGTGGGTCCGGGCCAGCTCGCCGACCGTGCGGCCGGTCAGGGCGGCGAAGGCGGGGTTGACCTCGATGATCCGGTCCTCGGGGTCGATCAGTGCCATGCCGATGCCGGCGTCGCAGAAGGCGGCCCGGAAGCGGGACTCGCTCGCCCGGAGCGCGGCCGAGAGCCGTTCCGCCTCCAGGGGTGACGCTTCGGCGGCCCCGTCCTCGGCCGGCCGGTGGGCCCCGTCGCCGAGCGGTGCCGAACAGGTCGGGCAGCGGTGGGGGCCGCCGTCGGCGGCGGGGGCGCGGGGGTCGGTCAGAACGGCGTGGGCGGCCCCGTTGGGGGCTTCGCCGTCGAGTGCGGTGCCGTTGAGCGCGACGCCGTTGGCCGGGCGGACGCCGGGTGGCGGGGGGAGAGGGTGTCGGTGCCGTGGCTCCTCGTGCCGCACGCCCGGGTAGTGTGCGTCGGCCCCCTCGTTCTGGCCCGGCACGGCATGCTCCCGTCCGCTGCTGCAGCTTGACGCTTGACGCTGGTCCGGCCGGTCACCCGACTGGCGGCGGCCGACTCCGCACTCTTCCGGGGCCCTCGGGGCCGGGGTCCGGTGCGGAACGCTCGGGGTGGAGCGGCCGTGCGGAAGCCCGCGTGAGGAACCGTGAGGAACAGGGCGCTGCGGCCGATCATAGGACGCGTCGGCAACGCGCGGTGACCGCCGCCAGGGTGATTCGTCGGCTTTGGGGGCAAGTGCGGCGATACATGCGGACGCCCCCGGTACACATCACATGACGTGTACCGGGGGCGTGTGCTCCGGTAGTGCGCTCTCGGGCGCCGGTCGAGCGCGGTGCGTGCGCCCGCCGGGCCCGAGGACCGCAGGTCGGAGCGTCAGCCCGCCAGCGTGGCGGTGAGGGTGATGGTGGTGCCGGTCAGGGCCTGGCTCACCGGGCAGTTCGCCTTGGCGTCCTCGGCGGCCTTCGCGAAGCCGTCCGCGTCCAGGCCGGGAACCTCGCCGACGACGGTGAGGTGGATCCCGGTGATGCCGGTACCCGGCTGGAAGGTGACGTCGGCCTGGGTGTCGAGCTTGGTCGGCGGGTTGCCCGCGCCGGCCAGGCCGTGCGAGAGGGCCATCGAGAAGCACGCGGAGTGCGCGGCCGCGATGAGCTCCTCCGGGCTGGTCTTGCCGTTCGCCGCCTCGGCCCGGGCCGGCCAGGACACCGGGTACTCGCCGATGCCGGACGACGCGAAGGTCACCTGGCCCTTGCCGTCGAGCAGGTTGCCTTCCCACGCGGTGCGGGCGGTGCGGGTGGTTGCCACGATCGGTACCTCCAGTAATGAGGAACTGCTGAGTCGTCACGTCCGGTCATGCCGCGCTTAGCCTACGTGCAGGTCGGGGGCCTGCCACAAGTAGCGCATCGGGCACGTGCGTCCGAAAACGCCTCGGCCGTCCGGGTGACGGTGCCGGTGAGGGGGCGTGCCCCGCCAGCTCGGAGCCCCGCCGGGGGATCACTCCGGGTGCCGTCCATATCGTGGACGGATAGGCCAAATGGTGCGGGCCCGTGCGGGGTGCCCTGTTAGATTGACCCGGGCCCGAGCCCGGCCGGTGCACGACCGGTGCACGACCGGGTGCCCATTGCGAGAGAGCCGCGGAGCCGCCCCGATGACGGACCACCCCACGACCCCCGACGCCGAACTGCACGAGGGGATCGACGACACCGTGCGGGCCGAGCTGACCAGCCTGCGCGAGAGCATCGACAACATCGACGCCGCGGTGGTCCACATGCTGGCCGAGCGCTTCAAGGCGACCCAGCGGGTCGGGCGGCTCAAGGCCGAGCACAAGCTGCCGCCGGCCGACCCGGCGCGCGAGCGCACCCAGATCAAGCGCCTGCGCGAGCTGGCCGCCGGTGCGCACCTGGACCCGGTGTTCGCCGAGAAGTTCCTCACCTTCATCATCGCCGAGGTCATCCGCCACCACGAGGCCATCGCCAGTGATGCCGTGACCGGCGGGAACGATTCCGTCTGACCCCGGGCCCGGCCCGACCCGCGGGCCGGGCGGGGGATTCCGGGAGAGCACCCGGAGGTCCGTTCCCGGGAGGACGGGTGCCCCGGCCCCCTCCGGCGGTGTCGGGCGGGGGTAAACGCCCGATTTCGCCAGGCTCCCCGGGTGGCGTAGCGTGCAGGTTCCCCCGCAGCCGGAGAGTGGAGCAGCGACGATGGCGGTGAACCTGCCCGGTACGCACGGCGACGCCGGGGCCGCTCCCTCCGGGGCCGTCGGTTCCGGCGGCGGTGCGTACGGCGCCCCCGGTACTCCCGGGGCCGGCGGTGGTCCCGGTGCGCCGGGGTACCCCGGCAGCCCGGAAGCCTCCGGAACCTCCGGGACCCCCGCCGTGCCGTCCGGCGGCCGGGCCGAGGCCCGGCGGGCCCGGCGCGCTGCCGAGGGACGCCGGACTCCGAAGCCCCGCCGGCAGCGTCCGTGGTGGATCGAGATCCCCGCGATGGCGGCGGTCGGCCTGGTGGTCGCGCTGCTGATCAAGACCTGCCTGTTCCAGGTGTTCACCATCCCCTCCGGGTCGATGGAGAACACGCTGCGGATCGGCGACCGGGTCGGGGTGAACAAGCTGGCCCCGCTGACCGGCTGGGAGCCCGAGGCCGGTCAGCCGGTGGTGTTCAAGGACCCGGGGGACTGGCTGCCTCCGCAGCCGACCGGCGGGAACCCGGTCGCCAACGCGCTGGGCTCCGCGCTCGGCTTCGTCGGGCTGATTCCGCCCAAGGACGACAACTACCTGGTCAAGCGGGTCATCGCGACGGGCGGGCAGACCGTCCAGTGTGCGGGTACCACGCTGACCGTCAACGGCACGAAGGTGGACGAGCCCTACCTCCACCCCGGGGACGACTCCTGCGCGGGGCTGGACTTCGGCCCGGTGACGGTGCCCCAGGGCTACGTCTGGGTCGAGGGCGACCACCGCAGTGACTCGGCGGACTCGCGCTACCACCAGCGCGGCCCCGGTGGCGGGGCCGTGCCGGTGGACAACGTGGTCGGCCCGGTGTCGGCCGTCGTGTGGCCGCTCAATCACCTCGACTGGTTCGGCTGGGTCGGTCGCTGACCCCGGCCCGGTCGGCCGTCGCGTCGGCCTCGGCCGCCGCCCCGGCCAGCCGCTCGCCGAGTGCCGTCGCTCCCGCCGGCACCGCGTCCGGACCTCGCGTCACCCGGTCCGTTCCCGGCGGAGCGTTCTCCCGCCCCACCGAGGCCGCAGCCCCAGTCCCAGCCGCAGTCGTAGTCCCAACCCGAGCCGCAGTCGTGGCCGTCTCCGGCGCGGTACCGGGCTTGCTCGCCTGGGCGGCGAAGGCGCCGGCCAGCACCAGCAGACCGCCGGTCACCTGCGGCAGCCCGAGGTGCTCGCCGAGCAGGACCCAGGCCAGCACGGTGGCGACGACCGCCTCCAGGTTGGCCACCACCCCGGCGATCGGGGGCGACAGGTGCCGCACGGCGATCACGCCGGTCAGGTACGCGAGCACGGTCGCGATCAGGACCATCCACGCGGCCGGGAGCAGCGCGGGAACGGTGCGCCCGTTCATCACCACGTCCCCGCCGAGCAGGCTCCAGTCGGCCTCCCAGGGGCGGGTGAGGGCGGTGAGCACGATCGCGCCGATCAGCAGTCCGTACGCGCTGACCGCGATCGGGTCGACCGGCCGGTCGCCCCGGCTGCCGGCGTCGGCCAGCACGAAGTAGCCCACCTGGCAGCAGGCCGCCCCGAGGGCGAACAGGACGCCGAGCGCGTCGAAGCTCAGGCCGTTCCAGATCTCGACCACGCAGGCCAGACCGGCGACGGCCACCCCGGCGCCGACCGCCGCGCCCCGGCTGATCGGGCGTCGCTGGACGAACCGCACGTAGCCGATGAGCAGCGGCGGACCGAGGTACTCGATCAGCAGCGCCACGCCGACCGGGATCCGGGAGATCGCGGCGAAGTAGCAGGCCTGGACGCCGGCCACGGCGAGCAGGCCGAAGCCGATGAGCAGGCCGGGCCGCCGCAGGACGGCGGCGCGGTGGCGGTAGGCGAGCGGCAGGAGGACGACGGCGGCGCCGGTGACCCGGAGCCAGACCACGTGCAGCGGTGAGAGCCCGGCGGCGATCAGCGGCTTGGCGGCGGTGCCGGAGCCGCCGAAGGCGATGGCGGAGACGAGCGCGAGGGTGAGACCGAGGGTCCGGGCGGAGGAACCGCCGAGCAGGTGTTTTGAGCTGTGCACCGACGAATTGTGACAGTCGTACCGGCACTTCGGTAAGGGGTCATTCCGCTATTCGGTCCTGCCGGGGGCCGTGTGCGGCGACGGGCCCACCGCTCCGTGCGGTGGACCCGGCTGTTCCGGGCCGGCGCTACTGTGCCGCGCCGGCGCCCGCCAGGGCGTTCGCGCCCGCGTCCGCCCCGGAGCCGGTGGCGCCGCCGGTGTTCGCACCGCCCGCACCGCCCGTACCACCGCTGCCGCCGGATCCCGACCCGCCGGTGCCGCCGGTGGGCTGCGGGCTGGGCGTCGGTGCGGTGGTCGGACCCGTCGTCGGGGCGGTGGTCGGCGCCGGCGTCCTGGTCGGCCGGCCGGTCGGCGAGGACGTCGCCGGCTGGCTGGGAGCCGTGGTCGCGCCGCCGGATCCGGCGCCGCCGGTGCCGCCGCCCGTGGGCTGCGGTGCGGTGGTCGGACCGCCGGTGGGCGCGGTGCCCGGCGTCGTGGCCGAGCCGTCCGAGGCCCCCGACCCGCCGCCGCCGGTGGTCGCCGGCGAGGACGGTGCGCCGGACGGCGTGGCCGACCCGTCCGGCCCGCCCGAGGGCGAGGCGGAGGAGCTCGGGGAGTTCGCGGAACCGCTGCGCGAGGAGGAGTCCTCGGCGCCCGACGGGGCGGGGAAGTCGGCGACCGGCTGCCCCTTCAGCGCGCTCTTCATGTAGGTGGTCCAGATCTGCGCCGGGTACTGGCCGCCCGCCGCGCCCTCGATCCCGCCGGTGCCGCTCAGGCTGACCTGCGCGCCGGTGGCCGGGTCCTGCCCGAACAGCGCCACCGAGGTGACCAGCTCCGGGGTGTAGCCGATGAACCAGACCGACTTCTGGTCGTCGGTGGTGCCGGTCTTGCCCGCGGCGGGGCGGCCGAGCGCCTTGGCGCGCCAGCCGGTGCCGCCCTGGTCGCTCACCACGCCCTCCAGCATCGAGGTGACCTCGCGCGCGGTCTGCTCGCTGACCGCCTGCGTGGTCTTGTGGGCCGGCAGCGGGAGCGCCTCGCCCTCGTGGTCGACCGACTGCACCAGCCAGGGGGTGATCTGCCGGCCGTCGTTGTCCAGCGTGGCGTACACCCCGGCCAGGTCGAGCACGCTCGGGGTGGCGGTGCCGAGCGGGATGGACGCCACCGGGTCGAGCCCGGGGGTGGTGCCGGGCAGGCCGAGCGCGATCGCGGTGTCCCGGACCTTCGACAGCCCGGTGTCCTGGGCGAGCTGGGCGAACGCCGAGTTCACCGACCAGTCGGTGGCCTGCTGGAGGGTGATCTGGCCGTAGCTCTTGTCGCCCTCGTTCGGCGGCGCGTACGGGGTGCCCTTCCCGCCGCGGACCTTGCGGCCGCTGGTGCCGTCGTAGACGGTGCGCGGGGTGACGGTCTGGCCGGACTGGGTCCTGGCGTCGTTCTCCAGCGCCGCGGCCAGGCCGATGGCCTTGAAGGTGGAGCCCGCCTGGTAGTCCCGCCGGGTCGCGTTGTCGATGTAGTGCCTGGTGTAGTCGACGCCGCCGTACAGGGCGACCACGGCACCGGACTTCGGGTCGACCGAGACGGCGCCGGGCTGGACGTTGGCGTCCTTCTTCCGCTTGTCCGGGTCGAGGGTGTCGTGCAGCTGGACCTG
The DNA here is from genome assembly GCF_036290945.1 of Streptomyces sp. BE303. Lineage (NCBI taxonomy): Bacteria > Bacillati > Actinomycetota > Actinomycetes > Kitasatosporales > Streptomycetaceae > Streptomyces > Streptomyces sp. BE303. The sequence goes on from NZ_JAQYWZ010000820.1 coordinate 11,802, forward strand.
GACCGCGTCCTGGAGGGCCTGCTGGCGCGCCGGGTCGACGGTCAGCTTGATGGTGTAGCCGCCCTTGGCCAGCTCGGACTCGGTGATGATCTGGTTGGTGGTGAGGTACTCGGTCGCGGCGTTGACCAGGTAGCCGGCCTGACCGGAGAGGCCGAGCTGCGACTGCGGGTTCCTGACCTCGGGGAAGGCGGTGGCGGCGCGCTCCTCGGCGGAGAGCCAGCCCTCCTTCACCATGCCGTCCAGCACGTAGTTCCAGCGGTTCACGGCGTTCTGCCTGCCCGCCGGGGTGGCGGTGGCGACGTCGTAGGCGCTCGGGGCGTTCAGCAGGGCGGCCAGGTAGGCGCCCTGGGCGGCGTCGAGCGCGGCGGCGTCGACGCCGAAGTACTGCTGGGCGGCGGCCTGGATGCCGTACGCGCCGCGCCCGTAGTACGAGGTGTTGAGGTAGCTGGAGAGGATCTCGTCCTTGCTCTCGGTGGCGTCCACCTTGATGGCGATGAAGAGTTCCTTCACCTTGCGGGTGATCGACTGCTTCTGGCTCAGGTACGTGTTCTTCACGTACTGCTGGGTGATGGTGGAGCCGCCCTGGGTGCCCTCGCCCTGGGCGGTCTTGACGGCGGCGCGGACCAGGCCGGGTATGTTGACGGCGCCCTCGTGGTAGAAGTTCCGGTCCTCGGCGGCCAGGGTGGCGTGCTGCGCGGCGGGGGAGACCTTGTCGAGGGCGACGTTCTGCCGGTTGGTCTGGCCGGTCCGGGCGATCACCGAGCCGTCCTGGTAGAGCCAGGTGTTGCTCTGCGCGGTCGCGGCGGCGTGCGCGTCCGGCACCTTCACCAGGGTGATGCCGAGGGCGAACAGGCCGACGCCGAGCACCAGGGCCGCGGCGAAGCCGGTCAGCGTCATCCGCCAGGTGGGCACCAGCCGGCGCCAGCCGGTGCGCCGGGGGCGGCGGGACTTCCTGCCGCCCCGCCCGGTACCCGGCCCGGTGTTCTGTTTCGCGGTGCGCTGGATGCCGCTCTGGGCGTCTCGGGACAAAGCGGCGGCCTTTCCTGCGGGCGGGCGTCCGGGCGGGGCAGGCCGTGCGGGCCTGCTCGGACGGGATCGTCGGCGATAGGGGACCTTTGTCCCTTTTCCGGTTTACAGCCCAAAACGCGTCCAACGGGCCGGTTGGATCCACTGGGAGGACAAGCGAGACCGACATCACACACAAATCGGACGTCGATGGGCAGCAAAAAGCCGGAGAGCCCCTCGCGATGGCGAGAGGCTCCCCGATGTCGGTGCGCCGCCAGGGACTCGAACCCCGGACCCGCTGATTAAGAGTCAGCTGCTCTAACCAACTGAGCTAGCGGCGCCTGCTGACGTGGAAAACAATACACGGTCCCGGCGAGTGCCTCGAACCGCTTGCGGCGGCGCCCGCTCCGGCCTGCCCGTTTCCGCCCGGTTGGGGTGGAGTTTGCCGCCGGTTAGGGTGGAATCGTGCCCAGCTCCCACCCCGGCCGCCGGAAGACTCGGCTCACCGCCGCGCTGCTGCTGATCAGTGCGGTGGCCTGCACCGCGCGGGTCCTGGAGGTCGCGCTCAGCACCGGACTCGACCCGGTCCGGGCCCGCGTCGGCGAGCTCGCCGCCGCGGGCCTGCCGCTGGGCGGCCTCTCCCCGGCCGCCGAGGCGGCGGGCGCGGACCCGTCCCGGGAGAGCGGGCCGGGATGACCGGCCCCGGGCAGGGCGCCTCCCCGCATCGCCGGGCCGCCGGGGACACCGCGGCCTTCCTGCGCGTCGACGGCGTCCCCCTGCACGTCCGCGTCGAGGGCGACGGCCCGCTCTGCCTGCTCACCGGCGGGCTCGGCAGCAGCTGGTTCGACTGGGACCTGGTCGTCCCCTTCCTCACCCCGTACCGGACGGTGGTCCGCTTCGACCGCCCCGGCTACGGGCTGAGCGCGCCCGAGCCCGCGACCCGGGCGCTCCCGACGGCCGCACGTGAGGCCCACCGGATCCGTGCGGTGCTGGAGGCGCTGGGCCGGGAGGAGCCGTGCACCGTGGCCGGTCACTCGCTCGCCGGCTTCCACGTCGAGACCTTCGCCCGGCTGTACCCGGACCGGACCGCCGGGCTGGTGCTGCTGGACGGCAGCGCCGAGGCGGACCCGCGTCCGCGTCCGGCCCCGGAGCTGCGGGACCTGACGGCCCGCGCGGCTGCCGGGGCGGCCACCGCGGTCGCGGTGCCGTACCTGCTCGGGCCCGCCGCGCGCCGGTGGGTGGCCCGCGCCTCGACGGTCCGCCGTGAGGACCTCGCCCCCGTGTCGCTGGTCCGGCACTGCTACCGGACCGGCCGCTCACTGCGCGCGCTGCTCCGGGAGAACACCCACTACCTGGACATGGCCGCCGAGCTCGCCGCACTGCGCCGCACCACGCCACTGCCGGACGGCCTGCCGGTCACCGTGCTCGCCGCCGACGACGGCCTCCGCAGCCGCCGGACCGAGGAGTGGCTGGCCGTCCAGCGCGAGCTGGCCGCGCTGCTCGGCGCCGAGTTCCGGACCACCGCCCCGGCCGGGCACCTGCTGATGTTCGACCGTCCGGACGCCGTGGCCTCGGCGATCCTGGAGACCCGCTGACCCCGCCCGAGGCGTCCGGACGGCGCCGGCCTCAGCCGCCGCTGGCGTTGTCCGCGTCGACGAGGCGGCGCACGGCCCGGGCCACCGGCAGTTCCTTGACGAGCCGCCGTGCGGCCGTGCGGACCTCGGTGTTCTCCGGGCCGGGGAAGATCCGCCGGTCCAGTCGGGCCGCGCCGATCAGCCCCGCCAGTTGCAGGTCGGGCCCGTCCGGTCCGCAGGCCCCGACGGGGGAGGCGCCCGTGAGCGCCCGGTAGAAGGCCGCGGCCGGGACGGGCATCCGGCCGTGGGCCGGATCGGTGCAGAGCAGCACCAGTTCCTCGGGCATCGGGCGCCGGCCGTGCGGTCCGGAGTCGGGCGGAGCCATGGCGACAGCACCTCCGGTGGGGCCGTGCGAGCGCGCGTCGCGCGCGGTGGGGCAGCGCCCCCAAGCTATCCGGCACGACGGTGCGGGCGTGCCGGAACCGGGAACGAAGGTGCCCGGACGGGCCGGGCAGGGGTGTGCGGGGAACGCCGAAGGGCCCCTCGCTCTCGCGAGGGGCCCTTCGGCTGTCGGTGCGCCGCCAGGGACTCGAACCCCGGACCCGCTGATTAAGAGTCAGCTGCTCTAACCAACTGAGCTAGCGGCGCCTGCTGACCTGGAAGACATTACACGCAGTCGGTCCGATCCGCCGAATCGCCACCGGCCGGACACGCACCGTGGCGACCGGCACAACCGCCGGAGGCGTTACCCCTCCGGGAAGTGGCACGCCGCCCGGTGGTCGGTGTCCGGCGCGGGCCCGGTCGGCAGCGGGGCCTCGGTCTCGCAGCGGGTGCGCGCGGCCGGGCCGCCGAGCCGCGCGTAGACGGGGCAGCGGGTGCGGAACGCGCAGCCGGTGCGCCGGGCGGTGGGGGAGGGCGGGTCGCCGGCGAGCAGGATGCGGGCCCGGGCCCGTTCGGCAGCCGGGTCCGGCAGCGGGACGGCGGACAGCAGTGCGCGGGTGTAGGGGTGGCGCGGACGGTCGAAGACGGCGGAGACCTCGCCCTCCTCGACCGTCCGTCCCAGGTACATGACGCTGACCCGGTCGGCGAGGTGGCGGATGACCGAGAGGTCGTGCGAGACGAAGAGGTAGGAGAGGCCCAGCTCCGCCTTGAGGGCCTGGAGCAGGTTGAGCACGCCGGCCTGGATGGAGACGTCGAGTGCGGAGACCGGTTCGTCGAGCACCAGCAGCTTCGGCCGGACGGCCAGCGCACGGGCGATCGAGATCCGCTGGCGCTGCCCGCCGGAGAACTGGTGCGGGTAGCGGACGGCGTGGGCCGGGTCGAGGCCCACCTGCCGGAGCAGCTCGGGGACCCTGCCGGCGATCTCGCCCCCGGAGGCCCGCTGGGCGCGCAGCGGTTCGGCCACGATGTCGCCGACCGGCATCCGGGGATCGAGGCTGGCCATCGGGTCCTGGAAGACGATCTGCAGCCGGGCCCGCATCCGGTGGGCCTCGGCGCGGGAGAGCCCTGCGGCGTCCCGGCCGAGCAGCTCGATCCGGCCGGACTCGGGGGCGGCGAGGCGCAGCAGTTCGAACAGGGTGGTGGACTTGCCGGAGCCGGACTCGCCGACCAGGCCGAGCGTCTCGCCCGCCCGGATCGACAGGTCGACGCCGTCCACCGCGTACACCGAGCCGATCCGGCGCTTGAACACGGTGCCCTTGAGGAGGGGGAAGGTCTTGGTGAGCCCGGTGACGTCGAGGACCGGGGCGCGCTCCTCCCTCGGGACGGGGTCCGCCGCGGGCGGGGGGAGGGCGGGTACCGGGTAGACCTCGGCGGGCGCGGGCCGCCGTTCGGCCAGCTCGCCCGCGCGGACGCAGGCGGCGAGATGCCCCTCGACCGGCGCCGGCCCGTCCGCCTCCCCGGCGGCCCCGTCGACGCCGTCGACGCCGGTCCCGTCCGCGGCCCCGGCCGTCCGGCCCGCCACCGCCGTGGCCGGTCCGCCCGTCCCCGCGAGCGGCGGCTCCGTGCTCCGGCAGCGGTCCTCGGCCAGCGGGCAGCGCGCCGCGAACGGGCACCCGGCCGGCAGCTCGGCCATCGGCGCGGGCACGCCGGGGATCGGCACCAGCGGCCCGCCGCGTCCGTCCAGCCGGGGCACCGCGCCGATCAGCCCGAGCGTGTACGGGTGCCGGGGTGCGGCGAACAGTTCGTCGACGCCGGTCGTCTCGACCACCCGGCCCGCGTACATGACCGCGACCCGGTCGGCCATCCCGGCGATCACGCCGAGGTCGTGGCTGACCAGGACGAGCGCGGCGCCGGTCTCGCGCCGGGCGGTGCGCAGCACGTCGAGGACCTGGGCCTGGATGGTGACGTCGAGGGCGGTGGTGGGTTCGTCGGCGAGCAGGACGTCGGGGTCGTTGGCGACGGCCATGGCGATCATCGCGCGCTGCCGCATGCCGCCGGAGAACTCGTGCGGGAAGCTGTCGAGGGCGCGGTCGGGTGCGGGGATGCCGACGAGGTCGAGGAGTTCGGCGGCCCGTTTGCGGGCGGCGGCCCGGTCGAGGGGCTGGTGGATGCGGAGCGCCTCGACGATCTGGTCGCCGATCCGGTAGACGGGGGTGAAGGCGGAGAGCGGGTCCTGGAAGACCATGGCGATCCGCCGGCCGCGGACGGCGGCGAGCTCGCGCCCGGGCAGGCCGACGAGTTCGCGCCCGTCCAGTCGGACCGAGCCCCGGACGCGGGCGGTGCCGGGCAGCAGGCCGAGCACGGCCAGGGCGGTGACCGACTTGCCGGAGCCGGACTCGCCGACGATGCCGAGGGTCTCGCCGCGCCGCAGGGTGAGGTCGACGCCGCGGACGGCGGGGACGGGGGCGCTGCCGCGCGGTCCGGTGAAGTCGACGTGGAGGTCCCGGACGGTCAGCAGCGGGTCGGCGGGTGGGGGTGCGGGCGCGCCGGGCGGCGGGGTCTCGACGGTGGTGGTCACGTGCGGGCCTTCTTCCTGCGGGCGGAGCGACGGGGGCGCCGGGCGGCCTCGGAGGTCGGGTCGAGGGCGTCGCGCAGTCCGTCCCCGATCAGGTTGACGGCGAGGACGAAGAGGACCAGCAGCCCGGCCGCGAAGTAGAACAGCCAGGGGAAGACGGGCGCCTCGCTGGTGCCGGCGGCGAGCAGGGTGCCGAGCGAGACGTCGGGCGCCTTGACGCCGAAGCCGAAGTAGGAGAGCGCCGTCTCGCTCATCACGGCGCCGCCGACGGCGATGGTGGCGTCGATGATGAGGAAGGAGGCGACGTTCGGGAGGATGTGCCGGGTGATGATCCGCAGCGGGTGGACGCCCATGAACCGGGCGGCGCGGACGAACTCCCGCTCGCGCAGGGAGACGGTCATCGAGCGGACCACCCGGGCGGTGATCATCCAGTTGAACAGGGCGAGCAGCAGGACGAAGGCGAGCCAGCCGGCGCCCCTGAGGCGCGGCGAGATGATCGTGACGACCAGGAACGCCGGGAAGACCAGCATCAGGTCGACCAGGAACATCAGGATCCGGTCCGTCCAGCCGCCGAAGTAGCCGGCGCAGGCGCCGACCAGGGAGGCCAGCACGGTCGAGAAGAGGGCGACCAGCAGGCCGATGACGAGTGACTTCTGCAGGCCGCGGACGGTCTGGGCGAAGACGTCCTGGCCGACCCCGTTGGTGCCGAACCAGTGAGTCGCGGACGGGGGTTGACGCAGCGCCGTGTAGTCGGGGGCGGCGTAGTCCCAGGGGGTGAGGAGCTGGCCGCCGAAGGCGAGGGCGAACAGCAGCACGACGACGACGGCGCCGGCCACCGCCCAGCGGGCGGCGAGCAGGCGGGCGAGGACGAGCCGGCCCCGGCCGGTCACCCCGGGAGCGGCTGCGGTGGTGGCGCCGGCGGCCGGGGCGGGCTCCACGGGCCCGGCGGGCTCGACGATCACGGTGGTCACGGGGCTCTCCTCCGGTCAGGTCCGCACGCGCGGGTCGAGGGCGGCGTGCAGGGTGTCGGCGAGGAAGCCGGAGGCGAGGACCACGACGGCGGCGAACAGGTTGACCGCGACGACCGCGTTGACGTCCTGCTGGTTGATGGACTGGATGAACCATTCGCCCATGCCGTGCCAGCCGAAGATGGTCTCGGTGAAGGCGGCGCCGGTGAAGATGCCGAGGAAGCTGTAGGCGAACATCGTCGACATCGGGATCACCGCGGTCCGCAGTCCGTGCCTGAGCAGGGCGCGGCCGCGGGTGAGGCCCTTGGCCTCGGCGGTGCGCAGGTAGTCGGAGCCGAGCACGTCGAGCATCGTGCCGCGCTGGTAGCGGCTGTAGGTGGCGAGGCCGCCGAGCGCCAGCGAGAGGGTGGGCAGCAGCAGGTGCAGCGCCCAGTCGGCGAGGTGGGTGCCGAGCCCGCCGGTGAGCCCGGGGGTCTCGTAGCCGGTGAACGGCACGACCTCGTGGCCGACGGCCTCCTTGGCGGCGATGGCGCCGTTCTTCAGGAAGAGGGCGACCAGGAAGACCGGGGTGGAGAGCAGGACGAAGGAGACGAGGGTGAGCAGCCGGTCGGAGATCCGGTACTGGCGGACCGCGCTCCAGGCCCCGGCGGCGACGCCGAGCACCATGCCGAGCAGGCTGCCGATCAGCAGCAGCCGCAGCGAGACCCAGACCCGGCGGCGGAAGTCGTCGATCACCGGGGTGTCGTGGATGGTGCGGCCGAGGTCGCCGTGGAGCACCAGGTCGCCGGCCCACCGGCCGAACCGCTCGACGACCGGGGTGTGGTCGTTCAGGTTCAGGTCGGTGAGCTGCCGCTCGACCGAGGCGGCGGCGGGGCGCGGCACCTTGGCCTCGAAGTAGGTGCGCGGCTGGAGGGCGGCGGCGGAGAGCGCGTACGCCAGGAAGACGGCGGCGGCGAGCAGGACCGCGTAGTAGGCCAGCCGCTTCGTCAGGTAGCGGAGCATCAACGGCTGCCCGGGGTGGGGGCGGGGCCGACGCGTCGGGTGGGCATCGGGTGGGTGGCCTTCGGTCGGTGGGCCCGGTAGCGGCCCGGTGAGGGGGCGGGTGGGGGAGGTCGGGGCGCGGGATCCCGGGGGTGGTCGGGAAACCGCAGGTCAGAGTGTTGCACCGGCGGGCGGCCGGGGTGTTGCGGCGGTGTTGCGCCGTGTTTCGGTTGGGTCAGGTGTGAACCAGGCCCCCTGGTACTGGTTCTGATCGACTGTTACCTTCGCTCCGCCGGCACCGACTTGGCTGCCCACGCTCAAGCCTCGCCACACCTCGCGACGCTCAACTCTCACCACTCGCCGGACATCACGGGGGGAACCCTCATGGACGCTCTCGCCACGCCCGCACGCCGCCGACTCGGCCGTGCCGCCGTGCTCGCCCTCGCCGTCACCCTCGCCGCCGCGGCGTGCACCTCGGGCGGCGGCGGCTCCGCCGACACCGCGGTCAGGAGCGGGGCGCCGGCCCAGGGCGCCATCGACATCAACGCCAGGGCGGCGGACCTGGTCCGCGACGGCGGTGAGGTCCGGTTCCCGCTCTACCAGTGGATCACCCAGTGGAACCCGTTCCAGGTGGACGGCCGGTACGGTGACGCGGTCGAGATCATGCGGGCCCTGGAGCCGAACCTCTTCACGACCGACGAGGCCGGCGCGTTCAAGCCCTCCCCCGACTACCTGGTGGACGCCAAGGTCACCTCGACCTCCCCGCAGGTGGTCACCTACAAGCTCAACCCGAAGGCCAAGTGGTCCGACGGCAAGCCGCTGAGCTACCTGGACTTCAAGGCCGACTGGGAGGCCAGCAACGGCAAGAAGGACGGCTACAACATCGCCGACTCCTCCGGCTACGAGCTGATCTCCGCGGTCGAGCAGGGGGCCGACCCGGCCGAGGTCAAGGTGACCTTCGCGGACACGTACGCGGACTGGCAGAACCTCTTCCGCCCGCTGATCCCGGCCGCCGGGATCGCCACCGCGGACGACTTCAACAAGGGCTGGGTCGAGAAGATCCCGATCACGGCCGGCGCGCTGAAGATCGGGACGGCGGACAAGACCGCGCAGACCATCACGCTGGTCCCGGACCCGGCCTGGTGGGGCGCCAAGCCCAAGGCGGAGAAGATCACCTTCCGGGTGATGTCGCAGTCGGCGACCACCCAGTCCTTCCTCAACAACGAGATCGACTCCGCGACGGCGGGTACCGCCACCGCGTACGGGCAGCTCAAGGACGCCAAGGACACGGTGATCCGGTCGGCCAGCCCGTGGGACGAGGTGCACATCTCCTTCGGCGGCGGCGGTCCGCTGGAGGACCTGAAGGTCCGCCAGGCGCTCGGCAAGGCGCTGGACCGCAACTCGCTGATCAAGATCGCCAACAACGGCGTCCCGGTCGAGTTCAAGCCGCTCGGCAACCACATCTTCATGCCCAACCAGACCGGCTACCAGGACAACTCGGGCGAGTGGGCCAGGTTCGACGTGCCCGCGGCGAAGAAGCTGCTCGACGAGGCGGGGTGGAAGGAGTCCGGCAGCGGCCAGCCGCGCACCAGGGACGGCAAGCCGCTGACCCTGCACTGGGTGGTCAACGAGGCCACCACGCAGGCCCAGCTCGACCTCGCCACCGCCGCCCAGGCGATGTGGCTGGCGGCGGGCGTCAAGGTGGAGCTGGACAAGGTCCCGTCGAACGACTTCTTCACCAAGTACGTCAACCCGGGCAAGTTCGACATCGCCAGCTGGCGCAACACCGACTCGTTCCCGCTCTCCACCAGCCTGCTGAACTTCCGGCTGCCGCAGGGGGACAACGTCTTCGGGAACTACTCCAAGCTCGGCACCGAGGAGATCGACGGGCTGCTGAAGAAGGCGGCCGGCACCATCGACCCGGTGGAGGCCGCGAAGTTCTACAACCAGGCGGACGCCAAGATCTGGGAGCTCGGCCACACCGTCGAGCTGTACCAGCGGCCGACCGTGCTGGCGACCCGCAAGGGCCTCGCCAACTACGGTGCCTTCGGCCTGGCGAGCCTGGACTACGCCAAGGTCGGCTGGGAGAAGTAGCCGCCGGGGCCGGTGCGACCGTACGGCGGGCGCGGACGAGTGCGCGGGCGCCGAGACGGGTGCTGAGACGGGCGCGGAGGCGGGTGCGGAGGCGACGTGCGATGCGGAGGTCGTGAGCCGCACGGCAGGCGCTAACGAGCAGCGCGGTGATCACGAGGCCGGTGGTGCGGACACGGGAGGAACGGCTCTGCCGCCCCCGCTGTCCTGCCACCGGCCTTGACCTTCCGCGATGCCCGCAGGCCGCCCGTGTCGTGGGTCCGCCCGGACCCGCCCGCTTCCAACCGGGGAAGAATCTAGCGGGGTGTTCGGGGCCGCCGTGCCGTACGGCGCTGGCGCGCCCGGAAACCCGCCGTGCTGTCACCCGGTTCGCGCACCGCAGCGTCAACTCTGGCTGACGACACGGCACATCGGACCGTCCGGTGCCGTCCCGGGCCCTGCGCGCCGGGCGCCAGGGCGGGACGCCGGCCGTACGGTGGTGCCGCCGACCGCCGTACGGCGCCGCGCCGGTGCGTGCGTGCCGACCGGGCCGCTGCCAGGATGCGGCGGGTACCTGCCAGCCCGCCCGTCCGGAGCCCGGAGACCGCCGATGACCAGCGATTCCGCCGCATCACCCCACCCGCACCACACCGACCCGCGCGCGGTGCGCCGGATGGTCCCGCGCAGCCGGGACGAGCCGCACCGGGTGGCCACCCCGCTGGAGCTCTTCTTCGACCTCTGCTTCGTGGTCGCGGTCGGCCAGGCCGGGCGGGAGCTCGCCCACGACCTCGCCGCCGGCCACTGGGGCGACGGCCTGACCGGCTACCTCTTCGCCTTCTTCGCGATCTGGTGGGCCTGGATGAACTTCACCTGGTTCGCCTCCGCCTACGACTGCGACGACGTCCCCTACCGGATCACCACCCTGGTGCAGATCGCCGGTGTGCTGATCCTGGCGGCCGGCGTGCCCCGGATGTTCGCCGACCAGGACCTGGTGCTCTCGGTCATCGGGTACGTGGTGATGCGGCTGGCCATGGTGACCCAGTGGCTGCGCGCGGCGGCCGGCGAGGAGGGCCCGGCACGCGGCGTGGCGCTGCGGTACGCCGCCGGGATCACGCTCTGCCAGATCGCCTGGGTCGTGGTCCTGGTGCTGCCGGACGGTGCCCGGGCGGTGCTCATCCCGCTCGGCATCGTGGCGGAGCTCTCCGTGCCGGTGCTCGCGGAACTGCGGCTCCGGACCACCTGGCACCCGCACCACATCGCCGAGCGGTACGGCCTGTTCACCCTGATCGTGCTCGGCGAGACGGTGGCGGCGGCGACCATCGCGGTGCAGTCCGCCGTGGACGAGCACGAGGGCCTGAGCCGGCTGCTGCCGGTCGCCGGCGGCGGCCTGCTGATCTGCTTCTCGGCCTGGTGGATCTACTTCGCCCGGCCGGTCCACGAGCACCTCCGCTCCAACCGGCAGGCCTTCCTCTGGGGGTACGGCCACTACCTGGTGTTCGGCGCGGCGGCCGCGATCGGCGCAGGGCTGGAGGTGGCGGTCGAATCGGCCGTGCACAAGGCGCACATCTCCGAGACGGCCGCCACCGCGACGGTGACCGTGCCGACCGCGCTCTACCTGATCACCGTCTGGCTGCTGCACTCCCGGCACGTCAAGACCGGCGCGGCTCAGGTGCTGCTGCCGGTCGCGTCGGTGGCGGTGCTCGCCTGCACGGCGGCGGGCTGGGCCGGGGTCCTGGCGGCCGGTCTGGTGAGCGCGGTGACCGTGGGGGTCGGGGTGGTGCTGCACGCCCGGGAGGGCTGAGCGGAGGCCGGACGGCGCGGGGGCGCCGGCTCGCGCGGCTGGGGCGCGGGCTCCCGCGGCCGGCCGGCCGCGGGGCCGTCCTCGGCCCGCCCGGTGGGCGGCTGTTCGGGGGGCCGGTCGCCCAGGAGGTCGCGGAGGATCTCGCCGTGCCCGGCGAGCCAGGTCCGGTACGGCGGACTGGCCTGCGCCAGGTCCAGGTAGACGGCCCGCAGCTCCCCGAACAGGGCTTCGCGGGCCGGCACGCCGAGCGCACGGGGCCGCCAGACCAGCAGCAGCCGGACGGCCAGCGGGTCGCCGTACAGCCGGCGCACGACGCTGCCGGGACCGGGGGCGGAGGTCGGCTGGCAGGGGCGGACGGCCTCGCCGGAGGCGACCAGCTCGGCGGCGGTCGTGTTGTCGCGGACCTGGACCACCCGCGGGTTGAGCCCGGCGGCGCGGAACACCCGGCGCATCGCCGCGTACTCGTGGTCCGCCGTCGGATCCACCATCCAGGTGTCGTCGGCGAGTTCGGCCAGCCGGACCACCGGCCGGGCGGCTGCCGGGTGGTTGGCGGCGAGCGCGACGAACTGCGGCTCACGGGCCATCAGCACCCGGTGCTCGGCGTCCGGGGGCAGCCGCAGCGGGAACCCCTCGCTCTCGTGGACGAAGGCGACGTCCAGTTGGTCGGCGGCGATCATCCGGAGCAGTGCGTTGGCGGAGATGTCGATCTGGATGGTGGTGTCGGTCTCCGGCAGCCGTTCGTGCACCCGGCGCAGCCACGCGGCCACCGCCCGGCTGCCGACGCTGCCGATCCGCAGCCGCCGGGCGCGCTCGCTGCCGGCCGTCTCCCGGGCCTCCTGGCGGGCGGCGGCGATCAGCGCGGCCATCTCGGCGATCACCGGCCTGGCCCGGGACAGCACCGAGTGGCCGAGCGAGGTGGGCCGGCTGCCGGTCTGTTCCCGGGTGAACAGCGTGCCGCCGACGGCCCGTTCGATGCGGTGCAGCTGGGTGGTGAGGGACGGCTGGGTCATGCCGAGTTGCAACGCGGCCTTGCGGAGGCTGCCGGTATCGGCAATCGCGCACAGCACCCGGAGGTGTCTCACGTCGAGCTCCACATCGGGAGCGTAACGGTCGAAACGGCGCAACGCCAGGGACATGACAGGTTGTCGGGTCGGCAGGGGCACCGGCCTCCCCGGCCCGCCCGGTTCGCACCGCCGTCCGTCCGGCGCTCGGTCCGGTGGTCGGTCCGGCGCTCGGCCCGGCGGCGGACGGTGATCGGTCCGGTGATTGGTCCGGCGCTCGGCCCGGCGGCGGACGGTGATCGGTCCGGTGATTGGTTCGTGCTATCGCCGGTTGACATCATCCGCCGGGCCGCCGGCCTGGCCGAAGCTCTGGGGCAGCAAAGCATTCATCCGATGCCCGAGGCCCGGCCCCCACCGGACCGCGGCGCTTCCGCGAATCGGAGCCCCCACATGGATCGCGTCTCGCGCACGCCCTCCGCCGTGCCAGGCCCGGCGGCCCCTCCGGCCCCGGCCCGTTCGGTGCCGTCCCGTTCGGCACCGGCCCGCACCCGGAGCGTGCCGGGCGCAGCCGCGTCGACTCCTCCCGGCGGAACGTCCGGCCCGGCCGGCGGCCCGGCCTCCTGACGACCCCCGGCGCGGCCCACCGGACGGCCCCCTCCGGCCGGTCGGCGTGCCGGGCGGCGCGCACCACCCCGCGTACGACCCCACGCACCACCGCACGCCCGGTACCGCCTGCACCACCGGTACCACGCGCTACCCCCACCCCTCCACCCCCGTGAACGGGAGCCCCCACATGAACCGTGTCTCACGCACCTTCTCGGCCGCGCTCGGCCTGGCGCTGGCCGCCGGTCTGGCCGCCCTGCCCACCACGGCCGCCGCCGCGCCCACCCAGGGCTACACGGCCACCGCCGCCCGCACGACCTCGGTCGCGGAGGACGCCAACAACAAGGCGTTCTACGAGGCGGTCATGAAGTCCGCCAAGGCCAAGCAGGCCGCCAACCCGTACCTGCTGGCCGTCACCGTGACCTACGACGCCAGCAGCGCGCCGACCTTCCGCAACCAGATAGCCCAGAGCACGCAGATCTGGAACAGCTCGGTCGCCAACGTCCAGCTGCGGTCCGGTTCGGCCGCCGACTTCCGCTACTACGAGGGCAACGACTCGCGCGGCTCGTACGCCAGCACCGACGGCCACGGGCGCGGGTACATCTTCCTCGACTACGCGCAGAACCGTCAGTACAACTCGCTGCGGGTCGTCGCGCACGAGACCGGGCACGTGCTGGGCCTGCCCGACCACTACTCGGGCCCGTGCAGCGAGCTGATGTCCGGTGGCGGCCCCGGCACCTCCTGCACCAACCCGAACCCGAACAGCGCCGAGCGCAGCCGGGTCAACACCCTCTGGCGGAACGGCCTGGCCGGCTGACGCCCGACGCACCGCAGGACGGCCCGGCCGCCGAACCCCGGCGGCCGGGCCGGTCCGTGCGCGTGCCCGCCCACTGCGGCGATCCCGAGCAGGGCCGGCGGTGCGCGCCCCACCGTGTCACCGCCGCGCCCGCTCGTGCCGGGCGCCGCCCGGGGAAGCCCGTCGGTGCCGCGCCCGCTCGTGCCGGGCGCCGCCCGGGGAAGCCCGTCGGTGCCGCGCCCGCTCGCGCCGGGCGCCGCCCGAGGGGATCTGTCGGTGCCGCGTGCGAGCATGCGGGCGAGAGTCGTCCGCCGCCGACCGCGAGGTGCCACCGCCATGCCCAAGCCCGTCCCCGACCGCCTGGAAGACCTGCCGTACGCCGACCTGCTGCGCCCGCACACCGGGCCGCTGCGCAGCGACGCGCGCTACGACACCGTCCACTTCGACGGCGGCGAGTACACCGACCTGTCGGCCGCCGGTGCGACCTTCCTGGAGTGCGCGTTCACCGGTGTCGCGCTGAGCGGGGTCAAGCTCCGGCAGGCCCGGTTCAACGAGGCCTGGGTGCAGGCCGGCCGCTGGGTGGCCTGCGACCTCGCCGACAGCGAGTGGCAGGACGCCCTCTTCGCCGGCGGCGTCCTGGCCGGCGTCACCGCGCACGGCTCCGCGCTGCGCCGGGTGGTGTTCCGCGGCTGCAAGCTGGAGGCGGTCAACCTGCGCGCCGCCGTCCTGCGCGACGTCGTCTTCGAGGACTGCCTGCTGCGCGACGTGGACTTCGGTGACGCGCGGCTCACCGACGTCGCCTTCCCCGGCTCCACCCTGGAGGAGGTCCGGCTGCGCGGCGCGACCCTCAGCAAGGTGGACCTGCGCGGCGCCGCCGCCCTGGGCCTGCCCGACGGCCACCAGGGCCTGCGCGGCGCCCTGATCAGCTCCACCCAACTGCTCGAACTGGCACCCCAGTTCGCCCAGGCCCTGGGAATCACCGTGAAGGACGGCTGAGCGCCCCGGCTGCCGGCCCCGGTCGCCGGTCGTCTGCTGCCCCCTGCCCCTGCCCCGGGCGGCGGCGAGGCCGGCGCGGCTGTCACAGCTCCCGGGGGAACCACGGGTCGTGGACCTCCCGGGGGCCGTCCGGCGTCAGCAGGGTGACCGTCGGCGGCGCGGCCGCGTACTCGGCCAGCAGGACGGCGCCGTGCCGGGTCTCCAACTCCGCCTGGACGGGCACCCGCAGCCGGCTCAGCGCCCGCCGCAGCTGCAGCGCGTCCCGCCGGCTTACCGGCTGCGGCGCGCGCAGCACCAGCCGCAGCGGGCTCAGCGGGCCGGCCACCGGCTCGCCGCTGCCCAACTCGTAGCCGACCGCGCCGATCGGCCCCCAGGCCAGCCGGTGGTCCGCCACCAGCTGCCCGGCCACCGGGAGAACCGCGAGCGCCGGAACCGCCGCCGTCCGCTGCGGCGTCAGCAGGTCGATCCGGCCGGGGAGTTGTTCGGGCCGGAGCGTGCGGGCCACCGCCGCCCGGGGCACCAGCGCGTCCAGCCGCTGCCCGCGCTCCGGGCCGCGCACCGTCACCGGCAGCCAGGTCTCCGGCGCGGCCGAGGCGTCCCGGACGCAGCTCACCGGATGCGGGGTGTCCGCCGGGGAACCCGCCACGACGGGCGCCCGGCCGACGGTCACCCAGGGGTGGGCCCGCAGCACCTGCCGCGCCCAGTGCGGCAGCCCGCCGCCGCCGAGCGGGCGCAGCGAGCTCGGACACTGCACGAGCAGCAGGTCGTGGACGCCGGGCAGCCTGCCGTCCAGCGCGGCCAGCGGCCCGACCAGCCGGCGCGGTCCGTCGTGCGGCTCCTCGCTCGGACGGTGGACACCGGTGCGGGCGGCGACGGTCACGGCGGGCTCCTGGGGTGGGGTCGGGACCGGCTGACGGGTCCCACCCTGCTCCTGGTCCGCCGTCAGGGATACGGCCTTTCGACGCTTCCACCCGGGACCAACGGCTCAAGGCCCGGGGGACGGGAACGCTTCGGAGGAACGCGCGGGACGCTCGCGGAAAAGGGTGACGTGTTCTGTCACTTTTGGTGTGGACGATGGAGTGCATGAACCGGGAAACCACCACCCCTGACGTCGTCCAGGACGGTCCGCTCGTCGGTCGGATCGCGCTCGTGGCCGGGGCCACCCGCGGCGCGGGGCGCGCACTCGCCGTCGAGCTCGGCCGCGCCGGCGCCACCGTCTACGTCACCGGACGCACCACCCGCGCCCGGGCCAGCGAGGTCGGCCGGAGCACGGAGACCATCGAGGAGAGCGCGGAGCTCGTCACGGCGGCCGGCGGCACCGGGATCGCCGTCCCCACGGACCACCTCGACGAGGACCGGGTCCGCGCCCTCGCCGAGCGGATCGACCGTGAACAGGGGCGCCTCGACGTCCTCGTCAACGACCTGTGGGGCGGCGAACACCTGCTCGTCCGTTCCGTCTTCGGCAAGAAGAGCTGGGAGACGCCGCTCGCCGACGGCCTGCGCATCCTGGAACTCGGAGCCCGTTCGCACGTGATCACGGCGGCACTCCTGTTCCCGCTGCTGATCCGTTCCGACGCGCCGCTGCACGTGGAGGTCACCGACGGCACGGCGGTCTCCAACCGCCGCTACCGCGAGAACATGTACTACGACCTGGCCAAGAACGCCCCGATCCGCCTGGCCTTCGGGCTGGGCCAGGAACTGGCCGAGTACGGGGGCACGGCGGTGGCGGTCTCGCCGGGCTTCCTGCGCTCGGAGCAGATGCTCGCCCACTTCGGGGTCGGCGAGGAGAACTGGCGCGACGCCGTCGCCCGGGAACCGGCCTTCGCGATCGCCGAGTCGCCGCACTACCTCGCGCGCACGGTCGCGGCGCTGGCCGCCGACCCGGACCGGGCCGCGCGCTGGAACGGCAGGTCCACCTCCAGCGGGGAGCTCGCCAGGGCCTACGACGTCCGGGACGTGGACGGCAGCAGGCCGGACGCCTGGGCCTACTTCGAGGACGTCGTCCACGGCGGGAAGGACGCCTCGCCCGACGACTACCGCTGATCCTCGGGCTCGGGTGCCCCGTACAGGGCGGCCAGGGCCGACGCCCGCTCGCGAAAGCGGGCGCGCAGGCCCGCCGGGGCCAGCACCTCCACCTCCGCGCCCAGCCTGGACAGCTGGTCGAACGCGACCTCGTCCGACTCCGCCGGCAGGTCGAGTGTGACCCGCCCGGCGGCGTCCGGCGCGGTCGCCGAGGCCAGCGCCTCCTCGACCGCCGCCTCGTCCACCACGGCGGGCAGCCGTCGCAGGCCCGACGCGGTCAGCCGCACCGCGACACGGGCGCGCAGCAGCGCCCGGGCGAACCCGGCCGAGTGCGCCTCCCAGTGCGCCGCCAGGTCGAAGGCCGGGTCGCGGACGAACGGCCCGTCCGCGCCCGGAGCGGCGGCCAGTGCCGTGACGCGGTCGACACGGTAGGTACGCCAGGCGCCGTCACGGTCACGGTCGGCCGGCTCATCCGGAACGCGGCCCACCAGGTACCAGACGCCCGCTTTCAGGACGACCCCGTACGGCTCCACCACGCGGGTCACCGCGGCGGGCGGGGCGCCGTCCCTGCCCGGCCGCGCGTACGTCAGCTCCACGGTCCGGTCGGACCACACCGCGCGGGCCAGCTCCGGCAGGAGCCGCGGCGCCTCCGGCTCGCGGAACCAGGCGGGGGCGTCGAGGTGGAAGCGGCGTACCGAGGACTCGGCCGCCGTGCGCACCGACGGGAGCAGGGTGGCGGTCAGTTTCAGCCGGGCCGCGCTCGCCGCGTCCGACAGCCCGAGGTCCCGCAGGGCCGTGGGCACGCCGGACAGGAAGAGGGTCTCCGCCTCGGTGGGGTGCAGCGTGGTGAGCCGGGTCCGGTAGCCCGGCGGCAGGTGGTAGCCGCCCACCCGGCCACGCTCCGAACGGACCGGGACACCGGCCTCCTGGAGGGCCTGGGCATCCCGGATCACCGTCCGCTCGGAGACCTCCAGCTCACGGGCGAGGGTGGCGGCGGTCACGCCGGGGTTCGACTGGACGAGGAAGGCCATGCGGATCAGGCGGGCGGCACGCATGCCTCAATGATCGGCGGCCGGGTGAACGGGCACGGCACCGGTTCCGCCCGGGCCACGGGTTCCGCCCGGCCCGGCCGGCCCGGCACCTCGCCGCCCGTCTCCGCAGCGGATGCGTCCGTCGCGTGCCGGTGTGAGAGTGGGGGCAGCCCGGAAGTCGTCCGGAGGAGGAGTCATGGGCATCTTCGACAGGTTCCGCCACAAGGAGCACGCCGCCGCAGGGGAGGACAGGTCCTCGCTCGGCGGGGGCCACGAGCAGGACACCACCGCGATGGCGGACTCCGCCCAGCGCGCCGCGCTCGCCCACGACGAGGCGGCCGACGCTTTCAACGCCGAGACCCAGCGGGCCCGTGAGGTCCGGGAGGCCGAGGTCCGGGAGTCCGAGGCCCGGCGGTCGACCGGGATCAGCGAGCGGGAGGCCGAGGAGCGGGCCCGCGAGAACATGACGGCCGAGGGCGACCCCTGGGACTGACCCCGCCCGGTCCGCCGCGGGGCGCCCGCCCGCCGGGCGCCCCGGCGGGCGGGCGCCGTCACGTCCCCCTGCCGTCCCCGGCGTCCCCGCCGCCGTCCGGGTCACCGCCCCCGAATCCCGTCCCCGTCCCCGGCCGCGTCACCGGTCCCGGGGCGGCAGCGGGGGCCGCCGCAGGTCCGGCCGGGGGGTGTCGTCGGGAGGAGGGACGGCGGCCGGTACGTCGTCCAGCAGCTCCAGCGCCAGCCGCACCGCCATGACCAGCTCGGGGTAGCGGCCCGAGGCCCAGTCCCGGGGGGTGCGCAGCACGTGCACGTCCGGCTCGACGCCGCGGTTCTCCACCGACCAGCCGAGCCCGCCGGTGAACCAGGAGGCGTTCTTCGGCACCGAGATCTGCGTCCCGTCGCCGAGGGTGTGCCGTCCGGTCATGCCGACCACGCCGCCCCAGGTCCGGTTGCCGACCACCGGGCCGAGCCCGAGCAGCCTGATCGCCGCGATGATGACGTCGCCGTCCGAGCTGGTGGCCTCGTCGGCGAGTGCCACGACGGGCCCGCGCGGGGCGTCGCGCGGCCACCGGACCGGCTCCCGGCCCCGGCTGAAGTCCCAGGCGAGTACCCGCCGGGTGAGTTTCTCCAGCACCAGTTCCGAGACGTTGCCGCCGGCGTTCCCGCGGACGTCGAGGACGAGCGCGGGCTTGTCGAGCTCGCGCCGCAGGTCCCGGTTGAACTGGGCCCAGCCCGAGCCGCCGAGGTCGGGGATGTGTAGGTAGCCGCACCGGCTGTCGCTGAACTCGCGGACCAGGGCGCGTCGTTTGGCCACCCAGTCCTGGTACCGGACGGGGCGCTCGTCGGTGAGCGGTGTGACGGTGATCCGCCGCACCTGGCCGTCCGGCCCGCCGCCGCGCAGGGTCAGTTCCACGATGGTCCCGCCGGTGCCGGCGAGCAGCGGGAGCGGTCCGCGCACCGGGTCGACCGGGCGGCCGGCCACGGCGAGCAGCTCGTCGCCGTCGTGCACGCCCTGGGCGGCGAGCGGGGCGCGGGCGCGCGGGTCGGAGGACTCGCCGGGGAGGATGCGGTCGAGCAGCCAGTGTCCGTCGGGGGAGCGGTGGGCGTTGGCGGCGAGCAGGCCGAGCGGCTGCTGGGCGAGGGACGGCCCCTCGCCGCGCCGGGAGGCGGTGACGTAGGCGTGCGAGGTGCCGAGTTCGCCGAGGAGTTCGCGCAGCAGGTCGGCGAAGTCGTCGGGGCCGGCGATGCGGTCCAGCAGCGGCTCGTACTGGGCGACCAGGGCCGGCCAGTCCAGCCCGGACATCCCGGCGTCCCAGAACTGGTCGCGGACGATCCGGGCGGCCTCCGCGTAGGACTGCCGCCACTCGGCGGCCGGCCGCACGGTGTGGGTGATCCGGCGCAGGTCGACGCTGGTGGCGGCGGTGGGGGCGGCCACCGGGAGGATCCGCAGGGTGCCGGACGAGTAGACGGCGACCGAGCCGCCGTCCCCGGAGACGGCGTAGCCGTCGAGCCGGTCGGCGAGGGTGGTGCGGGTGCCGCGGGCCAGGTCGAAGTACTCCAGGGAGGGGCGGCCGGAGGTGTCGTCGGGGTTGGTGAAGGTCTGCCCGAGGGTGCCGGAGATCGGCCAGCGCAGCCAGACCAGCCCGCCCCGGACGCTGTCGGTGGCCGAGTACTTGGAGGCCAGCACAGGGAAGGGGACCAGCCGCTCGCCGATGCCCGCGGGATCGACGTGCACGGCGCCGTCGCCGCCGCCGTCGCCGCGCGGGGCGCCGTCCTCGGCGGGGGCCGCGAACGGGGACGGCGTGTCGGCGGCGAGCGGCACGAGGTAGGGACGGCAGCCGAGCGGGAAGGAGAGGTCGCCGGTGTGCACGTCGTGCACGGGGTCGAAGCCGCGCCAGGAGAGGAAGGCCAGGTAGCGGCCGTCCCGGGTGAAGACCGGCTGCTCGTCCTCGAACCGGCCGTCCGTGACGTCGGTGACGGGCGCGGGCCCGTCGGTGCGGGTGAGCCGGATGCGGCGCAGTGAGCGGCCGGCGGCCGGCTGGGACCAGGCGAGCCAGTGCGAGTCGGGGGAGAACCGGGCGCCGGCGACCGGGCCGTGGCCGGAGGCCGCGACCTCGCGGACGGTGCCGTCGGCGGTGGCGAGCAGCAGGAGCCGCCCGTCGGAGGCGACGGCGGCGAGGTGGGTGCCGTCGGGGGAGGCGGTGAGTTCCAGGACGCGGCCGAGCCGGCCGTCGGCGAGCACCCGGTGGCCGCGCTGTCCGGGGGCCTGCTCGTGGCCGGGCAGCGGCACGATCTCGACCGCGTCCTCGCCGCGGGCGTCGGTGATCCAGGCGGCCTCGCCGGTGTGGCCGAGGACGACCGGCAGCCGGGTGCGTACGCCGGGCGTGTCGGCGAGGGCCCGGGCGGGCCCGTCGCGGTGGGTGAGCCAGTACTGGCTGCCGCGGACGGTGATCACCCCGGCCCGGCCGGTCTGGTCGCAGGCGAGGTCCTTGACGTGCGAGGCGGCGTTCACCTGGTAGGGCCGTCGGCCGGCCCGGGCGCCGCCGAGCGGGACGCGCAGCCGGCGCGGGGCGGGGGCGTCGAGGCTGTCCAGCAGCCAGAGGTCGCCGGCGTGCTGGTAGACGATCCGGGTGCCGTCGCCGGCGGCCTCGCGGGCGTAGTAGGAGGCGTGGTCGGTGTGCCGGCGCAGGTCGGTGCCGTCGGGGCGGCAGGAGTAGAGGTTGCCGATGCCCTCGTGGTCGGAGAGGAAGGCGATCCGGTCGCCGTCCGCCGAGGTGACCGGCATCGGCGAGGCGAGGTGGCCGGGGTGGCCCTCCAGGAGGCGTTCGCCGTCCACCCAGAGCCGGCCGGTGGCGCCGCCCCGGTAGCGCTTCCAGGCGGCCGGTTCGTGCGGGGCGGAGCCGGTGAGGAGCACGGTGTGGGCGGGGCCGACCTGGGCGTCGCCGACCGGCCCCCAGGGCATCCGGCGACCGGGTCCGCCGTCGGCGGGCAGGGCGTGCGCCCAGGTGTAGTGGCCGAAGGGCTCGTGGTACGAGGTGACGGCGAGCAGCTCGCCGTCCGGCAGCCAGCCGCGCAGCCGGGTGTCCTGGCTGCCCCAGTGGGTGAGCCGGTGGGCCTCGCCGCCGTCGACGGGTGCGGTCCACACCTCGGGGGTCAGGCTGTACCAGCCGGTCCAGGCGAGGGTGCGGCCGTCGGGGGAGAGGCGGGGGTGGCTGACCCGGGTGCGGTCGCAGCTGACCCGCCAGGCGCGGCCGGTGGCGGCGTCGTCGCCGAGCGGTGCGAGCCAGACGTCGTCCTCGGCGGTGAAGGTCAGCAGGTTCCCGCGCAGGTGGGGGTGGCGGAGGTAACCGGGTGACGTCACTCCTCCATGCTTCGACGGGGTGTCACGTCCGGCAACCGGGGGCGGTCCGGGCGGGCCGGTGCCGGGGCCGTGGCGGGGCCCTCTCCGGGCCGGTGGCGGGGCCCTCTCCGGGCCGGTGTCCGGGCCGTGGCGGGGGCCGGAACCGGTCTGGACCATTGACACCGAACCGCCGCATCCACTTCAGTGGTCTAGTCCAACTGGTATGCCTGGCCGCGCCGTTCCCCCACCGTCTGCGCGCGTTCCGGCCTGCCCCGGACGACCCCCACGCCCGCGCCTCCGCGAGGAGAGTCCCCCACATGCGCAGATCCCCCGTACCCGTCGTGCCCGCCGTCCGCCGCCGCCCGCGCACGCTGCTGGCCGCCGGTACCGCGTCCGCCGTCGCCGCCGCCACCATGGTCGGCCTCACCCTGGGCCTCGCGCCCTCCGCCTCCGCCGGCGAGTTCCTGGTCAACGGCGGCTTCGAGAGCGGCGCCGTCGGCCCGTGGAGCTGCTCCGCGGCCTCCGGCAGCGTCGTCACCGGCCAGTCCCACGGCGGCAGTTACGCCCTGGCGGCAGCCGCCTCGGCGAGCGACACCGCCCGCTGCGCGCAGACCGTCACGGTCGCGCCCAACACCACCTACACGCTCAGCGCGTACCTGAAGGGCTCGTACGTCTACCTCGGCGTGGACGGCGGCACCTCCACCTGGACGCCCGCCACCGGCGGTGCGTACCAGAAGCTCAGCGTCAGCTTCACCACCGGCGCCAACCAGACCAGCGCCACCGTCTACACGCACGGCTGGTACGGGCAGGGCACGTACTACGCCGACGACGTGTCGCTGGACGGCCCGGGCGCTCCCAGCCCGACCGTCACGCCCACCGCGACACCGACCGTCACCCCGACCGTGACGCCGACGGTGACGCCCACCGTCACCCCGACCGTGACGCCGACCGTGACGCCCACGGTCACGCCGACCACGCAGCCCGGCGGCAAGGCCCTGGTCGGCTACCTGCACGCCAGCTTCGCCAACGGCGCCGGCTACACGAAGGTCGCCGACATCCCGGACTCGTGGGACTTCATCAACCTCTCCTTCGGCGAGCCGACCTCCGTCACCTCCGGCGACATCCGGTTCAACCGGTGCTCGGTCGCCGACTGCCCGACCGTCGAGTCCGACGCCGACTTCAAGGCCGCCATCGCCGCGAAGCGCGCCAAGGGCAAGAAGGTGCTGATCTCGATCGGCGGCCAGAACGGCCAGGTCCAGCTCACCACCGCGGCCGCCCGGGACACCTTCGTCAGCTCCGTCTCGGCGATCATCGACAAGTGGGGCCTGGACGGCCTGGACATCGACTTCGAGGGCCACTCGCTGTCGCTCCAGACCGGCGACACCGACTTCAAGAACCCGACCAGCCCGGTCGTCGTCAACCTGATCTCCGCGATCAAGACGCTGAAGGCCAAGTACGGTCCGAACTTCGTGCTGACCATGGCCCCGGAGACGTTCTTCGTCCAGCTCGGCTACCAGTACTACGGATCGGGCCCCTGGGGCGGCCAGGACCCGCGCGCCGGCGCCTACCTGCCGGTGATCCACGCCCTGCGCGACGACCTCACCCTGCTCCACGTCCAGGACTACAACTCCGGCTCCATCATGGGCCTGGACAACCAGTACCACTCGATGGGCGGCGCGGACTTCCACGTCGCGATGACCGACCTGCTGCTCAAGGGCTTCCCGGTGGCGGGCAACGCGAACAACGTCTTCCCGCCGCTGCCGGCCTCCAAGATCGCCATCGGCATGCCGGCCACCACCAACGCGGGCAACGGCTACGTCGCCCCCGCCGAGGTCAACAAGGCGCTGGACTGCCTCACCAAGCTCACCAACTGCGGCAGCTACGTCCCGAAGGCCGGCGCCCAGCCCGGCCTGCGCGGCCTGATGACCTGGTCGATCAACTGGGACCAGTTCGCGGGCCGGGAGTTCTCGAAGAACTTCGACTCCTACTTCCGCCGCTGACCGGACGGCCGCCGGGCGGCGGGGACACCCCCGCCGCTCAGCGGTCCACCCGGACCGCCTCCAGGTACTCCGCGATCGCGTCCCGGTTGCGGGTGAGGCACCGGATCCGCTCGCTCATGCCGTCCAGCTCCTGCTCCAGGGTGGCGATCATCTCCGGCGTGGCGTCCGGGAAGTGGATGGCCCGGGGCTTGTCGAGGCACGGCAGGATCTGCTTGATGATCCTGGTCGGCAGCCCCGAGTCGAGCAGTCCCCGGATCTGCAGCACCCGGTCCACGGTCGGCTCGTCGTAGGCGCGGTAGCCGTTGGCGCAGCGTTCGGCCAGGATCAGGCCCTGCTCCTCGTAGTACCGCAGCAGCCGCCGGGACGCCCCGGTCCGCTCGGACAGCTCGCCGATCCGCATGTGCCCCACCTCACCCCGGGACTGATTGACCCTCACACCAGTGTGAGCGTTCGAGCATAGCCGCCATGCGGACCACCGACCGACCCACCGCCGTCGAGCAGCGGAAACTCCCCCTGCCCGCCCTGCTGGCCCTCGCCACCGCCGTCTTCGTCACGGCCCTCACCGAAACCCTGCCCGCGGGCGTCCTGCCCGCGATGAGCGCCGACCTCGGCGTCGGCGAATCCGCCATGGGCCAGGCCGTCACCGTCTACGCCCTCGGGACCGCCGTCACCGCCGTCCCCCTGACCGCGGCCACCGCCGGCCGGCCGCGCCGCCGGCTGCTGCTCACCGCCATGGCCGGGTTCGCGGTGGCCAACACCGTCACCGCCCTCTCCACCGACTACCTGCTCACCATGGCCGCCCGGTTCCTCGCCGGGGTCGCCGCCGGCCTCGCCTGGGCGCTGCTCGCCGGGTACGCCCGCCGGCTCGCGCCGCCCGAACTCCAGGGCCGGGCCATCGCCGTGGCGATGACGGGCGTCCCGCTCGCCCTGTCGCTGGGCGTGCCTGCCGGGACCTTCCTCGGCAGGGTGCTCGGCTGGTGGGTGTCGTTCCTGGTCATGACCGTGATCGCGGTCGGCGTGACCGGCTGGATCGCCGCGACCGTCCCCGAGCGGCCCGGCCTGGCCCGGACGGAACGGGCCCCGGTGCTGCGCGCCCTGGCCGTCCCCGGGGTGGCGCCGGTCCTGGCCGTGACCTTCGTCTTCGTCCTCGCGCACACCGTCCTCTACACCTACGTCGCCCCCTACCTCGACCGGCGCGGCATGGGCGGCGCCACCGACACCGTGCTGCTCGCCTTCGGCGTCGCCTCGCTGGTGAGCATCTGGTTCACCGGCGCGCACATCCACCGACGACTGCGTGCCCTGACCGTCGCGTCCACCCTGCTGGTCGCCGCCGCGGCGGCGGTCCTCGGCGTGCTGGCCGGCAGCGCCGTCCCGGTCTACGCCGCGGCCGTGCTGTGGGGCCTCGGCTGGGGCGGCATCCCGACCCTGCTGCAGACCGCCGCGGGCGACGCGGGCGGCGAGCAGGCGGACGCCGCGCAGGCGATGCTGGTCACCCTCTGGAACGCGGCCATGGCGGGCGGCGGCGTGGCCGGCGGGCTGCTGCTCGACGGGCTCGGCGCGGACTCCTTCCCGTGGGCCGTGCTGCTCCTGCTGCTCCCCGTCCTCGCGGTCGTCCTCGCCGCCCGCACCCACGCCTTCCCGTCGCGCCGGACCACGCCGGCCTGACCGAGCCACAGGGCCTGACCGCGCCGCCGGGCCTGACCGCGCCCCGGGCCGTACGGACCCGGGCCGGGGCCCGGCCCGGGGTCAGTACCCGCCCAGCGCGTCCCGGGGCGGCATCAGTCCGCTCCGGTACGAGATGGCGACCGCCTGGGCGCGGTCCCGGGCGTCGATCTTCGTGAGGATCCGCTTCATGTGCGTCTTCACCGTCGACTCGGCGAGGACGAGCAGCGTGGCGATCTCCCGGTTGGACCGCCCCTCCGCCGCCAGCCGCAGCACCTCCCGCTCGCGCGCCGTCAGCTGGGCGAGCCGGGTGTCCTCCGGCGACGGCGGAGGCCGGTCCGCGACACGGCCGACCACCTGCGCCACCAGGTCCCGGGTGACCGCGGGGTCGAGCACCGACTCGCCCCCGGCGAGCGTGTGCACCGCGTCGATGAGCCGCTCGGCCGAGGCCCGCTTGAGGAGGAAGCCGCCCGCTCCCGCCCGCAGCGCGCCCCACACGTAGTCGTCGTGGTGGAAGGTGGTCAGCACCAGGACCCGGGTCGACAGTCCGGCGGCGGTGATCCGCCGGGTCGCCTCCACCCCGTCGATGCCGGGCATCCGGACGTCCATCAGGACGACGTCCGGCACCAGTTCGCGGCAGAGCTCCACCGCCCGCAGGCCGTCCGCGGCGTGGCCGACCACCTCGATCCGGTCGTCGGTCTCCAGCACGAGGGCCACCCCCGCGCGCAGCAGTGCGTCGTCGTCCGCCACGACGACCCGGATGTTCACGGGATCGGGAGCACGGCGCGGAGCCGGAAGCCGCCCTGCTCGCCGCGCTCGTGCTCCACGCTGCCGCCGAGCATCGAGACCCGCTCGGCGATGCCCAGCAGCCCCCGGCCGGGTGTGTACCCGGCGTCGGAGCCCCGGCCGTCGTCGCTCACCTCGATGTCGAGCGAGCCACCGGTGCACCGGACGGTGACCGAGGCGGTCCGGGCCCGGGCGTGCTTGACGGTGTTGGTGAGCGCCTCCTGGACGATCCGGTACGCCGACACGTCGAGGCTCCGCGGCACCCGGTCGGCGCCCCGGTCGACCCGCACGCTCACCCGCAGGCCGGCCTGTTCGAGCCGCCCGGTGAGCCGGTCCAGGTCGGCCAGGCCCGGCTGCAGGGCGGGGCCCCCGGGCGCCTCGGCACCGCGCCGCAGCAGCCCGAGGACCCGGTCGAGGTCGTCCAGCGCCTCGCGGCCGCTGTGCTCCATCCCGGACAGCAGCTCGCGGGTGCGCTCCGGCTCCCGGTCGAGCAGCCGTCGGGCGGCGCCGGCCTGGATCAGGAGGACGTTCAGGGTGTGGCCGACCAGGTCGTGCAGTTCGCGGGCGAGCCGGGCCCGCTCCTCGGCCACGACCTGCTGGCGCAGCCGCAGCCGGGCGGCGCCCCGCTCCTCGACCCGCCGGGCCGTGCCGTAGCCGACGGCCCAGCCGAGCAGCCACAGGAAGAGGACGCCGGTCGGGATGACGGGGTAGGTGTGGGCGAGGTCCGCGAAGTAGGCGGCCATGCCGAGCAGGGCGGCGAAGGGGCCGAACCAGGCGCGGCGGCGCGTCGCGTACAGGCCGATCGAGTAGAGGCCGACCAGGTTGGCGTACGGCGAGACGGCGCTGGGCAGGACGAACAGCGCCTCCGCCGAGAGCGCCGCCGAGCCCACCAGGTAGCCGGCCAGCGGCAGGGTCCGCCGGACGGCCAGCGCGCCGGCCGCGACCGCGCTCAGCGCCAGCGCGAGGGGCAGACCGGTGTGCAGTCCGTCGGCCGCCTCGATCCGGTCGACGGCCATGGCGATCAGGAACACGCCCGCCAGGACGGCGTCCCGGGGGCTGGTCCAGTTCGTCCGGCCCAGCGGGCCCGCCCGGCCCGCCCGGTCGGCCGGGCCCGTCCACACCGGCGGGACCAGTCGGCTCATCCGCTTCAGCGGGCTCGTCCGGATCATCCTGATCGGCCGGATCGCGGACGGAGGGCTCATGGCGGCTCCCGGGTGAGGGCGGTGACCGCCGCGCGGGGGTGCGGGCGCACGGGCCGTACGGTAGCGGTGGCCGGCCGGGCCGCGCATCGCCCTGCTGGGGTATTCCGGCGCCGACCGTCCGGCGGTGCGGCGCCCGCCGGTACCACCTCCGGGGGCGCGCCGGTCACCCGCCCGGAGCAGGCCGGGCCACCCCGAGGGGTGGACGCGCCCGACCGCCCCGGCTCCGTACCGTCCGGGGCATGAACGATCCGGACTCCCGTGCCCCGACCGGCACCCCCGCGCCGTCCGCACCGACGGTCGCGCCGCCCGCCCCCGCCGGTGCGCCCGCCGCCACCCGGACCTCGCGCCGCGCCTCCACCGGCCGGGCCCGCCGGGCCGGCTGGTTCGCGGTCACCGCGCTGGCCGCCGCCACCGCCCTCCTCACCTCCCGCTACCTCACCCTCGACCCCGAGGTCTTCCTGGAGGAGCAGCGGGCGGTCTACCTGGCCAACCGGCTCCCGCTCGCCCTGCACGTCGGCGGCGGCGTGCTGGCGATCCTGCTCGGCCCCTGGCAGTTCCTGCCCCGGCTGCGGGCCCGCCGTCCCGGCCTGCACCGGACGATCGGCCGGGTCTACCTGGTCACCGTCCTGGTGACCGCCGCGGGGGGTCTCGTGCTGGTGCCGAAGGCCCTGGTCGGCCCGATCGCGCCGATCGGCTTCGGGATGCTGGACGCCCTGCTGCTGCTCTCCACGGCCATCGCCTGGCGGGCCGTCCGGCGCGGCGAGATAGCCCGCCACCGTGCCTGGATGACCCGCTCCTACGCGCTGATCTTCGCCGGGGCGACCCTGCGGGTCTGGCTCGTCGTGATGGACGCCCTCGGCGTCCCGTTCGACCAGGCGTACGCGGCCGCCTCCTGGACGTGCTGGCTGATCAACCTGGTGGTGGCCGAGTACCTCATCACCCGGGCGCCCGCCCCCGCCACGGCGGGTGGCCGCCGTTCGGGTGACCCGTCGCCGGCCCTTCCGGTCTGACGACCTATCATCCGACCATGACCACCGCAGAGTTGATCCGCATCGTCTCCCGCTCCTCGCCGATGGCGCTCGCCCAGGTCGAGCGGGTCCGGGCCGAACTCGCCGTCCTGCACCCGGGGCTGCGTACCGAGGTGGTGCCGGTGACCACCTCCGGCGACCGGTGGATGGGCGACCTGGCCCGGCTCGGCGGCAAGGGCGCGTTCACCAAGGAGGTGGACGAGGCACTGCTCGCCGGCGAGGCGGATCTCGCCGTGCACTGCCTGAAGGACGTGCCGGCCGACCGCCCGCTGCCGGCCGGCACGGTGTTCGCCGCCTACCTGCGGCGCGACGACATCCGCGACGCGCTCGTCCACCCCGGCGGCCTCACCCTGGACGGGCTGCCGCCCGGCACCCGGATCGGCACCTCCTCGGTCCGCCGCCGGGCCCAGCTCGCCGCCTCGCACCCGCACCTGGCGTGCGTGCCGATCCGCGGCAACGCCAACAGCCGGCTGGCCAAGCTGGAGGCGGGGGAGGCGGACGCGCTGCTGCTCGCGCTCTCCGGCCTGGAGCGGATCGGCGAGGAGGCCCGGATCAGCGAGGTCCTGCCGATCGAGACGATGTGCCCGCCGATCGGCGCCGGCATCCTGGCCCTCCAGTGCCGCGTCGAGGACACCGCCACCATCGACGCCGTCGCCGGCCTCGGTGACCACCCGACCTGGCGCGAGGCGAGCGCCGAGCGGATGTTCCTGCACGTGCTGCAGGGCCACTGCAACTCGCCGATCGCCGGCTACGCCAAGGCCGAGCCGGACGGCCGCCTCTCGCTGCGCGGGCGGGTCTTCACCCCGGACGGCAAGCAGATCCTGGACGCCCACGAGTGGGCCGGCTCGCTGAGCCCGGAGGACCTCGGCACGGCGACCGCCCTCGCCCTCAAGCGGCAGGGCGCCTCCGAGCTGATCTCCGCCATCCCGCACTGACCGCTACGGGCCCGTCGCGCCGCGCCCGGCGCGCGCCTGCGGACCCGGAAACGCCGGAAGGCCCTTCGCTCTCGCGAAGGGCCTTCCGGCTGCCTGTGCGCCGCCAGGGACTCGAACCCCGGACCCGCTGATTAAGAGTCAGCTGCTCTAACCAACTGAGCTAGCGGCGCCTGCTGACGGCAGGAACATTACCTGGTCAGCAGCCGGAACGCACAATCGGCCGGGGCGGCGGTCCGGTGCCCGGGGCGGCACCCGGCGCGAGACGCCCCGCGCCCGGGGCCCGTCGCACGCCGTCACGGCACGAGGACGACCTTCCCCCGGACGTGCCCGGTGCCGACCAGCCGGTGGGCGTCGGCCGCCCGCTGCAGCGGGAAGGTGTCGGCGATCTCCACCCGCAGGGCGCCCGTCTCCCACAGGCCGACCAGCTCGGCCAGCCGGGCCGCCGTCCGCTCCCCCCGGATCCCCCGGACGCCGAGCCGTCCGGCGCCCGGGTAGTCGACCACGGTGCCGATCCGGTCCCGGTCGGCGACCAGCTCGACGGAGGCCTCCAACGCCCCGCGCCCGGCCGCGTCGAAGGCCGCGTCCACGCCCTGCGGCGCGACCGCCCGGACCCGTTCGACCAGCCCGTCGCCGTACGTGACCGGGATCGCGCCGAGCTCCCGCAGGTAGTCGTGGTTGCGCTCGCCCGCGGTGCCGATCACGGTCACGCCCCGGGCCCGGGCCAGCTGGACGGCGATCGTGCCCACCCCGCCGGCGGCGCCGTGCACCAGGACGGTCTCGCCCCGGTCGACCTTCAGCTGTTCGAACGCGAGGTGCGCGGTCTGCCCGGAGGCGGAGAGCGCCCCGGCCTGCTCCCAGGGCATCCCGGCCGGCTTGCGCACCAGGCGGGCGACGTCCGCGACGACCCGCTCGGCACTGCAGCCGAGCAGCCGGAAGCCCAGGACCTCGTCACCGACCGCCCAGCCCTCGGTGCCGGGCCCGAGACGGTCGACCACCCCGGCGAACTCGTTGCCGGGCACCAGCCCGGGCGCTATCTCGACGCCGGCCGGGGCCAGGCCCGCACGGACGGAGAGGTCGACCGGCTGCACCCCGGCCGCGTAGACCGTGACCCGCACCTCGCCCGGCCCGGGGACGGGGTCGGGCACCTCGGCCACCCGCAGCACTTCGGGGCCGCCGAACCGGGGCACGGTGACTGCCTTCATGGGGGAACTCCTGTCTGGTCGACCGTCGGGGCTCGATCATCAGACGTGAAGCCTGCTTGAGGTCAACCCCTGTCCTCGGCGCGTTGCCACAGTTGAGTGCATTGTCAGATTTATCCTCGACGGCGGCCCGGATCACGTCCGCGCCGTACCCGTCCGTCGCCGAGAGGAACCTCCCCGTGGGCCAGCTGCCCCTGCTCTTCCTGGTGCTGCTCGCCTCCGTGGTGACCATGCCGCTGGCCCGCCGCACGGGCGTGCCGCAACCGGTGCTGATGACCCTGCTCGGCATCGTCATGGCGGTGGTCCCGCAGATCCCGGACATCGCCATCGACCCCGACCTGATCCTGCCGCTGGTCCTGCCACCGCTGATCTTCGCCGTCGCGCGGCGCTCCTCGGTCCGCTACTTCAAGGCCAACATCCGCTCCATCCTGCTGCTCGCCGTCGCCCTGGTGGTGGTCACCACCGTC
Source organism: Streptomyces sp. BE303 (assembly GCF_036290945.1). NCBI lineage: Bacteria > Bacillati > Actinomycetota > Actinomycetes > Kitasatosporales > Streptomycetaceae > Streptomyces > Streptomyces sp. BE303. The sequence continues at coordinate 42,720 of NZ_JAQYWZ010000820.1, forward strand.
GCGGTCGCCGGCACCGTGCACTGGCTGCTCCCCGCCCTCCCGCTCGCCGCCGCCATCGCCGTCGGCGCCCTCGTCTCCCCGCCCGACCCGGTCGCCGCCGTCGCGGTGGCCGGAAGCGTCGGACTGCCCCGCCGACTGGTGTCGATCCTGGAGAGCGAGGGCCTGTTCAACGACGTCACCGCGATCGTCATCTACTCGCTGGCCATCGACGCGGTGGTCGGCGGCGACTTCTCGCCCAGCCACGCCGTGCTCCGCTTCGTCCTCTCGGCGGTGCTCGCCGTCGTCATCGGCGTCGCCCTCGGCTGGGCCAACACCAAGCTCGCCTCCTACCTGGAGGACCCGACCCAGCAGGTCGCGCTCAACCTGCTGGTGCCGTTCGCCGCCTACAGCCTGGCCGAGGAGATCCACGGCTCCGGCGTCCTCGCCGTCGTGGTCTGCGGGCTCTACCTGGCCGAGCGGGCCGCCGACGCCGACGCCGTCTCCTTCCGGCTGGTCGGCAACGCCTTCTGGGAGATCGTCGAGATCCTGATCACCGGTGTCGCCTTCGGCCTGATCGGGCTCGAACTGGCCACCGTCCTCAAGGAGGCCGGCTCCGGCTGGACCAGCATGCTCGGCGACGCCGCCGTGGTGATCGCCGTGGTCGTCGTGGTCCGGCTGCTCTGGCTGCTGCCGGCCGGCTGGCTCTCCCAGAAACTGCGCTCCGGCTCCGAGGAGGACACCCCGATCAGCTGGCAGGAGAGCGTGGTGCTCTGGTGGTCCGGGATGCGCGGGGTGGCGACCGTGGCGCTGGCCCTGGCCGTCCCGCTCACCGTCGACTCCGGTGACGCCTTCCCGGAACGCGGCCGGCTGGTCTTCATCGCCTTCAGCGTGGTGCTCTTCACCCTGCTGGTCCAGGGGCTCACCCTGCCCTTGCTGGCCAAGTGGCTCCACCTCGACCTCGACCACGACCGGCACGAGCAGGCGGTCCGCCAGCTCTGGTGGCGCGCCGCCCGTGCCGGCCTCGACCGGCTCGGCGAGCTGGAGGAGCAGGACAAGCTGCCCGCCGAGGTCGCCGACCGGCTGAGGGACCGTCAGCACGACCGGCTGGCCCGGCTCTGCCCCGAGAACTACGCCGAGGAGGAGGCCACCGAGGCCAAGCAGCGTCTCTCCCAGTGGCGCGCCGCCCACAGCGTCGAGCAGGAGATGATCGCCGCCTCCCGGCGCGAGATGCTGGTCGCCCGCGCCGAGACCGGCGCAGACCCGGAGCTGGTCGACCAGGTCCTCCGCGGCCTGGACCTGCGCTCCGAACGGAAGTGACGGACCCTCCGGGAAGGGCCCCGCCCCGCGCCCTCCCCGCGCGGGGCGGGCCCGGCCGTCCCGCCCCGCGCGGGGCGGCTCCGCACCCGGCCGGACGGTCCGTGACATCCCGGCGGCCGTACCGCGACGCGCGCCTGAACAGCGGCGACCGCCGACCGGACGCCGACGAACGGAATGCGCACCCCTGGTCCCGGCGTTGCATAGGCTGGTCCCGGGCAAGGCCGCCAACGGAGTCGGCGCACCCCCAGAACCGGTACGACCTCGCGAAACCCTCCCGCCTGGCCCCGCCGGTGTCTGCACCCAGATGAAACGAGGAGCAACCGATGTCGGAGACCCGCGCCGACGCCCGAACCCCGCTGGACCGCACCCCGCAGTGGGCCGCTCTCGCCAAGCACCGGGAGGAGTTCGGCGCGACGCACCTGCGCGACCTGTTCGCCGCCGACCCGGAGCGAGGCCGCCGCTACACCCTCCAGGTCGGCGATCTGCACGTCGACTACGCCAAGCAGCTCGTCACCGACGAGACGCTGGCCCTGCTGCGCGAGCTGGCCGGGGCCACCGGCGTCGCCGCCCTGCGGGACGCCATGTTCCGCGGCGAGAAGATCAACACCACCGAGCACCGCGCCGTCCTGCACACCGCGCTGCGCGCCCCGCGCGACGCCGTGATCGAGGTCGACGGCGAGAACGTGGTGCCCGGCGTCCACGCCGTGCTCGACAAGATGGCCGCCTTCGCCGAGCAGGTCCGCAGCGGCGCCTGGCGCGGCCACACCGGCCGACGGATCCGCGCCGTCGTCAACATCGGCATCGGCGGATCCGACCTCGGCCCCGCCATGGCCTACGAGGTGCTGCGCTCCTACACCGACCGCGGCATCGACGTCCGCTTCGTCTCCAACGTGGACGGCGCCGACCTGCACGAGGCCGTCCGCGACCTCGACCCGGCCGAGACGCTCTTCGTCGTCGCGTCCAAGACCTTCACCACCATCGAGACCATCACCAACGCGGTCTCCGCCCGGAACTGGCTGCTCACCGGCCTGCAGGCCGACACCGACGCGGTGGCCAAGCACTTCGTCGCCCTCTCCACCAACGCGGAGGGCGTGGCCGACTTCGGTATCGACACCGCCAACATGTTCGAGTTCTGGGACTGGGTCGGCGGCCGCTACTCCTACGACTCGGCGATCGGCCTCTCGCTGATGATCGCGATCGGGCCGGACGCCTTCCGCGAGATGCTGGACGGCTTCCACCTGGTCGACGAGCACTTCCGCACCGCGCCGCCCGAGGAGAACGTCCCGCTGCTGCTCGGCCTGCTCGGGGTCTGGTACGGCGCCTTCTTCGACGCCCAGGCGCACGCGGTGCTGCCGTACTCGCACTACCTGTCGAAGTTCACCGCCTACCTCCAGCAGCTGGACATGGAGTCCAACGGCAAGTCGGTGGACCGCGACGGCAACCCGGTGAGCTGGCAGACCGGCCCGGTGGTCTGGGGCACCCCCGGCACCAACGGCCAGCACGCCTACTACCAGCTGCTCCACCAGGGCACCAAGCTGATCCCGGCCGACTTCATCGGCTTCGCCCGGCCGGTCGCCGACCTGCTGCCCGGCCTGGTCGCCCAGCACGACCTGCTGCTCGCCAACTTCTTCGCCCAGACGCAGGCGCTGGCGTTCGGCAAGACGCCGGAGGAGGTCGCGGCGGAGGGCGTGCCCGCCGAGCTCGTCCCGCACAGGACCTTCCGCGGCAACCACCCGACCACCACGATCCTGGCGGGCGAGCTGACCCCGTCGGTGCTCGGCCAGCTGATCGCGCTCTACGAGCACAAGGTGTTCGTCCAGGGCGCGGTCTGGAACATCGACTCCTTCGACCAGTGGGGCGTCGAGCTGGGCAAGGTGCTCGCCAAGCGGATCGAGCCGGTGCTGCTGACCGGTGAGGGCACGGAGGAGCTGGACAGCTCCACCGCCGAGCTGGTCGCCCGCTACCGCGCGCTGCGCGGGCGCTGAGACCGGCCGGGGCCGGCCGGGGAGCTCTCCCCGGCCGGCCCCGGGCCTGCTTTCCGGGCCTGTCGCCGGCTCCGGTCGCCGAAACGCCGGAAGGCCCTCCGCTCTCGCGAAGGGCCTTCCGGCTGTCTGTGCGCCGCCAGGGACTCGAACCCCGGACCCGCTGATTAAGAGTCAGCTGCTCTAACCAACTGAGCTAGCGGCGCCTGCTGACAGGGAAGACTTTAGCAGCGGGTCGCGGCCCGGCCAAAATCGAATATCCGCCCCCGGCGCCGCGCCCGGGACCGCCGCTCCGGCCCCGCGCCGGGCTCCCCCGCCGGGTGCCGTCAGCGGAGGGCGGCGGCCGGTTCCCGGGCCGCCCGGACACAGGCCCAGAGCACCACCGAGGCGCCCGGCAGCCACGGCTCCCGGCTGTCCGGGGCGACGATCCACCGCCCCGCGCCCAGACCGGGGGAGTCCGGGCCGTTCACCATCCGCTGCACCGGCGGGACGGTGACCGCGTCCCCCTGCCCGTGGCAGAGCAGCGGCGGTACGTCCCGGGCCCACTCCTCCCAGGCCAGCAGCCGGCGCAGCCGGGGCGCCGCCCCCGGCCGTACGAACAGCAGCGTCCGCCCGCGGTAGGCGGCCACCGGCCCGCAGCCAGGCCCGGAGGCCCACAGCTCGTCCAGCACGCGGCGCCCGAACAGCGCGGGCATGCTGATCACGTCGAAGGCACGTCCGCAGGGCAGCACCGAGGGCGCCCACGGGCGGGACTCCCAGAGGGCGCGCATGCTGCGCGGGTACTCGCTGGCGGAGGCGAGCCAGGCCTCCCCGGCCACGGTCACGTACTCCACCGACTGATACGTCCAGATGTCCACGCACAGCAGGGTGGGGTGTCCGGGGCGTGGCCGGGAGGGAAAGCGTGGTTTGCCGGACAGTGGAGCGGCCGACGGCGTACCCTTCCGCTTCCCCCCGGCATATGCCAGCGGCGGCGGAGGGTTCCGGGTGCCCGGAAACGGGCCCGGGCCGGGTCGGGCCGGGGCACGGGTCGGGCCGCGTCGGAACGGGCCGCCGGCCGGCCGGGTCCGGCGTGCCTCAGTCCTCGTGGCGGCGGGGCAGGAGCAGGCTGCGGCCGTACTCGATCATCTTGGCCGCGTAGTCCGGCGTCCAGTCGGCCCGTCCCGCGATCTCGGTCTCCGAGAGCGCGTCGAACCGGCGCGGATCCGCCAGCTGGGCCGCGGCGACCGCCTGGAAGTCGGTGGCCCGCTCGGCGGCCGCGCGGAACGCCAGCGCCAGCTCGGTGGAGCGGCGCAGCAGCTCGGCCGGGTCGTCTATCGACTCCAGATCGAAGAAGCGTTCCGGCTCCGGTTCGTCGGCCTGCGGCTCGAACAGCAGCTGCACCGGGCGCTTCCGGCGGCCGGGCGCCGCACCGGCGCCCTCGCCGGGACCGGCCGCCGCGGCCGGGCCGCTCGGGTCGGACGCCTGCGCATGGGAGTCGGGCATGGAAGGACACCTCCGGGTGCTCGGTAGGGGCGGGCGGCGACGGCTGGGACGGGCGCCGCCCGGTCGTGGCCGCCGTCCATTGTCTCGCGGCGGCGGCCGGTAACGGAACGGTGCGAGTTCGGGCGCTATTCCCGCCGGGCGCGCCGGGGGCGTGCACCGCCCGGGCCGGCCCCGGTGGCCGGGTGCGGCGGCCCGGGCGGCCGAGGCGGGCGGCTCAGCGATCCAGCCGCACCCGGTGCCCGGAGAGGTGGTGCAGCACCCGGTGATTGGCCTCCCAGCCGTCCGGGAAGGTGACCGGGACGCCCAACTGCACCGGTTCGGTGGCCGGATGCTCGTCCAGCAGCTCGGCGATCCCGGCCCGGGCCACCACGATGCAGGCGTGTCGGTGGCGGGAGGCGAGCACGCAGAGCCGGCCGGTCTCCAGGTGGAACGCCGTCGCGTCGGGCCGTCCGGAGAGCGGGTGCAGCACCACGGTGACGTCGTACTCGCGCCCCTGCAGCCGGTTGGCGGTGTCCACCGTCACCGCGGGTCCGGCCGTCGGATCGACCGGGACCCCGGCCCCGACCAGCGCCGCCCGGACGGCCGCCGCCTGGTCCCGGTGGGCGGTGCCGACCGCGACCCGGCCGGGGGTCAAGGGCACGGAGCCCTGCTCGGAGTGGGCCGTCAGCCCGCGCTCCAGCAGCCTGCGGACGGTCGCCGCGACGGCGGCGACCGCCTGCGGATCGGTCCGGACGGTGTGCCGGGGCGGCAGCTCCAGCAGCGCCCAGCCGTGCTCGGCGGCGCGGTCGATCGCCGCGTCCAGCGCGGAGCCGTCCGGGCGCACCGCAGCCGTGAGCCGGCGGTCCTCCGGGCCGGTGCCCGAACGGAACGGCGTGTACGGGTAGAACGCGCCGGAGATCAGCGGCGCCGCGCTGGCCGGCAGCCGCCAGGAGACCGGCAGCCGGTGCGGCTCGATCTGCGGGTTGTGGGCGAGCAGGGTGACCACCGCGCTGCTCGACGGGTCGTACGACAGGCCGGCCCACTGCTCGGTGCCGACCACCGTGAACGGGTCCAGCTGACCAGGGTCGCCGACGAACAGCGCCCGCTCGAACAGGCGGGCCACGGCGAGCAGCGCGTCCGAGCGCATCTGGTACGCCTCGTCGACGATCGCGTGCCGCCAGGGCTGCTCGGTCCGCACCCACTGCCACTTGGCGGAGGTGGAGATCACCACGTCCAGCTCGGCGAGGTCGGTCACCTTGTCGGAGGGCGTGACGTTGGGGTGCCGCAGCACCTCGGGCGCCGGCCGGGCGTCGGCCGCGTGCAGCCGGCCGATCGTCAGGTCGGGCGCCTTCGCGGCCAGCCGGTCCACGAGGTCGTCCACCTGGCCGTTGGTCTGGGCGACGATCATCAGCCGCTCGCCCGCCTCCACCAGCTCCCGCGCGGCGCGCACCACCAGGGTCGACTTGCCGGCGCCGGGCGGCGAGTCCACGACCACCCCGCGCGGCGCGCCGACGGCCGGGTGGACGGTCGCCGCCAGGATCCGCGCCACCGCCGCGTCGGCGGCGTCACCGGGGGTCTGCTCGGTGCTCATCGGCCGGATCACTCCCAATCCTCGGAGGCCGCGGGGACGGTCGCCGTCAGGGTGACGGTCGCACCGGGCGGACCGCCGTGCGTCCACGGGGTGTCGTCCGGCTCGGGCAGCGGCGCGGCCTGCCGGGCCGTCAGTTCGAACAGGGTGAAGGTGACCCGCTCGCCCGGCTCGGGCAGGCTCCCCGGCTCGGGCTCCTTCTTCCGCCCCATCCCGGAGAGCACCCGCACGGTGATGGTGCCCGCCGTCCGGTCGACCGCGGCGATCTGCGCCTTCTGGGCCTTCTGCCCGGCCGGAGCGCTCCCGGACCCGGGGTCGGGGGACCCCCACACCCGGTGCGCGTCCCGGCCGAGGTCGGCGTGCGGGCGGTCGTCGGTGCGGACCGTCACCAGCGGACGCGGCTTGGGTGACCGGCCCGAGGTGTCGTAGTCCGGCACCACCTCGGTCACCACGCCGGTGAACGCCTCGCCGGCCAGCCGGTGCTCGGCCATCGCCAGCGGGTCGTCCAGCGCCTCCTGGACGTCCAGCCGGGTCTGCTCGCGCTCGCGCTGGGCGAGCTTGCGGGCGGCCGTCACGGCGTCGTCCACCCGGGGCTGCGGAGGCTCGCCCGCCGCCAGCCGGTCCCGGTGGCCGGTGTAGGACCAGCGGTCGCCGGTCCAGCGCTCCGCCAGGTGTCCGCCCGGGGGCAGGGCGCGCAGCAGGTCCAGGCCGTGCCAGACGTCGTGCCAGGTGGGCAGCAGCTGGTCAGCGTGCACCGCGCGCAGCCGTTCGACCGAGACCCGGACGGCCTCCCGGGCCCGCTCGGCGGCGGCCGGGTCGGCGGCGGTCCGCTCGGCGGTCCCCGCGCCGTCCGTCAGGGCCGCCAGGGCAGCCACGGCGGCGTCGTAGCGCGTGATCGCCGGGGCGAGCACCTTCGCGTCGAAGGCAGGGTCGGTGGCCGGCCCGGCCGGCGGGTGGAGCAGCCGGCCCTCGGGGTCCCGCGCGGTCTCGGCCCGCTCGGCGGCCTCGGCGCCGGTCAGCCCGGCCGGCGGCGCGTGCCAGGCGAGCAGCGCGGCCAGGTGCTGGTCCTCCAGGTGGCTCTGGCCGGTCGCCCAGTGCCGGGCGAGCAGGCCGGTCATCGGCAGCAGCAGGCTGGAGCCGGGCACCATCGCGCGGTCGGTGAGCTGGGTGAGCCAGCGGCCGAGCAGCGGCACCCGGGCCGGCGCCGGGTAGGGGCCGGGTTCGTCGTCCTCGGCGGTGCGGCGGAACCGGGTCGACCGGCCGAGCAGCGCCAGGTGCCGGATCCCACCGGTGTTCGGCACGATCACCTGCGGTGCGTCCGCGCACAGCTCGCGGAGGACCTGCGTCTTCTCGCCGGTCTCCGGGTCCTTCTCGGAGCCCTCGATCTGCTCCACGTCGTCGCCGAAGGACTCCAGGTAGGGCAGCAGGTCGGCGGCCAGTTCGGCCAGGAAGTCGAAGCGCAGCGTGCGGTTCAGCGGCTGCGGGACGAAGTGCAGCCTCGGTGCGTCCCGGTCGGTGCCGAGCAGCACGGCCAGCGGGGCACCGGCCTCGCCGGCCGCCGTGAGCGGGACGACCACCATCGGGCGGTCGGACAGGTGCCGGTGGCGGACGGTCGCCAGGGGCTCGGCCCGGCCGCTGCGGACGGCCTCCAGCCGGGCGAGGGTGGTCAGCAGGCTCACCGGGGGCCTCCGGCGGGGGCCGGGACGGGGCGGCCCAGGGCCTCGGCGCGCAGCGCGGCGGCGTGGACGAGCCGGGCGGCGGCCTCGTCGGCCGCGGCGTCGGGGTGCCCGTCGTGACCGGCGTTCTCGCTGTCGCTGTCGCTGTCGCTGTCGCCGGGGTCGGAGTCGGCGAGGCTCCGGGCGGCCGGGCCGTCGTGGGCGACGGCCAGCGCCTCGGTCACCGTCCGGATGGTGCCCAGCTCGCCGCGGACGCTCCGGCCGAGCTGTTCGACCCGGTCGTCGCAACGGGTCCGGGCGCGGCAGTGGAACCCCAGCTCACACGTGGAGAGGCAGTCCGGGCTGTAGGCCGCGGGCACCGCCTCGACCGACCCGGTCAGTTCCTCGGTCGAACGGACCGGGGCGCCGCTCGCGTCGGGGGAGAGGTCGAAGTCGGCCCCTGGCGGCAGCGCGTCCAGCAGCCGGCCGATGCCGGTCATCCGGTCCAGCTGGCGGCGGGTGGTGGCCAGTTCCCGCCGGACGTCCACCGGGACGGCGGTCGGCCGGTTGCCGAAGTCCTTGGGACAGACCAGCAGCACGGTCGACCGAGGGCTTCCCGGCAGCTGCTGCTCGGCGTACGGGTCCGGATCCGTGTCCAGCCCGGCCAGCGCGGCCGCGGTCTCCTGGAGCGCCAGCACGTAGACGGCGGCCTGCCGGGCGGCGGCGCCCACCTTGGCCGGGTCCGCGCTGCCGTCCAGCACCGGGAAGGACTTGATCTCGACGACGGTGCACCGCCCGCCGTGCACCACGACGGCGTCCGGCTCCAGGTAGGCGGTGGAGCCGGCGACGGTGAGCCGCAGCAGCGGGTGGTCGAGCAGGGTCCAGGCGTCCGGGTCCGCGGCGGCCTCCGCCAGCGCGGCCCTCGTCCGGTCGGCCCGGACCGCGGGACCGGAGGAGCGCAGCAGGTCCGGTACGGCGAGCGGGGTGTCCCCGTCGGGTGGGAGGCCCAGCCGGTGGCGGAGCGGCTCCAGCAACGCCGCGTAGCCGTCCTCCTTCAGCCGGGACTCGAAGATGACGCCGCGCGCGAGGGCGAACGGCGACTGCCCGAACGGAGCGGCGTGGCCGAGCCGGGCGGCCAGTGCGGACTTGTCCACCCCGGCCGCGTCCAGCACGGCCCGGCGGTGACACCCGGGATTGGCGGCCAGCGCGGCGAGGGCGCGGGCGTTCAGACTGCGCTGCGGCGCCGGTCCGCGCAGCGTGGCGAGCCGCTGGGCGAGCGGCTCCGCGGGCCCGCCGGACGGGGCGTTCGTCGAGACGTTCATGGTGCGGCCCAGTGTCGCATCCGGGTCCGACAGAGTGGCCGGGACCGGCCGTTGACGGTCCTCGGCGGTGGTCGCCACCGCCCCGGACCTCCGTGGGGGGCGGCCTGGATCGTGGGCGCCGCGCAGGTGAGGGATCATGGAGACCGGTGCTCAATGGTGAGGCCGATCGTTGACGCCGTCCTGTGCGCGAGGAGCCTGCCATGCCCGCTCGAATCCTGCTGGTCCGCCACGGCGAGACCGAGTGGTCCGCCACCGGCCGCCACACCGGCCGCACCGACATCCCGCTGACCGACGAGGGCCGCGCGATGGCCCGGGCGCTCGGCACCCGGTTGGCCGGAGCCCCCTGGAACGGCCTGCCCGACGCCCTCGTCTACACCAGCCCGCTGGACCGGGCCAGGGAGACCTGCGCGCTGGCCGGCCTCGGCGACCGGGCCGTCGAGCGGCCCGAGCTGCTGGAGTGGGACTACGGCCAGTACGAGGGCCGGACCGGCGCCGACATCCGCGCCGCCGACCACCCCGGCTGGCTGATCTGGCGCGACGGTGTGCCCGGCGGCGAGAAGCTCTCCGACGTCGCCGCGCGGGTGGACGCCCTCCTCGCCGATCTCAACGACACGCACGGTGTCCCGGAGCCGGACACCACCGTCATGCACTGCGCCGACCGCGATGTGGTGCTCTTCGCCCACGGCCACCTGCTGCGCATCCTGACCGCGCGCTGGCTGGGCCTGCCGCCCGAGTACGCCCAGCGGTTCAAGCTCGGCACCGCCGCGCTCTGCGTCCTCTCCTGGGAGTACGGCGCCCCGGCCGTCGAGGTCTGGAACGACCTCGGGCACCTGGAGGGCCTGAAGCACTGACGCCGCCGGCCGGCCGACGCCCGGTCAGGCCGCCGCCGCCACGTCGTACTCGGTCAGGAATCGCCCCACCTCCGGCACCCGCCGGTGCGGGCGCAGCCGCTGCGCGGTGTCCGCCAGCATGGAGCGGATCCGGGCCGAGCGGACCTCGTCGAACAGTGCGACGGCGGCCGACCCGTGCTGGGCGGCGCCGGCCAGATCGCCCCCGCCGAGCCGGTCGTGGGCCAGCTCGGCCGTGTACAGCACCCGGTTGCGGACGAAGTGCGGCTTCTGGAGCGCTATGGCCAGCCCCGCCTGCTCGCTGGCGCGGTCCCAGTCCCCGAGGGCGGACCAGCACTGGGACCGCAGTCCGGCGAGCTCGGCCTCGCCGAAGAAGGACATCCACTCCGGGTCGGTCTCCGACGGGCCGCCGTCGAACAGCAGGCAGGCGCGGGCGATCGCGCGCTCGCAGGCGCCGCGGTCCTGCAGCAGCGCCCACCCGCCGGCCTCGCGCATGGCGAGCAGGGCGAGCAGCCGGTCGGAGTCGAGCCGCCGGGCGGCGGACTGCCCGGCCTGGGCGGCCCGCAACGCCTCGCGGGGGCGTCCGGCGTCCCGGGCCAGGAAGGCGCTGTTGCAGAAGACGTGCGCCTCCAGCGCGGCGTCGCCGGCCATCCGCGCGGTGGCGAGCGCCTCCGCGTAGAACGACCGGGCGTCCGCCAGTCGGTTCGAGTCGTGCGCCAACCAGCCGACCGAGACGGCGAGTTCACCCGCGCCGGCCTGGAGCCTCCGCTCGGTCTCGGTGGAGTACTCGCACGCGTCGAGCAGCAGGTAGGCCGTCCGCAGCGACCGCCCGGCCAGCTCGAACAGGGCGTCGGCGCCGTGCGCGTCGTCCGCCAACCGGATCTCCCGGACCGCCTGTTCGACGCCGAGCACCTCGGCCGCGCCGACCTTGCGGGGCGGCGGAACCGCTCCGGGGCGGCCCGGTACGAAGGCGTTGTCGGCCGTGGGGGTGCCGGGGCGGTCGATGCCTGCCGCGGTGGCCAGCGCGGCCGGGCCGCCGGCCAGGAACGTACGGCGACGCACGTCGTCGTTCTCCTCGTCGGAATGGTGCGGTTCGTCGGGCCCCCGGGGCGCCGCCGCGAACCTCGGCATCGGGGCCCCGACCGGTGGGGGCGATTCCGCGTACGGCGAGGCAGCGTACGGGAGTCGGGCGGCGAGCGGCAGTCGCGGGGCGGGCACCTGGAGGAACGGTGGGCGGAGCGGAGGTGGCGTCCAGGCCTCGTCCTCGCCGCCGCCCCTGCCGTCCGCCGGACGGCGGCGGACGGCGGCGCGGGGGACGAACCCGAGGTCGGCGAGCGAGCGGTCCGGCCACATGTGCCGGAACACCCGCTCGTACGCGTAGTTGGGACAGCGGATCTCGCCGGACTCGACCCGTCCGACGTAGCGCGCGTCGCAGGAGACGTGCTCGCCGATCTCGCGGGCGGCCCGGCGTACGGCCATGGCGAACTCGCCCGGCGAGCGGTCGCCGCGCAGGGCGCGCATCACGGCGTTGGGCGACGGGCGGTTCGGCTTGGCCGGTGGGGTGGCTGCCATGGTGCGCTCCGTGGTCGTGCGGGGTGGTGGTGCGAGGGGTCGGGCGGCGGTGGGGCGTCGGGGGCGCCCGGCCACGGGTGGGTCCGGTGGGGCCCGACGGCTGTCGGGCCCCACCGACAGTACCGGGAGTCACCGTGCGGACACAGCGAGTTTGTGGCTGATGTGCGGTCAATTCGTGCCAAAGCGGGCACTGTTGCCCGGATCCGCCATGAAATGCCATGCCTTGCTGTAAGGCGCCCCGTGGCCTGAGGAGCCTCCTCGGCGTTGTCCTGATACGTGGAAGCCCCGGCCGCTGCCCGCCGTCCCCGCCGCCCCCCGGCGGCACCCCCACCCCGGACGGCGCGGCTTCCATCCCGACGAGGTGACAGGAGGGCCCATGTCGGCCACCGGAGTGCCGCAGTACCACCGCCTGGTCGCCGGCGGGGTGCTCGCCGCCGCCGCCCCCGCGCTGCTCCCCGAGTCGGCCGACGAGCGCGGACCCGGACGCGCCCCGTGCGGCGGCGGACCGTCCCGCCGCCCCGGCCCCGGCCCCGGCCCAGGTGCCGACGCCGGCGGCACCGTCGCCACCGCGTACGACACCGTGACGGTCGCCCTGCGGCACGGCCTGGAGACGGTCGACATCCTGCGGCTGCGCCGGGCCTGCGGCGCGGTGCTGCAGAGTCGCAGCGGCGCGACCGTCACCTTCCTCGTCCCGGCCGGCACCTCGGCGACCTGGCACCTGCCCGGGAGCTCCTGTTCGGCGGGCGCCTTCCTGCCGCCGCCCACCGACCCGCGCTGGGTGATGCCCCCGGCCGGCGCCGACTGCGCCGCCCGCCCCACCGACGCCTGGGTCCTGCGCTCGGCGCTCTGCGAGGCCGCCTGCACCCTCACCGCCGGCGGCCTCGGCCCGTTCTGACCGCCCCGCCCTGCCACGTCCGCGCCGTTCCGGCCCGCAACGGCCGCCCGCCCGGCCCCGAGCTGCGGCGACTCCCCGCACGGCGGCGATAATGGCCGGTATGGGACGAAGCAGCAGAGCCGGGCGCAGCACGGACCGGAGCCGTACCGAGCCGGACGTCCGACCGGCCGCCACCGGCCCCGGCGGTCGCGCGCACGCCCAGGGCCCGCTCACCCGTCCCGTCGACTCCGGCCTCGCCGAACTCCGCCCCGACCGGGACCGCCCCGCCGCCTGGTCGCTGCTGGTCGACGGCGCGCCGCAGTCGCTCGTCGACCTCGCCGACCCGACCCACCTCGGGTTCGAGTACCAGCGCCGGCTCGGCCACCTCATCGACCTGGTCGCCCCGCCCGGCCGCCCGCTCACCGTCCTCCACCTCGGCGGCGGCGCCCTCACCCTGGCCCGCTACGTCGCCGCGACCCGCCCCCGCTCGCGCCAGCAGGTCGCCGAGATCGACACCGCCCTCACGGAGCTCGTCCGCGCCGAACTCCCGCTGGAGCGCGGCTGGCAGGTCAAGGTGCGCGGCGCGGACGCCCGCAGCGTGCTGGAGCGGACCCCCGAGGGCACCGTCGACCTGGTGATCGCCGACGTCTTCTCCGGCGCCCGGGTGCCCGCCCACTGCACCACCGTCGAGTTCACCGCCCTGGCCGCCCGCGCGCTGGCCCCCGGCGGCTGGTACGCGGTCAACATCGCCGACGGCTCGGCGCTGTCGTTCGCCCGCTCGCAGGTGGCCACCCTCGGGGCGGTCTTCCCCGAGCTCTGCCTGGTCGCCGACCCGGCGGTGCTGCGCGGCAAGCGCTTCGGCAACCTGGTCCTGGCCGCCGCCCACACCGGGCTCCCGCTCGCCGAACTGACCCGCAAGGTGGCTTCGGACGCCGCCCTCGGCCGCGTCGAACACGGCCGCGCCCTCGCCGACTTCGCCGCCGGCGCCACCCCGGCCACGGATGCCACCGCGGCCCCCTCCCCGGCCCCGCCCCCGGGCGTCTTCCGCTGATCCGGCGGCGTCCGGCTCCCGGAAAACCGGTTGGCAGCGCCGCCCGTCCTGCCGACAATGGGCCCCGGCGTCCGGAATCCGGACGGGGCCGACCGGGAGAGGTGGCGCCATGCGGATCAGACCGGCCCGACCGGACGAGGCGGCGCTGCTCAGCGCCCTGGCCCTGCGTTCCAAGGCCCACTGGGGCTACGACGCGGAGTTCATGGAGGCCTGCCGGGTCGACCTCACCCTCGACCCGGAGCGGATCGAGGCCGACCGGACGGCGGTGGCCGAGGCCGACGGCCGGGTGCTGGGCTTCGTCACCCTCGTCGGGGCGCCGCCGGAGGGCGAGTTGGACATGCTCTTCGTCGAACCGGACGTGATCGGCCGGGGTGTCGGCCGGTTTCTGCTGGCCCATCTGCGGCGCCGCGCCGCGGAGTCGGGCTTCCGCCGGGTCCTCGTCGCGGCGGACCCGAACGCCGAGTCCTTCTACGCGGCCATGGGCGCGGTCCGGATCGGCACCGTACCCTCCGGCTCGATACCGGGCCGCGAACTCCCGCTGCTGGCCCTGGCGACGGGGCCGTCGGGCGACTGACCGCCCGGGCACCCCGCCCCCGCCCGTCGGCCACCGTTCTCACCTCACCGTCCACCGGGTGCACCGTCCACCGGCGGGACGGCATGCCTCGCCGTCCCGGCCCGGGCGGTGGCCCCGGTCGGCCCGGCCCGGCCCGGACCCCGGCCCGGCACCGCTACCGGACCTGCGCCGGGCCGGTCCTCCGGGCCGCGCTGCGTGTCCCCGCCGGTGTGCGTCCGGGTCAGTGCCCCTTGGGCAGACCTCGGTGCTTGTACATCGCGGCGCCCGTCAGGGCCAGCCCGGCCGCGATCGGGGCGAGGACGGCGGTCGCGGTCCCCGGGGCGCCGTGCGCGACGGTGACGGCGGCCGTCGTGGTGGAGCCCGCCGTCGAGCCGGCCGGACCGGCGGCGGGGGAGCCCTCCGCGATCGTCGGCCGGTCCGGTTCCGCCGCGCTCCGGCCGCTCCCGGCGGCTCCCGTGCCCGGACGGTCGGCGGCGGTGTGGTGCGGCCGGTCACCCGGCTCCCCGGGGGCGGGTGGCGGGGCCGCCGGCCCGCGCTGCTCCCCGCCGGGCCGGGTGGCCCGGGGACCGGCGCCGTTCCGGCCGACCGGGGCGGACGGCCCGTCGGGAGCGCCCTCCCGGGAGGCGCGCGCCCCGGCCGGGCGGGACTGGGCGGGTACGGTGCCCAGTAGCCCGGAGGCGATGGCGAAGGCGTCCGGAAGGGCGGCCCGCTGTCCGGGCAGCGGGAGGCCGCCGGCCCTGATCCGGTCCTGGAGCGCACTGCTGACGGAGGTGGTCGCGGCGTCCAGCTCCGGTACCGGGACGATCGCGGCGGTGGGGCCGGCGAGGTGATCGAGCACCCCGGGGGCCGTGGTCCGGCCGGGAGCGACGACCGGACCGTCCTGCCGCGCGGGGGACCGTGGCGGCTCCTGCGGCCTGTTCGGCGGCGGGTCCTGCGGCACGGGGGGCTGTGGGGCGGCTGCGTCCCCGGCCGCCTCCTCGCCCGTCTGTCCGGCGGTCCGCTCCGCTGACGGCCCACCGGTCACGGTCCCGTCGGGCGGGGAGTCGCCGAGTACGGACTCGCCGGTCAGGGCCCGGCCGACGGCCGTCCGGCTCGCCGGTTCCGGGAGCGGTTCGGCGCCGGCCGCGTGGGCGCCCGGAGCGCCGAGCCCCCAGAGCTGCGCGAGGAGCGCTCCGCCCGCCGCGACGGCCCGCGGCAGCCGGGAGAGCCACCGCCCGGCCCGCCCTCCGGGCGGACGACGGGACTCTGACGACAGGTCCTTGGTCGGGTGTTTGGCTCGCACGTGAATCGAGAACGAGCGGACGGACCATGAGGTCACGGCCGCCGCCACGGCCACCGTCACGGACAGTCATCGGGCGGTGGCCCGACCGCTCGCCCGACTGCCGGCTCGCCCGACCGCCCGAGGCCCGCCGGACGCGCTCCGGTCGGCACCCCGGGCCGTTGTCCGCCGGTGGCTCAGGAGTTGGGGCGAAGCGTCCAGATCACGGTCATCACGCCGGTCACCGCACCGTCGGCACGGGTGATCTCGACGGTGACCGGGAACTCCGGCCGCTCGCCCTTGTCCAGCTCGGCGACGATCTCGGCGACCGGCCGGCCGAGTACGGCGGTGGCCGTGACGACGCCCATGGCGAGCTTCCTGTACGAGATCTCGGCGCTCACCGCGAGCGGCACCGCGCGGGAGAGCTGGTCGCCGAAGGCGCTCAGGACGATGCAGCCGCTGGCCGATTCGGCGAGGGTGAACATCGCGCCGGCGTGCGGCCCGCCGACGTGGTTGTGGTACTCGGGCTGGTCGGGCAGCCGGAGCACGGCACGCTCGGGGGTGGTCTCCAGGTACTCCAGCTTGAGGGTCCGTGCCATCGGCACGGTGGAGTCGAGCAGCTGGCCGATCGAAGGTGTGGTCATGGCCGCAACGTTACTAGCCGGTAGCTTTCGGCGGCAGCTCCGCCGGGGGAGAAAAAGGTGAGACGGAGGCCACGTGGGCGGAGGCGGTGAGGGCGGGGAGGTCCGCGGCCGGGCACGCGAAAACGCCTGAGGGGCCGGTCTCTTGAAGAAACCGGCCCCTCAGGCTCTGGGGTGAGTGACGGGACTCGAACCCGCGGCCACCTGGACCACAACCAGGTGCTCTACCAACTGAGCTACACCCACCATCTGTCCGGCCCGGTCCCGCTCTTCGCGTTCCCGTTCCGACAGGAAGAACAATACAGGATCCGGGAGGGTGCTCGCGCCAGGGTTTCAGCAGGGAGCGGGCACCTCCCGGGTCCCCGGGTCAGCCGGCCGGCGGCTGGTACTTCTCGGCGATCGCGCGCGCGGTGTCGGTGTCCGGGCCGGGCTGGGCGACGAACACCGCCTCGCGGTAGTACCGCAGTTCGTCGATGCTCTCCCGGATGTCGGCGAGCGCCCGGTGGTTGCCGCCCTTCTGCGGACTGTTGTAGTACGCCTTCGGGTACCAGCGGCGGGCCAGCTCCTTGATCGAGGAGACGTCCACGATCCGGTAGTGCAGATGACTCTCCAGGGCCGGCATGTCCCGGCTCAGGAAGCCGCGGTCGGTCGCGACCGAGTTCCCGCAGAGCGGCGTCCGGCCGGCCTCCGGCGCGTGCTCGCGCACGTACGCGAGGACCAGCGCCTCCGCCTCGGCGAGCGTCACGCCGTGCTCCAGCTCGTCGAGCAGCCCGGAGGAGGTGTGCATGGTCCGCACCACCTCGGGCATGTGCGCCACCGCCTCCGCCGGCGGGCGGATGATGACGTCGACACCCTCGCCGAGGATGTTCAGCTCGGAGTCGGTCACCAGCGCCGCGACCTCGACCAGGGCGTCCCGGTCGAGGTCGAGGCCTGTCATTTCACAGTCGATCCATACCAAACGGTCATTCACGCCACTCACCCTACGGCGCGATCACGCGCCACGGGCACCGATGGAGCCGAGCGGGGCGCCGGGGCGCAGGCCTCGGAGCCGTGTTCCTCCTGGGCGTGACCGTCCGGTTCACGGTTCTCCCGGCCGGGGTGGGCCGGATGCGTGGGACGGCCGTCCCGCGCGGCCCGGGCGTCGCGGGGCTCCCGGACACCATCCGGCGCGGCGGCCCGGCCGCCCTGCGGGCGGACCTGACCGGCCCGGGCCTGCCGGGCCCGCGCCTCGGGGGTCCCGGCCGGTGCGGGCGCCGGCAGCCGGCCTCCGGCCGCGCCGTGACCGCGTCCGGCCGCCGGGGACTCGTCCTGCGGCCGGTCGGCCGCGGTCCGGTGCCCCTGCCCCTGGCCGCGGGCGCCCGGTTGCGGGTGCCCGTCCTCGGCCGCGGCGTGCTCCGCCGTCCGGGGCGGCCGGCCCGCGTTCGGACCGGGCTGCGCCGGGACCATCGGCGGCCGTGCCGGGCCGCGTCCGGTTCCGGGCTGGCCGGGGTGCTGCTGGTGCCCCGCCGGCTGGTGCGGGTACGGCTGCCCGGCCCGGGCGTGGACGCCCTGGCCGGACGGCTGCCCGTGCTGCCCCGGGTGCGTCGCGGCGCCGCCCGGGAAGCCCGGCACCGACGCCTGCCCGTGCGCACCGTGCTGACCCGGGACCGTCCCGCCCGCCGGGGCGGCGGCCGTGGCGGGCTGCGGCACGGCCCCGGTCATCCGGAGGTCGTTGCCCTGCGCCGCGGCCTGGGCGGCCGAGACGCTGCCCGGCCGACGGGCCCGGTAGCTGGTCCGGTAGGCGGCCGGCGAGACCCCGAGCTGGCGCCGGAAGTGCCCGCGCAGCGCCACCGGCGACCGGAAGCCGCAGCGGCGCGCGACGTCGTCCACCGACAGCTCCGAGGTCTCCAGCAGCCGCTGGGCCTGGAGCACCCGCTGGGTGATCAGCCACTGCAACGGCGCGCTGCCGGTGAGCGTGCGGAAGCGCCGGTCGAAGGTCCGTCGGCTCATGTAGGCGCGAGCCGCCAGCACCTCGACGTCGAACTGCTGGTTGAGGTTCTCCAGCGCCCAGGTGACCACCTCGGCAAGCGGGTCGTTGCCGATCTCCTCAGGTAAAGACTGGTCGATGTACTGGGCCTGTCCGCCACCGCTGCGACGGCTCGGCACCACCAGCCGCCGGGCGAGCGCGTTGGCCGCCTCGGCGCCGTGGTCGCTGCGGACCACGTGCAGGCAGAGGTCGATCCCGGCGGCGGTGCCCGCCGAGGTCAGCACGTCGCCGTCGTCCACGAAGAGCTCGCGCGGGTCGACGTGGACCCGCGGGTAGCGCTTGGCCAGGGTCGGGGCGTACATCCAGTGGGTGGTCGCCGGGCGGCCGTCCAGCAGACCGGCGGCGGCGAGCACGAACGCGCCGGTGCAGAGGCCGATGATCCGGGCGCCCTCGTGGTGCGCCTTGCGGAGCGCCGTGATCGCCTCGACCGGCGGCGGCTGCGAGATCGAGCGCCAGGCCGGTACGACGATCGTCCCGGCGCGGGCGAGTGCCTCCAGCCCGTAGGGGGCGGAGAGGGTGAGGCCGCCGGTGGTGGCGAGCGGCCCCTCCTCGCCGGCGCAGACCAGGAGGCGGTAGCGCGGCACCCCGGCGTCCTGGCGGTCGACACCGAAGACGGAGAGCGGGATCGAGCTCTCGAAGATCGGTGCGCCGCCGAAGATCAGCACGGCGACGGTCTCGCGCCTGCGCCGGCCGGAGAGCTTGCGCGGCGAGACCGCCATCACCGGAGTCGAGGATCCGTTGAGGCCGGAGCCCGGTCCGCCGTGTCCGCCCGCGCCGTGTCCGCCCGCGCCGTGGCCGGACACCCCGAGCCCGAGCGATCCCGGCGGGATCCCGCCGGACGTTCCGGCGCCGGCCAGGGCCGGGCCGGAGAGCGCGCCGGTCGGAGCGGCGGCGAAGGTCGTGAATCCGCTCTCCTGTCCGCCCGGGTGGCCGCCCGGGTGACCGCCGCCGGGGTGGCCGCCAGGTTGGCCGGTAACCGACTGCCCGTGCCGGCCGTCCGAGCCGATGCCGTACCCGGTCCCGTGGCTGACTCCGGATCGGCTGACGGTGCGTCCGCCGTGCTCCGGGGAGGCCGGGAAGGGTGGGGTGCCCGGGGAGCCGGAGGCACCGGGGCCGCCGGGGGCGGCTGGTGCGGAAGTGGTTCCCGGGGCGGGTGTGGCCGCAGCGGAATAGGAGGGGTACGAGGCTGTGCCGGAGGTGCGGGTGTTGACGGCGGGGGCCTTGTTGCCGGTGCCTCTCGCGGAACGACCCGCGATGCCGGCCGCGGTCTGGCCGCTGTCAGGACCCGCGTCGCTCCTGCTCACCCTGCTCAAGGCGCTCAAGCCCCCTCGGTGGTGTGGTGTGGTGGTGCGGCACTGCTGGCCAAGATCGAATCTATCGGGTGGACCATTGCCGTTGTGACAAGTTCACCATCCGACGCTATGTCGACATGGCAATTTGGCGTGATGCATTCGATCACGAAGCGTGGCACCCGTCGACCCTTCTGGGAAGGGGGCCGGTGCAACGGTGGCTGGTTGTCGCGGGACGGGTCCTGGGACGTCCGGCTTCGGCGCACCCGGCCGGCGCGTCTGGGCTGCGGATTTGCCCAAGGGCGGGGGAGTCGCGCGAGATTGACCGAAAATCGGCGGTGCACGCGAGGGCGCACGGCCGATATGTGTGCGCCTCCCTGGCTTCATCCGGCCAGGGCCGGGGCCGGACAGCGCGGACGGGCCGTCAAGGCTACCGTCCTGGAGTGGAGATCCTCGGCCGGCTCGAACAGGCCAACGACAACGCCGCCGCACTCTGGCTGGCCCAGGCGCGTGCGCACGGCTGGCAGTACCTCACGCGCCCCGGCTTCACCGCGGTCCGCTGCGCCCGCACCCCGGACGACGCCCACCGCGTGGTGGTCGCCCGCCCCATCGGCGAACCGGGAGCGCCGGAAGCGGAACTGACGGACCTGTTCGCCGCCTGGCACACCGTACGGCTCACCGTGGAGGACCCGTGCGGCGGGCTGGACCTGACCCGCCAGGGCTGCGGCCACGGCCGGCGGATGGCGGTGATGGTGCGCGAGCCCGGTCCGCTGCCGCCGGAACGGCCGGAACGGCCGGCGACTGGCTCGGGCTCGGGCTCGGGAGTGTTTGCCGCAGAGGTGCTGACGGTGGGTGAGGTCCTGGGGGCGGACGCCCTCGCCGAAGCCGAGCGCGCGATCGTCGACGGCTTCCCGATCCTGCCCCGGCAGCCCTGGACCGAGGGCGCCCAGCTGCCGGTGCGGCTCCTGGGCGAACCCGGCTGCCGGGCCTGGCTCGGCCGGGTCGACGGCGTGACCGCCGGTGCCTGCCTGACCTACGACGACGGCCACGCCACCGGCGTCTACTGGGTCGCCACCTTGCCTGCCCAGCGCTCACGCGGAGTGGCCCGGGCGGTGCTGCGGACGGCGCCGGCCGCCGCACACCCCGACCGTCCGGCCACTCTGGTGGCCACCGAACTCGGCGAGCCGCTCTACCGCCGGCTCGGCTTCACCGAACTGGCCCGCACCCGCTGGTGGACGCGCTGAGCAGGCTCCCGGCGTAGCCGCCCGGCGGCGCGGCCTGTGCCGCCCGGACCCACCCGGGCGCCCGGGTGCGTCTCGGGCGACGACGCTCCGGTGCTTCGCCCGGCGACCACGGCGCGAGTCGCCCTCTATCCGGTCCGGGCGGCGCGGTGCGCCGGGGCCGCCGGGGCTCCGGCGGTTCGCGGGGAGGCGGCGGTGCCCGGACGCGGAACCCTGCGGGCCGGCGGCGCCGCGAACCTCGTCCGGGCGGGCGGCCCGCCCGTCGTCGACGGGAGCCCGACCGGCGGTTCCACCACGTCGGCGGTGCCCGCAGACGCGGAGTGCTCCGCGCTGTCGGCGGCAAACCCGCCGGGTCGGTTTCGGACAACGGACCCTGCCCCCGGATGCGGGGTGGCACAGCTCGTGGCGTTCGCGGCAACAGGCGCATGCCCGTCGTCCAGGGCGGACGGCGAGAACTGTGCGCCTGACCGCACGCCGGTCTGCGCCCTGATGCCCGGCCCCGGGGACCTCGGGCCGATCGGCACCACGGCGACCCCGGTCGCGGTCACGCTTCCGGTCGTGACGACGGTCCCGGCCGCCGGGGTGCCGCCGGCCGTGATGCCGATTCCGGCTGCGGTGACGGTCCCGATCGGGACCGCGGCGCCGACGGATGCCGTGACCGTCCCGGTCGGTGCCAGGGCGAGAGCCCTGGCACCGGGGATTCCCCGATCCCGGGAACGGGGGACGCCCTCGGAGTCGCCGGCCCGCCGCCCGAGCGGTCCGCCCGCCCGGATCCCCGGCCGGGGTGACGGAGCGACGCGGGCCGACAGCACCTGCCCGACGGCCTCCGGCAGCCCGGCCGCCTTCAGCGTGGGCCGGTAGCCGGGCTCGGCCCACGGACGGCCGTGGTGCAGCCAGACGCTGTGCAGGCCGGCCAGCTCGGCCCCGGCGATGTCGGCGGGGGCGTGGTCCCCGATCATCCAGGTGTGGCTGGCCCAGTCGCCGATCGGTGCGATGCCGCACCGCTGCGCGGCGATCTCGAAGATCAGCGGGTCCGGTTTGAGGCAGTCCGCCTCCTCGGAGATCACCCAGCCGTCGACCAGCGGACCGAGTCCGGTCCGGCGGATCTTCTCCAGCTGCGGCCCCGTGCCGCCGTTGCTGACGATCCCGAGCGTCCACCCGGCGGCCCGCGCCGCCCGCAGCGCGTCGATGTTGCGGGACGGGCAGTGGATGTGGGAGTTGATGCCGCGCCGGTAGTGGGCGAGAAGGCGGTCGAGTGACTCGTCCAGTCCGTAGCGGCGGCGGGCGGCGGACAGTACGGTGCTGCGCGGTACGTAGCCGCCGCCGTCGATGGTGGAGAGCCAGTCGACGTCGCCGGGCGGCAGCCCTCGTTCGGTCAGGAATTCCTGAGCCCAGGCCCGGAAAGCGGCGTCCCTGGGGAGCAGCGTGTTGTCGAGGTCGAGCAGGAGCAGGGGCATGCCGAGCATGGTGCCAGCGGCCGTGCCTATGCACCTGGCAAATGCCAGACGGCGTCGCGAACCCGTGCGAAATGGCCGAAACGGGGGCTCGGTGCCACACTCCCGGGGCGGCTGCGTCAGGTGGGGCTCGCCCTACGGGCCCCGGACGACCCGCCGCGGGCCCGCCGCGCGGTGATCGGGCGGCAACGGATCGTCATCGATCCATGACAGTCCGGTCACGGTGTCCCGGTGGCCTGTTGCGCCGCCCGGCCCGCTCCGTCAAGCTCCAGGGAACCTCTGTCGCCGGAGGGGCGCGTCAGCGTGCCCGGGGGCGTACGGCCGACGGGGGTTACATCCCCCGTTCGCGGGAACAGTGTCGCCCCGAGGTCTTGTGGCTGGGCCGAGTCCCCGGCCCGTCGTACTCTGAAAGGAACAGGTCACCAACGGTGGTGCGCGGCGCAGACCGACGTCGTCCCCTGGGCGGGCCTGCTGCTCGGGCAGCGATGTCCTCTCCTGTCAGCCCATCCCCTTCGAAGAGCCTTGTGCCATGGCTGGTTCTGAGTCCTTCCGACCGGTGGAGCCGGATGCGGACGTCCGGAGCAGTGGCCTCACCCGGCCCCTCCGCAACATCGTGCGCCGAGGCCGACCCGGCTCGGGTTCCCGCCACCGGCGGGACGAGCACCGCGACGACCGCGCGGAGCCCCCGGTGACGGGCCGCCCCGGTCCGGGCGCCGACCGGCCGAGCGCCTCCGGCCCCACCCGCGCCGTCGGAGAACCGGCGGTCCGGCCGGCGTCCTCGCGTTCCTGCGACCCCGCCTTCCGTCACGGTGTGGTGGTGGGTTTCGACGGTTCGCTGTCGAGCGAGCGCGCCCTCGCCTACGCGGTGGGCATGGCCCGCCGCTCCCAGTGCGGACTGGTGATCGTGCACGTGGCCAACCGCCTGCCGGCCACCGTCTGGGCGGGCTGTGAACCGCCGGTCTTCGTCGACCTCCCCGACCACCGGACCGAGGTGCTCGGCCTGGAGCTCGCCTGCGCGGACTTCCTCGCCGGCGTCCCCTGGGTCCTGGTCGAACGGGGCGGCGACATCTGCCACGAGATCGAGGAGGTCGGCCGTGAGTACGCCGCCGACGCCATCGTGGTCGGCAGTACGCACGGCCTGCTCGGCAAGATTTTCGGATCCGTGTCGGGTCGCCTCGCCCGCCGGGCCAACCGTCCGGTGATCGTGATCCCCTGACGATTCGCCGGCTACGGCGTGGCGGGCCTGCCGCTGGGCCGAACGTGTCACCCCTGCCGGTGGGTCGGTACCGCGCTCCCGCCCGGCCGGGAAGCGCGGTGCGAAGAATGACAAGGTGATCAATCGGCCCACTCCGCCCGATTCCGGGCCGCCCGGACGTCCTCTCCGTCGTGCTCCCCGCCGTGTCACCGCCCTCCTCGTCCTGTCGGCCGCTGTGCCGGCACTCCTGCCGCTCGCGCTCCTCGCCGGCGCCCCCGGGGCGTCGGCGCTCAGCCCGGCGGGCGGAGAAGCCCGTGGCGCGGTGCGGCTGGAGGTCCGCACCAACGGGGCCACCGGCACCGGGGTCCGGGTCCGGTCCGGCGAACAGCTGCTCCGGGTCTACCGGCTGGCGAACCAGGCGGAGTACCCGCTGACCGTCTCGGTCCTGAAGGACGCCCAGGTCTCCGGGGCCGCGGTGGTCTGCGGCGGGCAGCAGCCGTTCGTGCTTCCCGCCCTCGGTGTCGTCGAGTGCTCGGCCACCCTGCCGGCGCAGAGCGGTCAACAGCGGGCCGTCGTCCGCGTCGAGGCGGACGCTCCGAAGGGCCTCCCCAAGGCCGTCGTGACCGCGGAGGCCGGCTATCTCGGACTGGTCGCCGGGCTGACGCTGGCCCGGGTCGGCGTTCCGGCGGGCTCGGGTGTGGTGACCCGTTCCGCCGCCCGTTCCGTCGCCCGTTCCGTCGTGCCGCCCGGGGACCGGGAGGCGGTGGCCGACGGAGCCCTCCCGCCGGCTGGTCCGGCCTCCTCTCCCGAGCGGCTCTCCGGGCGTCGCGTCACCGTGGCGCGGGTGGGCGGAGACGTCCTGCTGAGGTACCGGGTGGACGCGGTCGGGGACTCGCCGGTCAGCGCGGTCAGCGTGGTGGACCTCCTCCCCGGGGTGGGGCAGGTCAGCTGTCTCGGCCAGTCCGCGGCCGGTCTGCTGGAGCCGGGCCGGCCGTTGGACTGCACCGCCTCGGGCGAGGCCCGGCCCGGCAGGCACTCCGCCGTGGCCCGGGCCGAGGGCCTGGCAGCGGACGGGGCGGTCGGCCAGGACGGGCGCCCGCTGGCTCCCCGCCCGCTCGCGGCGGAGGCGCCGGGGGAATACGAGGGCGAGGGCCCGGCTCCGGCCGCCCAACCGGGTGCGCCCGCCCAGCCCGGGGCGGCAGCCCCGCCCGGCACGGCCGGCAATCCGGCGCCGCCGGGTACCGCCGGCGCTCCCGCTGCTCCAGGTGCTCCAGCCGTTCCCGGTGGAGCGGTGGCCGGGGCAGCGGCCCCCGGGGCGGTCAACCCGGCGGTCGCGCCCCCGGCGGCCGGTGCCGCGGCGGCAGCCGCTGCCGCCGCGAACGCTCCGCCGCCCAACCCGGCCGCGCCGCCGGCCGGTTCGGCTGCCGCTCCGAACGCCGCGGCAGCAGCCGCGGCAGCAGCAGCCGCGGCTGCGGCCCCCGGGGCAGCCGCGCCCGCCAACGCGGCAGCCATCGCGGGGGCGGCAGCCGCAGCGGCTGCCGCTGCCGCCGGCCAGAGTGCCGCTGCCCAGGCCGCCGCTGCTGCTGCCGCTTCCGCTGCCGTGGCGGCGGCAACCGGGTCGGCAGTGCCCTTCCGTCCGGGTACCGCGCTCTTCGGACTTCCGGCGAGCCCCTTCCAGGCCGTGCCCGCCCCGGCGGCGGCCGGGGCGGCAGGCGCGGCCGGGAGCGGCGCGGCGGGTGCCCCGGGTGGTGCCGCGAATGGTGGGGCGGGTGGCGCGGGCGCCGACGCCCGGAACCCCGGCGCGGGCGACACGGGCGTGGGTTCCGGCAATTCGGGTGGAGGAGTGGCTGCGGCCGCCCAGGGGCCGGAAGGCTCGCCGTTCGACTGGGAGAACGGATGGGGCACCGGCGAAGTGCTGATGCTGCTGATGGCGATCATGCTTCCGGTCCTTGTGGTCCTGGCCGCCGCCACGATGGTGCGCAAGCGCCCCGGTGGTGGCCCCGGAGGCCGTAGTGGATCATGAACCTCTGAGGGAGATCCCGTAGATGTGGGTCAACGTCGTCGCGGTGCTGGCCGGTGCGGCTCTCGCCGTAGTGATCGGTCTCGGTATCGGGCGGGTTCGCTCCTCCCCGGACGACGAGGGGAACTCGTCCGCGGTCGGCTTCGTGAGTGCGGCCGTGCTCGGGTTCTTCGCCCTCTTCACGGGCTTCGCTGTCGCCGGTGCCTGGCAGGAGCTCAGCGACGCGCGTCGGCACACCTACGAGGAGTCCCGCGCGCTCACCGAGGTGTACTGGTCCGCGCGGCTGCTGCCGGGACCGGACCGTCCGGTGGTGCGGCAGCGGCTGCGGGCGTACACCCGGCAGGTGATCGACGAGGAGTGGGTGCAGCTGGGGCAGGGGCACGGCAGTGCCGAGGCGTGGGTGTCGATCGACCGGGTCCGGATCGCGGCGGACGCGGTACGGACCGAGGACCCGGTCGAACTCGGTGCCAAGGCGGACACGTTGAGAGGGCTGGAGGATGCCTACGCACGGCGGACGGCCCGGCTGGCCGACGTCGGCTCGCGGGCGCCGACACTGGAGTTGTGGGGTCTGGTGGTGGGAGCGGTGGTCGTGCTGGCCGTGCCGCCGCTGATCGGGCTGACCGCCGGCGGGCGCAATCTGGTGCTGATGGGGTTCATGGGCGCCGCGGTGGCGTTCGCGGTCGGTCTGGTGTTCCAGCTCAGCGGCCCGTTCGACGGCACGGTGAAGGTCGAACCGGCGGCGTTCGAACTCGCGCTCACCCGGTACGAGCAGATCGACGTCGGTGACCGTGGTGCGGTCGGGCCGCCCCTCCCGTGACCCTCCGGCCCCGCCCACCGGCCGGCCGGTGCGCGGCGGACGGAGCGGGAGGATCGACGGACGGGGACGTGTCGTCGTGTGCGGACAGGGCTTGCGGGAGCTCTCTCAGGAGACGCCGAGCTCGCGGGCGATGAGCATGCGCTGGACCTCCGAGGTGCCCTCGCCGATTTCAAGGATCTTGCAGTCGCGCCAGAAGCGGGCGACCGGGAACTCGTTCATGAAGCCGTACCCGCCGTGGATCTGGGTCGCCTCGCGGGCGTTGTCGACGGCGGCCTCCGACGAGTACAGCTTGGCGATCGCGGCCTCCTTCTTGAACGGTTCCGAGTGCAGCAGCCGGGACGCGGCGTCCCGCCAGGCGAGGCGGGAGGTGTGGGCGCGCAGCTCCATGTCGGCGAGCTTGAACTGGATCGCCTGGTTGGTGCCGATCGTCCGGCCGAAGGCCCGGCGCGTACCGGCGTAGGAGACGGACTGGTCGACGCAGCCCTGGGCCAGGCCGGTGGCCAGGGCGGCGATCGCGATGCGGCCCTCGTCGAGGATCCGCAGGAACTGGGCGTAGCCGCGGCCGCGCTCACCCAGCAGGTTGGCCGCGGGGACGCGGCAGTCGGTAAAGGACAGTTCGCGGGTGTCGGATGCGTTCCATCCGACCTTCGAGTACTTCTTCGACACCTGGAACCCGGGGGTGCCGCTGGGCACGATGATGGAGGAGATCTCGCGCCGTGGCGAGGAGAATTCGCCCCCTTCACTCGAACGAGCGAGCGGTTCGGTGAGCGCGGTGACGGTGACCAGACCGGTGATGTCGGTGCCGGAGTTGGTGATGAAGCACTTGGTGCCGTTGATCACCCACTCGTCGGTGGCCTCGTCGTACCGGGCGGTGGTGCGGGTGGCGCCCGCGTCGGAACCGCCCTCGGGCTCGGTCAGTCCGAACGCGCCGAGCAACTCGCCGGAGGTCAGGCGGGGCAGCCACTCGCGCTTCTGCTCCTCCGTCCCGAAGCGGTAGATCGGCATCGCTCCGAGCGAGACCGCCGCCTCCAGGGTGATGGCGACCGAGGAGTCGACCCGGGCGAGCTCCTCCAGCGTCAGGCAGAGCGCGAAGTAGTCGCCGCCCATGCCGCCGTACTCCTCGGGGAAGGGCAGGCCGAACAGGCCCATCCGTCCCATCTCCCGGACGATCTCGTAGGGGAACTCGCCCTGCTCGTAGTACTCGCCGATCTTCGGGGCGACCACGTCCTGGGCGAATTCGGCCACGGTGCGCCGCAGTTCCTCGTGCTCGGTGTTCAACCGGTGGTCGAGCATGGTGATCCTCCTGAGGCCCCGCCGGGTGGGCGCGGGCTTGATCGGGACGACCGCCGTCCGTTCGATGGTGTGGCGGACGCGCGGTGTGATGAGGGGGGAAGGGCGGGGCCCGGACGAGCGGATGGGCGTCCGGGGACCCCCGCCGACGTCAGTCCTGTCCGGCGCCGGGGCCCAGCAGGGCCCGGACCGTCCGGGACGGGCTCGGGCGACCGAGCCGTCTCGCCATCCAGCCGCTGGTGGCGACCAGGGCGCGGAGGTCGACACCGGTGCGGATGCCGAGTCCGTGCAGCATCCACACCAGGTCCTCGGTGGCCAGGTTCCCGGTGGCGCTCTTGGCGTACGGGCAGCCGCCCAGGCCGCCCGCCGAGGCGTCGACCACCGTGATCCCGGAGCGCAGCGCGGCCAGCGTGTTGCTGAGCGCCTGGCCGTAGGTGTCGTGGAAGTGCACCGCGAGCCGTCCCGTCGGCACCCCTGCCTCGGCGAACCCGTCCAGCAGAGCGGTGACCTGGCCCGGGGTGGCCACGCCGATGGTGTCGCCGAGGCTCAGCTCGGTGCAGCCCATCTCCAGCAGCCGCACCCCGAAACCGATCACCTGGGCGGGCGGGACCGGGCCCTCCCAGGGGTCGCCGAAGCACATCGACAGGTAGCCGCGGACCCGGACCCCGGCGGCCGTGGCGCGCTCCACCACGGGCCGGAACATCTCCATCGCCTCGTCCGCCGACCGGTTGAGGTTGCGTCGGGCGAACGTCTCGGTGGCGCTGGCGAAGACCGCGACGTCCTCGGCGTGGTGGGCCAGCGCACGGTCCAGCCCGCGCTCGTTGGGCACCAGGACCGGCAGGCGCAGCCCGGGGCGCCCGCTCGGCAGACCGGCGAGCCGGGGCATCAGCTCCTCGGCGTCGGCGAGCTGGGGTACCCATTTCGGGTGCACGAAGCTGGTGGCCTCGACGGTCCGCAGGCCGGCGTCGGCGAGCCGGGCGATGAACTCGGCCTTGACCTCGACCGGGACGAGGGCGCTCTCGTTCTGCAGCCCGTCTCGCGGTCCGACCTCGTGGATCCGGACCTCCGCGGGCAGGCCGGGCGCCGGGACCTGGGCCGGCAGGCCCAGGTCGAGCGCGTCGGGCTCGCGCGCGGGGGTGGCGGCGGTCACGGCCGCACCTCGGCTCCGGCGCCCTCGGCGGGGGCAGGTGCGGCCTCGGCGGGGGTGACCACGACCAGCAGTTCCTCCATCGCGACGGTGGCGCCCGCGGTGGCCCGCAGCTCGCTCACCGTCCCGTCGTGCGGGGCGGCGATCACGTGTTCCATCTTCATGGCCTCCAGGACGAGCAGGGGCTGGCCCTTGCGGACGGTCTCGCCGGCCGTGGTCTTCACGACCGTGACGGTGCCGGGCATCGGTGCGGTCAGGGCGCCGTGGTGGGCCGCGCCGGCGGCGGCGTTCCCGCCGACGGCGTCGTGGCCGTGCACCGGCCAGGCGTCGCCGTCGATCCCGAGCCACGTCACCGGACCGGCCGCGGTGCCGGGGGCCCGGTCGGCGGCCAGCGCGAAGGTCGTCCGCAGGCCGTCCACGGTGAGGCGGAGCCGGTCGCCGGCCCGGGTGGCCCGGGCGCGGTGGACCGGCCCGGCGTCGAGCCGGATCTCCACCTCGGGGGCGACGCCGGGCGGATTGTCGGTGGCCTCGGATACGTTGCCCGCAGTGATCGAACGGATGCGCACCGACACCGGGTCCTGGCCGGGGGTACGGAGTCGGTGGGTGGTCCAGGCGGGGGCGCCGCCCAGGCGCCAGCCGGAGGGAAGGGAGAAGGGGTCGGTCCAGCCGTCGTGGTCGGCGGCGGGGGCCAGGTCCAGGTGCCGTGCGAGCGCGGCGGCGTAGTAGAGGAGGTGGGCGGGTGTCGGTGACCCGGGCGGCAGCGCGTCGGGTGCCGCGGCCTCCGGGGCTTCGGTGTCCGGTGCGGGCGCGGCGGCCGGGGAGTAGGGCGAGGCGAGCAGCCCGGGCTGCTGCTGCGCGGTCTGCTCCACCAGGCCGGTGTCGAGCCGTCCGGCGGCGACCTCGGGGTGGGCGAGCAGTCGCCGCAGGAAGCCGGTGTTGGTGGTGACGCCGAGGATCCGGGTGTCGGCCAGCGCGGCGCGGAGGCGTCGCAGCGCGGTCGGCCGGTCGGGTCCGTAGGCGATGACCTTGGCGAGCATGGGGTCGTAGGAGCTGGTGATGACGGTCCCCGGGGCGACCCCGGAGTCCACCCGGATGCCTTCGCCCCGTGGTTCGTCGAGGAGCAGGATGCGTCCGCCGGTGGGCAGGAAGTCCCGTTCCGGGTCCTCGGCGCAGATCCGGGCCTCGATGGCGTGGCCCAGGAAGGAGATGTCGGACTGGGTGAAGGCGAGGTGTTCGTCCGCGGCGATCCGCAGCTGCCACTCGACCAGGTCGAGCCGCCGGGGCCGGTCCGCTCCCGGGTCGGCGACGGCCGGATCGTCGGCGTCCCGACCGTCCGTGTCCGGATCACCCGCGGTCGAACCTGACGCAGACGAACCCCGGGAGCGCGAGCCGCCCACGGAGACGGCCAGCTCGGTGACGGGGTGTTCCACCTGGAGGCGGGTGTTCATCTCCATGAAGAAGAAGTCCCGCACCCCCTCGGTGGGGGTGGGGGAGTCCGGGTCGACGCCGGGGACGATGAACTCCACGGTGCCGGCGCCGGTGTAGCCGCAGGACTCGGCGGCCCGGACGGCGGCGGCGCCCATCGCGGCGCGGGTCTCGGCATTGAGCAGGACGGAGGGAGCCTCTTCGATCAGCTTCTGGTGGCGGCGCTGAAGGCTGCACTCGCGTTCGCCGAGGTGGACGGTGGTGCCGTGGGCGTCGGCGAGCACCTGGACCTCGATGTGGCGCGGCCGGTCGATCCAGCGCTCCAGCAGCAGGGTGTCGTCGCCGAAGGCGGTGCGGGCGACGCGCCGGGCGGCGGCGATCTCGGAGGGCAGGTCGGCCGGGTCGCGGACCAGCCGCATGCCCTTGCCGCCGCCACCGGCGGACGGCTTCAGCAGGACCGGGTAGCCGATCTCGTCGGCGGCCGCGACGAGTGCGTCGTCGCTGGGCGCGGTGGCACGGCTGCCGGGCACCACCGGCACGCCGGCGGCCCGTACGGCCTCCTTGGCGTTGATCTTGTCACCCATCAGCTCGACCGCGGCGGGAGGAGGACCGATGAAGACGAGGCCCGCTTCTGCGCAGGCGCGGGCGAAGGAGGCGTTCTCGGCGAGGAAGCCGTAGCCGGGGTGGACGGCCTGGGCGCCGGTCCGGCGGGCGGCGGCGAGGATCTGGTCGGTCCGCAGGTAGGTTTCGGCGGCCGAGCTGTCGCTGCGGTCGGCAGGGCCGAGCCGGACCGCGACGTCGGCCTCGCGGACGTGCGGGGCGTCCGCGTCGGCGTCGCTGAACACGGCGACCGAGCGCACGCCGAGACGCCGCAGGGTGCGGATCACCCGGACGGCGATCTCACCGCGGTTGGCGACCAGAACTGTGTCGAACATGGGAGGCGTTCCTCCGGGTCGAGGGGGAGCCGTACGTGAGGAGGTGGTCGAGCGGGAGCGGCGGTCGGACCGCGGTGGCGGCGCTGCGGCGCCGTCGGCCGTCGGACGGGGGCGTCCGGCGGGTCTACGGCCCGCGCGTCCGCGCACGGGGCCGCCTGCCGAAGGCCCGCCGGTGGAGGGCCTTCGGCGGACGACCTACATGCGGAAGACGCCGAACGGGCCGGGCGGCGGCAGCGGGGCGTTGGCGCAGGCCGTCAGGGCCAGGCCGAGGACGGTCCGGGTGTCCATCGGGTCGATCACTCCGTCGTCCCAGAGCCGGGCGGTGGCGTAGTAGGCGTTGCCCTGGCGGTCGTACTGCTCGCGGACGGGGCGCTTGAACTCGTCCTCCGCCTCGGCCGGCCACTCCTCGCCGTGCGCCTCCAGCTGGTCACGGCGGACGGTGGCCAGCACCGAAGCGGCCTGCTCGCCGCCCATCACGGAGATCTTGGCGCCCGGCCACATCCACAGGAAGCGGGGTGAGTACGCCCGGCCGCACATCGAGTAGTTGCCGGCTCCGTACGAGCCGCCGATCACCACCGTCAGCTTCGGGACGCGGGTGCAGGCGACGGCGTTGACCATCTTGGCGCCGTGCTTGGCGATGCCGCCCGCCTCGTACTGCCGGCCGACCATGAACCCGGTGATGTTCTGCAGGAAGAGGAGGGGGATGCCCCGCTGGTCGCACAGCTCGATGAAGTGGGCGCCCTTGAGGGCGGACTCGGCGAACAGCACGCCGTTGTTGGCGACGATGCCGACCGGGTGGCCGTGGATCCGGGCGAAGCCGGTCACCAGGGTCGCGCCGTACTCGGCCTTGAACTCGGCGAACCGGCTGCCGTCGACGAGCCGCGCGATCACCTCGCGCACGTCGTAGGGCGTGCGCGGGTCGACCGGCACGGCCCCGTACAGGCCGGCCGGGTCGACGGCCGGCGGTTCGGCCGGGGCGAGCGGCCACGGCCGGGCCGCGCGCGGCCCGAGTCCCGCGACGATGGTGCGGACGATCGAGAGGGCGTGGGCGTCGTCCTCGGCGAGGTGGTCCGTGACGCCGGAGGTCCGGGAGTGCAGGTCGCCGCCGCCCAGCTCCTCGGCGGTCACCACCTCGCCGGTCGCGGCCTTCACCAGCGGCGGCCCGCCGAGGAAGATCGTGCCCTGGTTGCGGACGATGACGGCCTGGTCGCTCATCGCCGGGACGTACGCGCCGCCCGCCGTGCACGAGCCGAGCACGGCGGCGATCTGCGGGATCCCGGCCGCCGAGAGGCGGGCCTGGTTGTAGAAGATCCGGCCGAAGTGGTCGCGGTCCGGGAAGACCTCGTCCTGCATCGGGAGGAAGGCACCGCCGGAGTCGACCAGATAGATGCAGGGGAGCCGGTTCTCCAGCGCGACCTCCTGCGCGCGCAGGTGCTTCTTGACCGTCATCGGGTAGTAGGTGCCGCCCTTGACGGTGGCGTCGTTGGCGACCACGACGACCTCCCGTCCGGCGACCCGGCCGATGCCCGCGATCACCCCGGCGGCCGGTGCGGCGCCGTCGTACATCCCGTCGGCCGCCAGCGGGGCCAGTTCGAGGAAGGGGGAGGCCGGGTCGAGCAAGGTGTCCACACGGTCGCGGGGGAGCAGCTTGCCGCGCGAGGTGTGCCGGGCCCTGGCCTTGGCGCCTCCGCCGAGCGAGGCGGCACCGAGCTTCTCGCGGAGCTCGGCGACCAGCGCCCGGTGGGCGGCGGTGTTGGTCCGGTAGGCCTCCGACCCGGGGTCGGCGGCGGTGTCCAGCCGTGGTGCCGGTGCGGCGCCACCAGGGGCGACGGACCCGAAGGCTGCGCCGGTCGCCGGGGTGCCGGTCGCGGAGCTGCCGTTGACGCCGGCAGGTGCTCCGGCGGTGGAGATGACCATTCCAAGAGCTCCCTTGCCCTCGGTGGCAGGTGGGCCGGCAGAGCCTGGTGAGCCTGCGGCCCCCACACGTTAATGAACGTTAACTTCTGTCGCCCAGGTTAACGACCGATAACCCCACTGTCTACGATGGGCCTCATGTCGAACGCCCCATCCGCCTCAGGGCTCCCGCGCCGCGACCAGATCCGGAAGGAGGCCGCGAGGCTGTTCGCCGCCCGCGGCTTCCTCGGTGTCGGGGTGGACGAGATCGGCAAGGCCGTCGGCATCAGCGGCCCCGGGCTCTACCGGCACTTCGCGGGCAAGGACGCGATGCTCGCCGACCTGCTGATCGGCATCAGCGAGCGACTCCTTGAGGAAGGGCGCCGCCGAGCGGGTGGCAGTGACGGTCCGGCCGCGGCACTGGACGCGCTGATCGGCAGGCACGTGGACTTCGCGCTCGACGACCGCGACCTGATCACCCTGCACGACCGGGAGCTGCTGAACCTCCGGACGGAGGACCGCCGGACGGTCCGCCGGCTCCAGCGCGGCTACGTGGAGCTCTGGGTGGACGTGGTCCGCCAGGCCTACCCGTCGCTCGCGGCCCCGGCGGCGGAGCCGGTCGCCCGCGCGGCCGTGCACGCCGTCTTCGGGCTGATCAACTCGACCCCGCACAGCCTCGGCCCGAGCCCCGCCCAGGACGAGCGGGCCGGACTCCAGCGCGACGCGATGGCCGCGCTGCTGCACAGCCTCGCGCACGGCGCCTTCGCGGCCGCCGCCGGAGCGGTCGCCGCGGGCGCCGTCGTGGCCACCGGCGGCCACGAGAGTGCCGATTCCGCCGCCGTCGCGCCCGCGGCGGCGGACGCGCCCGCCGACGTTGCCACGACCACCGCCACCGCCGCCGCCCCCGTCGCCGACACCGTCGTGCCGCAGGACTGAGCTCCGACTCGTGCCGTCGGGGTCGGCCGACAGCCCTAGGACCAATGGCGGTGCGCCCGCTGCGTCGGCGGGAGGTGGGCATTCCGCGCGCGGTCGGCGACCCTGGTAGAGGGCGCGGAGGGCGGGCCGACGCGGGAATCACCGCAGGTTGCGGGCTGTTGGTTCCTCCGCCGGGCCGGGAATCCCGGCTCGCCCCGGCCTGAAATCCATGGCGGCCACCCGACGAAATGGTTAGCATCCCTAAATATGCCTGAGACTCACGGATCTACGGTGGAGCTTTCCCCGAGCGGCACCCGAACCGGCTCCCGGGGCGCGGCCGGCACGACCGGCGGCGCACGGGGCGACACGAGCACGTCGAACGGCACCGGGAACGCCGGGCCGAACCCGGCCCCCGGCCCGGACGAAGGACCGGGCGGTCCCGACCGCCCCGCCGGCGCGGAGGACGCCGAGGGCGCCGAGGGGCAGGGTTGGCTCCGACGGCTGCTCGGCTACTGCTGGCGGTCGCGGCGCAGCGTGCTGCTGGCCTTCGGCGCCTCGCTCGTCGGCATGGCCGTCACCGCCCTGGTGCCGCTGGTCACCAAGCTGATCATCGACGACGTCATCACCTCGCACACCCGCTCGCTGGCACCGTGGGCGGGCGTCCTGCTGCTGGCCGCCGCCGTGGTGTTCGGCTGCACACAGGTGCGCCGCTACTACGGCGGGCAGCTGGCCCTGGACGTCCAGCACGACATGCGCAGCGACCTCTTCCGCTCGCTCGGCCGACTGGACGGCCACCGGCAGGACCGGCTGGACACCGGGCAGGTGGTCGGCCGCGCCACCTCCGACCTCCAGCTGATCAACGGGCTGCTCTCGATGCTGCCCATGATGACCGGCTACCTCGTCATGTTCGTCATGTCGTTGGGCGTGATGATCTGGCTCTCGCCTCCGCTCACCCTGATCGCCCTGGTGATGGGCCCGTTGCTCTGGTGGATCTCGGTGCTCAGCCGGAAGCGGCTGTTCCCGTCCACCTGGGCCGCCCAGCAGGAGGCGGCCGCCGTCGCGGGCGTGGTCGACGAGGCGATCGGCGGCGTGCGGGTGGTCAAGGGCTTCGGGCAGGAGGCCCAGGAGCTGGACAAGCTGGAGACGGCCTCGCGCCGCCTCTTCGCGGCCCGGCTGCGCTCGATCCGACTGAACAGCCGCTACAACCCGGCGATGCAGGCGATCCCGGCGCTGGCCCAGGTCGCCGTGCTGGCCTTCGGCGGCTGGCTGGCGGTCGACGGCCGTGTCACGCTCGGCACCTTCGTCGCCTTCTCCACGTACGTGGCGCAGATGACCGGTCCGGTGCGGATGCTGACCATGGTCATCACGGTCGGCCAGCAGGCCAGGGCGGGCGTCGAGCGGGTGCTCCAGCTGGTCGACGAGCGCCCGCTGGTCCGCGAGCGGCCGGACGCGGTCACCCTCGACCTCGCCGCGGAGGCCGCCGCTCCCGGGAGCGACGCCCCCGGGAGCGCCGTCGCGGGGACGGCCGGCGGCCCGCCCGCCGTCGGCCCCCGCGCCGCCGACGTGGCTCTGGAGTTCGACGGGGTCGAGTTCCGTTACGACCCCGAGCACCCGGCACCCGTCCTGCACGGGCTCAGCCTCAGGCTCGCCCCCGGCGAGACGCTGGCGCTGGTCGGCGCGTCGGGCTCCGGCAAGTCCACGGTGGCGCAGCTGGTGCCGAGGTTCTACGACCCGGCGGCCGGCGCCGTCCGCCTCTACGGCCACGACCTGCGGGACCTGACGCTCGACTCGGTCCGGGCGGCCGTCGGCATCGTGCCCGAGGAGAGCTTCCTCTTCTCCGAGACGGTCCGTACCAACATCGCCTACGGCCGGCCGGACGCCACCGACGAGCAGGTCGTGGCCGCCGCCCGGGCGGCCCAGGCGGACGAGTTCGTCCGACAGCTGCCCGCCGGTTACGAGACCAAGGTCGGCGAGCAGGGGCTCACTCTTTCCGGCGGCCAGCGCCAGCGGATCGCCCTGGCCCGCGCGATCCTCACCGACCCGCGCATCCTGCTGCTGGACGACGCCACCTCGGCGGTCGATCCGCAGATCGAGGCCGAGATCCACGACGCGCTGCGTTCGGTGATGGCGGGCCGGACCACCCTGCTGATCGCCCACCGACGCTCCACCCTCCAGCTGGCCGACCGGATCGCGATCCTGGAGCACGGCCGTCTGCTGGACATCGGGACGCACGAGGAACTCGACGCCCGATGTCCGCAGTACCGAGCCCTGATCTCCGACCCCGAGGCCGGTCGGACCGCGTCCGCGACCGCGACCGCCGCACCGGAGGCTCCCGGAACACCGCAGACCGCCGAGGCCGTCGGCACCGCCGCCGTGGTTGAGCCCGCCGGGGCCCGGACCGGGGCCGGGACGCGAGCCGTACCCGACGCCGAAGCCGTACCCGACGCCGACGGTCGGCGTCGGACCGAGGCCCCCGTGATGCCCACCCCGGCCCTGACCAAGGCGGTCCGCACCGCGGCCCCCGATCTGGTGGCCCGGGTCGCCGCCCTCCCGCCGGCCACCGACACCCCGGCGGTGTCCCGGGGCGAGGCCGAGACCGGCGACCCGGATTTCTCCCTCCGCCGCCTGCTCCGCCCCTTCCGCGCCCCGCTCGCCCTCGCCCTGCTGCTGGTCACCCTGGACGCGGGGGCCGGGCTGGTCCTGCCGATCCTGATCCGCCACGGCATCGACGACGGCGTCAGCAAGGCGATGCTGTCCGGCGTCGCCGTCGCCGCACTCACCGCGCTGGCGATCGTCCTGCTGGACTGGCTGGTCCAGGGCGCCGAGAGCCGGGTCAGCGGCCGGACCGGCGAGCGGGTGCTCTACACCCTGCGGCTCAAGATCTTCGCCCACCTCAACCGGCTCGGCCTGGACTACTACGAGCGCGAGCTCTCCGGCCGGATCATGACCCGGATGACCACCGACCTCGACTCGCTCACCTCGTTCCTCCAGACCGGCGTGGTCACGGCCGTGGTCAGCCTGCTGACGTTCCTCGGCATCTTCGCCGCCCTGCTGGTCATCGACGCCGGGCTGGCCCTGGTGGTCTTCGCGGTGCTGCCGCTGCTGATCGTCGCGACCCTGGTCTTCCGCAGGAAGTCCAAGGCCCAGTACGAGATCTCCCGGGACCTGATCAGCACCGTCAACGCGGATCTCCAGGAGAACGTGGCGGGCATGCGGATCGTCCAGGCGTTCCGTCGGCTGGACACCAACACCGACCGGTTCGTCGCCCGGGGCATGGCCTACCGGGAGGCCCGGGTGCGGGCCCAGTTCTACATCTCGCTGTACTTCCCGTTCGTCCAGTTCCTCTCCAGCGTGGCCGCCGCGCTGGTGCTGATCGTCGGTGCGTCGCGGGTCGAGTCCGGGACGCTGACCGTCGGCGCCCTGGTGGCGTACCTGCTCTACATCGACCTCTTCTTCGCACCGGTCAACCAGCTCTCCCAGGTGTTCGACGGCTACCAGCAGGCGGCCGTGGGCCTGGGCCGGATCCGCGAGCTGCTGCGCACCCCGACCAGCACCGCGCAGGCGGCCGACCCGGTGCCGGTCCCGGGCGGGCTCCGCGGCGAGATCGAGTTCGACGGCGTCGGCTTCGCCTACAACGGTGGCGCGGACGGCGCCCCGGACGTCCTCTCCGGCGTGAACCTGCGGATCCCCGCCGGCCAGACGGTGGCGCTCGTCGGCGAGACGGGGGCCGGCAAGTCGACCCTGGTCAAGCTGGTCGCCCGGTTCTACGACGCGACGACCGGCACGGTGCGGGTGGACGGCATCGACCTGACCCGGTACGACCTGGCGCAGTACCGCCACCGGCTCGGCGTGGTGCCGCAGGAGGCGTACCTCTTCGCCGGGACGGTGCGCGAGGCGATCGCGTACGGCCGGCCCACGGCCTCGGCGTCCGAGGTCGAGGCGGCGGCCCGGGCCGTCGGCGCGCACGAGATGATCCTCCGGCTGACGGGCGGCTACGACCACGAGGTCACCGGGCGCGGACGAAACCTTTCGGCGGGGCAGCGCCAGCTGATCGCGCTGGCCCGGGCGGAACTGGTCGGCCCGGACATCCTGCTGCTGGACGAGGCCACCGCGGCCCTCGACCTGGCCACCGAGGCCGCGGTGAACCACGCCGCGGACCGGCTCAGCGGCGGCCGTACCGCGCTCGTCATCGCGCACCGCCTGACCACCGCCGAGCGCGCCGACCGGGTCGTCGTGCTGGACCACGGCCGGGTGGTCGAGGACGGTACGCACGCCGAACTGCTCGCCCTCGGCGGCGTGTACACCCGGCTCTGGCAGGCGTTCGTCGCGGACAGGCACCACGGGCAGGACCTTCACGACGGCCTTCGAGACGGCCTTCAGGAGGGCCGTCCGGCGCCGGTGCCCGGTACGGCCGTCGGCTAGCCGTCCGGTCCGGACGG
Organism: Streptomyces sp. BE303; assembly: GCF_036290945.1. Lineage (NCBI taxonomy): Bacteria > Bacillati > Actinomycetota > Actinomycetes > Kitasatosporales > Streptomycetaceae > Streptomyces > Streptomyces sp. BE303. The sequence goes on from NZ_JAQYWZ010000820.1 coordinate 80,928, forward strand.
GCGGCAGGGCCATCGCCCGGACCGGGGCCCTGCCGCCCGGTCCGGGCGGGGCCGCGTCCGGGCGGCGTCCGCGCCGTCCTCAGGCCGCGAGCAGCGCGACCAGCAGCCCGGACGCGTCGACCCCCCGGGGCAGGTCGCTCACCTGCCCGTCACCGACCTCGACCACGCGCCAGCCGGAACCGTCGGCCCGGTGGGCGAGGTCGGTGGTGACGAAACGGCAGCCGAGGGCCCGCACCAGGGGCCGGACCACGTCGAGGTCAGGGTCGGCCGCGCAGCCGGGCGTGTCGGGGTGCGGCCCGACCAGGACGGGCTCTCCGTCCAGCCACCACACCCGGGCCTCCACCGCGCGGCCCCTGCCGCCCTCGCCACGCGGGCCGTCCGCATCCGTGTCCCCGACGGCACCCGCGCCCCCGACCGGATCCGCGCCGTCGCCGCCCCCGCCCGACGGTCCGTCATCCCGGTCGTCCGGTCGGTCCGTCGAGGCCCGGGCGAACTCCTCGTACCGCCGCAGCACCACACCCCCGGCCAGGAACTCGCCCTGCAGCTCCACGAACCGGTCCACCACCCGGGCCACCCCCGGAAGGTCCGCCAACTCGGGGACGTAGCAGGCTTCGTGCCACTCGTGCTTGCGTGACTTCACGTAGTCCTTGACGATCGCCGGACCGCGCCCGCCGAGCCGTGTGACGGCCGCCGCCAACTGCTCGGGCCCCGGCGGCACCGACGCCGAGGCAGGCAGCCAGACGCTGGTCGGCGTCGCTCCCTCGAACACGCGGTACCAGCCCGGAAGTTCGTGCGCCGAGGCGTACCCGGGCGGGCTGGTCAGCAGATGGGCGCCGCGCTCGGCCAGGGCGGTGGCGAAGGTGGCGTAGCGATCGGCGGGCAGCATCCACCCCCGGTACCAGAACGGGCCGAGGCCTCCGGGCACCCGGCCCACCGCCGCCCGGGCGTCACCGGCGAGCAGGGCGTCGTGGTCGACGAGATGGTGCTCGCCGCCCAGCCCGCGCAGCAGCCGCGCCTCCCAGGCGAAGTGCGGATCGGGGCGGCGCGGGTCGAGCGGGTCGGCCGGGAGGAGGAACGCGGGTGCGGGCATGGGCGCCAGGCTACGTGCGCCGACTGTTCGTCGGCCCGTCAACACCCCACCGCCGCCCGGTCGACGGGCCGAACGGGCTCGTCCCGGACGGGGTCGGCATCGGGCCGGCACCGGACAATCCGCTCGACGGCCGACCGGGCCCGCTGCGAGAGTGACCCGATGCGAAACCTGTGGCGAAACGTGAGAAGGACCCCGCGACGCGCGGCCCGTACGGTGGTCCTGGACGAGCAGGGTTCGGTCTTCCTCCTCCGCTCGGACAACAGCGAGGTCGGCGTGCACTGGACCATGCCGGGCGGCGGCATCGAGCCCGGTGAGACGCCGCACACGGGCGCGCGGCGCGAGCTGTGGGAGGAGACCGGCTGGACCGACCTCGAACCCGGCCCGCTGCTCTGCACCTGGGAGCACGACTTCACCTGGCACGGCACTCCCGTCCGCCAGCACGAGCACATCTACCTCACGAGCGGCCCGCACCGGGGCCCCGTCGGTGACGTCAGCGCGATGCACGCCGCCGACATGATCCTCGACTGGCGCTGGTGGACCCCGGCCGATCTCGCCGACGAGAACGCCGACGCGCTCTGGCCGCCGCGGCTTCCCGAGCTGCTGTCGGCCGTGCGGGAGGGCTGGCTCGCCGACCGGCGGGAACCGGAGCCGGTCGACCTCGGCTACGTCCCGAACGCCGGGTCGGTCGTCAGCTGAGCCTGCGGGGGGCTCCGGTCAGGGTTGTCGACGCCCGCCGCGTCGGCCCTGCCGCCCGGTCGGACCGGCCTGCCAGTCCCGGAGTTCCAGCTCCCGGTCGTGGAGGGCGCCGGGGTTGATCACGACGGAGAGCGGCGTGTCGGCCAGCTGCTCGTAGGCGAGCCCGGTGGCCGCCAGCAGGTGCTCGGTCGGTACCGAGACGGCGATGGCGGGCCGCCACGCGGGCAGGATCACCAGGCAGGTCCCGCGACCGAGACGGACCAGTTCCGCCGAGGCCCGGAGGGTCGGCCGTTCCTCGGGGCGGCCGGCGGTCTCCGGCAGGTTCGGGGTGCCGCCGATCAGGATGCCCAGCGGCGTTTCGGCGGCGGGCGCCGGTGGAGCGGACTCACCGGTGGGCCCGGCTCCGGCCCTGGCGTCGCCGGAGGCGGTCGGGAGGTCCGTCGCCTGCCGCGTTCGCGCGCGGTTCGCCCGCGCCGGGCCCGCACCGGCCGGCTGCGGGTGCATCCGACGCAGCCGGCGGGAGGGCGAAGGGCGCCGGGTGGCGGCGGTCCGCAGCTCCTCCTGGGCCGCGCGCAGCACGGGGACGGTCCGGTCCTCGACCGTCGGCGGCTGCTGGAGCCGGACGAACACCACGCCGCCCGTCCCGACGGGCTGCGCCCCGGTCCGGTCCGTCCCGACGGCTTCCGTGGTGACGGCTTCCGTCCCGGTCGCGTCCGTCCCGGCCGGGTTGGGAATGTCCGGGTGGCCCGCACCGGTGGGGTCGTGGCCGTACTCCTCGGCCGGCGGCGTGCGGTCCGCCTCCGCCGGTCGGCGGTGGGTGACGGCGGGGCCGGCCGGCGCGGGCACCTGCCCCTGCGCGGCCTGCGGACCCTCGCCCGGTCCGGTCCGGACCCGGGCCACCGGCGCCCCCTCACCTGCGGGGCCGCCCCGGCCGGAGCCGCCGGCGCCGGACCCGTCGTCGTCGGCCGCCCCGCCGCGCGGCCGCGGCACCGAGCCGTCCCGGGCGGCTCCGGCCCCGGTGCCACCGACCGGTGCACAGTCCGTTCCCGCCGCCGCGATCGAGCAGCGCGTGGCACCGCCCTCCACGGTGGGTCGCGGCGATGCCGGTGCTGCGGTCAGGGGCCGCTCGCCGGCCGTACGCGCTGGCGCGTCGGTCGGGGAGCGGTCGGCGGTGGTCTGGTCGAGCGTGGTCATCGGCACGGGCCCTTCGGGGTACGGTCCGGATGATCCTCCCGCACCCTGCGACCAGCTCCAAGCGCCTTTCCGTCCGCTGTGGGCGAGGACGCCGTCCCGGCCCGCCCGCACGGCGCCATGACGGCACGTCAGGCGTCGGTCGGACGGGCCGGGACGGCAGGAGCCGGCTCCGGGCGTCGGCCGCCGGAGGCGGGGTCCGGGGCTCAGGCCCCGGGTGCGACGAAGCCCTTCAGCTCGGTCAGGACGACGTTGGCCGCGGCCACACCGAGGCCGAGGAACCAGGTCTCGTCGGAGACCGGCCGGGCCTGGCCGGACTTGACCGCACCGAGGGTCTTCCAGAGCGCGCCGCCGAGAACCGCGTCCTGGTTGGTGGAGCTGGGCGAGCCGTAGACGCCGTAGAAGATCCAGTCGGCGTCGGCCTTGTCGATCTGCTCGGGGCTGATCTCCACCGCGAGTTCCTTGACCTGCTCGATCCCGGGCTGCGGCAGCCCGATGTCACCGAGGATGGTGCCGATGAAGGACAGCTCCGCGTACAGCCGGATCTTGCCGGGCATGAAGCGCATCGGCGTGATCGTGGGCCGCTTGTCGCCGAGACCGGAGCCGATCGCGGCGGCGGCGGCCTGGTAGGCGTCCAGCTGGGCCCTGGCCTCCGCCTCCAGGCCGAACGGGCTCGCGTTGAGCAGGAAGTTCTGCTTCCAGGGGTAGCCGGGACGCAGCGAGAAGACGGTCGGGGCGACCTTCGAGAGCTGTGCGTACTGGTCCTGGGCGCGCAGCTGGCTGCCGAGGATCAGGTCGGGCTTGAGCTCGGCGATGGCCTCCAGGTTGAGGCTGTTGATGGTGCCCACGGCGGCGGGGCTGCCGGCCTTGGCCTTGAGGTAGGACGGCATGGTCTTGGAACCGTCGGTGTGGACCACGCCGACCGGCTGGATGCCGAGCGAGACGACGTTGTCGAGCTCGCCGGTGTCCAGTACGACGACCCGGACGGGCTTGGCGGGGACGACCGTCTCGCCCATCGCGTGGCGGACGGTCCGCGGGTAGACGCCGGGCGCGGCGTCGGTGCCGAAGCTCTTCATCTTCTCGATCACGGTGGCGTAGTCGTCGCCGCCCTGCTTGACCGACTTCTGGTCCGGGGAGGAGCCGCCGGACGGCTTCGCGCCGCCCCCTGCCGCGCCGCCGCCCGAGCCGTCTCCGGAGCCCCCGGAGCTGCCGCAGGCGGTGAGCAGCCCGCCGAGGCCGAGCACGGCGCTGCCGGTGAGGCTCACGGTGAGCAGCTTCCGGCGGGAGGGGCGGGGGACGACGGTCTGGTTGCCGGAGGTGGGGGCCACGCGGCGCTCCTTCGAGGTCGGGGGATTAGGTGAGGCAAACCTATCCGAAGGCCCCGATTCCTCCCGCTCGAACCCCTTTCGGGCGGCGGCAGAACATCTCAAACCATGACATAAGCGGCAAATCAATTCGATAACAACCCTTAGAAATAAAGGTACACGCCCCTGCGTCCCATGTATCGGGCGGCATCGGATGCCACGCCCTGGTGAATCGAAGGGAGTGGCTCAGATCACCAGGGGTTGGCCTACTCAACCTTCGGTACCCCCACCTAGGGTGCGCTGGTGGTCGATCAGCAGCTCTCAGAGCACGGAAGCAGCGGACGGGCAACGGCGCCCACCGCTCCGCAGGGTGCCCCGGTCAGTGGCGCCAGTGGTGGAGCCCCCGACCCGGGGGCGGCGGGGGCAACGGGGGACAAGGGCCTACGGGGCAACTCGGTCGGCCTGCTGGGCAGCGTGGTCCTGGGCATCTCGACGGTCGCCCCGGTCTACTGCCTCACGGCGACGCTCGGTCCCACCGTGACCGCCGTCGGCGTCCAGATGCCCGCGGTGTTCCTGGCCGGCTTCCTGCCGATGCTGCTCGTCGCGTTCGCGTACAAGGAGCTGAACAAGGACTTCCCGGACTGCGGAACGTCCTTCACCTGGACGGTCAAGGCCTTCGGCCCGCGGGTCGGCTGGATGGCCGGCTGGGGCCTGACGGTGGCCACCATCATCGTGCTCTCCAACCTGGCCGGCGTGGCGACCGACTTCCTCTACCTGATGCTCGGCGAGATGACCGGCAACAGCGCGGTCGCGGAGCTGAACGACAACAAGGCCGTCCACCTGCTCACGGTGGTCGTCCTGATCGCCGCCGCCACCGCGATGAGCTACCGGGGCATGACCGCCACCAAGTGGTTCCAGTACAGCCTGGTCGGCCTCCAGCTCGCGGTGCTGCTCCTCTTCGCCGGCATCGCCGTCGCCAAGGCCGCGGCCGGTGACCTGCCGGACTCGATCGGCTTCTCCGCCTCCTGGCTCAACCCGCTGGAAGTGAGCTCGTTCAGCGCGTTCACCGCGGGCCTCTCGCTGTCGATCTTCATGTACTGGGGCTGGGACACCTGCCTCACCATGAACGAGGAGACCAGCGGCAGCGCCAAGACCCCGGGCCGGGCCGCGATGATCTCGATGGTGACCCTGGTCGGCTCGTACCTGCTGGTCGCGATCGCCTCCCAGATGTTCGCCGGCGTCGGCGCCGCCGGTACCGGTCTGGGCAACCCGGACACCGCCGACAACGTCTTCGCCGCCCTGGCCCGCCCGGTGCTCGGCTCGCCGTGGAGCATCCTGCTGTTCCTCGCCGTCGTCGCCAGTGCGGCCGCGAGCCTGCAGACCACGTTCATCCCGGTCGCCCGCACCCTGCTCGCCATGAGCGCCTACCGGGCCGTCCCGCCGCGCTTCGGCACCGTCCACCCGCGCTTCCGCACCCCCGGCTACGCCACGGTCGCCGCCGGCGTCGCCACCGCCGCCTTCTACGTCGGCATGAGCGTGATCAGCGAGAACGTCGTCCAGGACACCATCCTGGCCCTCGGCCTGATGATCTGCTTCTACTACGCGCTGACCGCCTTCGCCTGCGTCCGGTACTTCCGCCGCTCGCTCCGCAACGGTCCGCGCGACCTCCTGGTCAAGGGGGTCGCCCCGCTGCTCGGCGGCGTGCTGCTCGCCGCCGTCTTCCTGCAGACCCTCACCGACGCCTGGGACCCGGAGTACGGCAGCGGCGCCGTGTTCGGCATCGGCTCGGTGTTCGTCATCGGCGTCGGCATCCTGCTGCTCGGCGCGGTGCTGATGTTCTCGTACGGCGCGTACCGGCCGGAGTTCTTCCGCGGCGAGACGCTGCGCAAGGACACGCCCGCCCTCGTCGTGGAGGACTGACGCTATCCTCGAACGCATGAAGCGCTTCGCAGGTCTCGACTGGTGGCCGTCCTAGGACGGCCACCAGCCACGCCTGACCAGGGCCGTCCGGGATGGACGGCCCTGTCGCGTTTCCCCGACGGGACGGGCCCGGAGCCCCGGACGGCCGCATCACGCCGTACCGAGGAGAACCCCGTGACCACCGCCGTTTCCACCACCGTCTCCGCCGCCACAGCTCCCGCCCTCGACGGGAGCGCCGCCGCCGACCCGGGCGCCCACCGCGTCCTGACCGGTGACCGCCCCACCGGCCCGCTCCACCTCGGCCACTACTTCGGCACCCTGCGCAACCGGGTCCGCCTCCAGGCCCGGGGCGCCGAGATGTTCGTCGTCATCGCCGACTACCAGGTCATCACCGACCGGGACACCGCCGACCGGCTCGCCGAGCACACCGAGAACCTCGTCCTCGACTACCTCGCCACCGGCCTCGACCCCGAGCGCGCCACGATCTTCGCGCACAGCGCGGTCCCCGCCCTCAACCAGCTGCTGCTGCCGTTCCTCAGCCTGGTCAGCGTCGCCGAGCTGAGCCGCAACCCCACGGTCAAGGACGAGATCGCCCATTCCGACCAGTCCGCTGTCAACGGCCTCATGTTCACCTACCCCGTCCACCAGGCCGCCGACATCCTCTTCTGCAAGGCCGACCTCGTCCCCGTCGGACAGGACCAGCTGCCTCACCTGGAGGTCGCCCGCACCGTCGCCCGCCGCTTCAACGAGCGCTACCCGCACGCCGACGGCAGCGCCGTCTTCCCCACGCCCCGCCCCCTTCTCTCCGACACCCCGCTGCTGCTCGGCACCGACGGCGGCAAGATGAGCAAGAGCCGCGGCAACGCCGTCCCGCTCTCCGCCGACGAGGACACCACCGCCCGCCTGATCAAGGGAGCCCGGACCGACGCCGACCGCCGGATCACCTACGACCCGGTCACCCGCCCCGGGGTCTCGGGCCTCGTCCTGCTCGCCGCCCTCTGCCGGGACCGGGCGCCGGAGGAGATCGCCGAGGAGATCGGCGACGGCGGCGCCGCCGCGCTCAAGCGCACCGTGACCGAGGCCGTCAACGAACACCTCCGCCCGATCCGCGCCCGCCGCGCCGCGCTCGCCGCCGACCGCGGCCACCTCCGGCAGGTCCTGCGTGACGGCGCCGAGCGCGCCAATGCCGTCGCCGACGCCACCCTCGACGAGGTCAGGACCGTGATGGGGTCGGTGTGAAGGTGTGAGGGCATAACCTCTCGGGGTGGCTCCGCCGGGGCCGCCCCGAGAGCACGACACCCTCCCCGCCCCCACCCCGGAAGGAGCCAGGCCATGGACCAGTTCCCGACCACGCCGGGCCGAGGCCTGACCCGTCCGCCGCAGCTCCGCCCCGGGGACCACGTCGTGGTGGTCGCCCCCAGCGGCCCCGTCGATCCGCAGCGGCTCACCGCCGGCAGCGCACTCCTGCGGTCCTGGGGTTTGCGGGTCACCGTCGCGCCGCACGTCCTCGACACCCACCCCGTGCTCGGTCACCTCGCCGGCACCGACGCCGACCGCGCCGCCGACCTGCAGAACGCCTGGCTCGACCCCACCGTCGACGCCGTCATCTGCGCCCGAGGCGGCTACGGGGTCCACCGCATGGTCGACCTGCTGGACTGGGAGGCCATGCGGGCCGTCCGGCCCAAGGTGCTGATCGGCTTCAGTGACGTCACCTCCCTGCAGGAGGCCTTCGCCCGGCGCCTCGGCCTCGCCACCCTCTACGGGCCGATGAGCGCCACGGCCTCCTTCATCACCGACGGCCCGACCGCCGAGCACCTGCGCCGCACCCTCTTCGACCCCGCGGCCACCACGGTCGTCACCGCCCCCGGCGCCGGTCCGCTCGTTCCGGGCCGCGCCCGCGGCATCACCGCGGGCGGCTGCACCCACGTGCTCGCCGCCGAGCGCGGCACGCCCGCCGCCCGCCCCTCGTTCGCCGGGAACATCCTGATCCTGGAGGACGTCAACGAGCACCCCTACCAGCTGGACCGGATCCTCACCCAGTTCCTGCGCTCGGGCGCCTTCGAGGGCGTCGCCGGAATCGCCCTCGGCTCCTGGGAGGGCTGCGGACCGCTCGACCGCGTCCGCGACGTCATGCTCGACCGGCTCGGCCCGCTGGGCGTACCGGTCCTCTGGGAGCTGGGCTTCGGCCACTGCCCGTCGACCCTGACGGTCCCCCTCGGCGTGCCCGCGCTGCTCGACGCCGATACCGGCACGCTCACCCTGGAACTGCCCGCCCTCGCCGAACGGCCGCTCCTCGACCGCTGACGCCGAGGAAGGCGGAGACTGCGCCACGGACGGGTGAGTAGGGTGCGCCCATGAACGCGGACAGCCCCACAGCGGACAGCCTCACCGCTCTCGCCCTCGGCCTCCTGCACGGTCCGGGCAGTCACCCGCGCGCCATCCTCGGACTGTCCGGCCCGCCCGGTGCCGGCAAGTCCACCCTGGCCCGGCACCTGGTCGCCGAGGTCGAACGCCGTGAGGGTCCGGGCAGCGCGGCCTACCTCCCGCTCGACGGCTTCCACCTCTCCGGCGCCCAGCTCGACCGCCTGGGCCTGGGCCACCGCAAGGGTGCGCCGGCCACCTTCGACGCCCACGGGTACGTCGCCCTGCTGCGCCGGGTCACCACCGAGCGCTTCCAGGACATCTACGTCCCCGACTTCGACCGCGGCCTGGACGAGCCGGTGGCGGCCCGCCACGTCGTCCGACCGCACACCCGCCTGGTCGTCACCGAGGGGAACTACCTCGCCGCCGGAGACCACCCCTGGCCGGAGGCCCGCGGGCTGCTCCACGAACTCTGGTACGTGGACACCGACGACGCCGAGCGCGAGCGGCGTCTCCTCGACCGCCACCGCGACGCGGGCCGCGACGAGGCCGCCGCCCGCCACTGGGTCACCACCAACGACCACCCCAACGGCGAGTACGTGAAGACCGGGCGTCCGCTCTGCACACGCGTCGTCCGGGGGACGGGTTTGCCTTCGGAGCAGATCGGGCGTAGTGTTCTCTAGTCGCTCGGCAGGGAGAACCGGACACGCATCAGCGCGGACGGTCCCGGAGTGGCCAATCCTCTGAAACACCACCTCTTCCTGATTCGGGCCGAGGCGTGTCGTCTTTGTTTCGATGCGTTCCGGCCAGGGTTTATTAGGCGTGCCCATTTCCGGGGATTGCGGCCGGATTCGCTTTTCGGAGCGGGGTTCGGCTAGAGTTTGAAACGTCGGACGGGGCGTCAAGCCGCAGAAGACACCAGCGAGTTGGACGAACGAAGCGCCGGAAACGGAGTGGAAAACGTCTGGTAAGCTGGAAGCACGAAAGAACGAAGCGCCCGGAGGGCCGGTGTGAAAGCCGCCTGAAGGAAGTGTCCGTTCCTTGAGAACTCAACAGCGTGCCAAAAGTCAACGCCAGATATGTTGACATCCCCGGCCTCGGACTTGTTTCGGGGTTGGAGATTCCTTTTGAAGTA
>NZ_JAQYWZ010000821.1:0-307 GCF_036290945.1 Streptomyces sp. BE303
CGATATACACCCTGATTTTCCCTGTGACACGACACGACTCTCTTCCGCTATGACGATCAGGGCGTCGCGAATGAAGAACACGGTGTCGGCACTGCCGGCGTTAAGGGGTTGGTGGGGGTGGTTGTGTTTTTTGGTGGGGGGGGTGTGGGGTGGGTGGGGGCCGTTGTGGGGGGGGCGGGCGGTCGGGGGGGGGGGGGTGTGGGGGGGGGGGGGGGGCGGATAGTTGAGGTGGGGGGGGGGGGGGGGGGGGGGGGGGGGGGGGGGGGGGGGGGGGGGGTGGGGTCGGGGCCCCGGCCCGCCACCAACC
>NZ_JAQYWZ010000822.1:0-325 GCF_036290945.1 Streptomyces sp. BE303
GGGTCTGGGGGGCGCGGTGGGGGGGGGGGGGGGGGGGGGTGTTGGGCGCTGGTGTGCCGGCAGGGGTGGTGGGGGGGGGGGGGGGGGGGGGGCGGCCCCCCCCCCCCGCGGGGCCCCCCCCCCCCCCCCCCCCCCCCACGCACCCGAGGGGGTTGGGGGGGGGGCCGGCGCGCGGGGAGCGCCGGGGGGGGGGGTTGGCCCCCCCCCCCCGCCCGCCCCCCCGCCCCCCCGCCCCCCCCGCGCGCCCGCGGGGGGGTGTGGCCCGGGCCCGGCCGGCCATCCGCGCCACGGGCGGCCGGGCCCCCCCCCCCCCCACGCACAACCC
>NZ_JAQYWZ010000823.1:0-388 GCF_036290945.1 Streptomyces sp. BE303
CGCCGGCCACCACCCTGCGGGCGCACCGGAGCGTCCGGCACGACCAACTGGAACAACTCCCACAGCTCATCCGGCACCAGCCGCTCAACGATCAGCACACTCGGAGTCTACTCGACCCACCCAAATGAGATGTCTTCTAAGGAGCATCGACATGACCGACCTGGCCATCGCGGCGAACGGGCTGCGCAAGTCCTACGGCGACAAGACCGTGCTCGACGGCATCGACCTGGCCGTCCCCGAAGGAACGGTCTTCGCCCTGCTGGGCCCGAACGGCGCCGGCAAGACCACCGTCGTCAAGATCCTCTCCACGCTCATCGGCGCCGACGGCGGGCAGGCCCGGATCGCGGGCCACGACCTGACGGCCGCCCCGCAGGCGGTACGCGCCGCC
>NZ_JAQYWZ010000824.1:0-333 GCF_036290945.1 Streptomyces sp. BE303
ACCTCACCAGCCAGGTCCGCGACATCGCCCAGATCGCCACCGCCGTCGCCAAGGGCGACCTCTCGCAGAAGATCACCGTCACCGCGCGCGGCGAGATCCTCGAACTCAAGAACACCGTCAACACGATGGTCGACCAGCTGAGCGCCTTCGCCGCCGAGGTCACCCGGGTCGCCCGCGAGGTCGGCACCGAGGGCAACCTCGGCGGCCAGGCCACCGTCCGGGGTGCCTCCGGCACCTGGAAGGACCTCACCGACTAGGTCAACGCAAACGCCTGCAAACACTACACCAATTTACGAGACATCTCCCAGATCGCCACCGCAGTCGCCGAGGGCG
>NZ_JAQYWZ010000825.1:0-314 GCF_036290945.1 Streptomyces sp. BE303
CCCCGGCCCGGCGCGGCCGGTCGGTCGCGGGCCAGTCGCGGGCCGCGGGCAGCCACTCCACCGCACCCGCGGACCCGTCCCCCTGCGAGGACGGCCCGGCCAGGGGGCGCGTGCGCGGGCGGGGATCGACCCGTTGGGCCTGCGCGGTTCGCGGACCGGGGGGTTCGCGGGCGTGATGTACAACGACTACTCGATGGTGCTGGGGGCCTCGGACGCCAGTGCCGAGGGCTTCATGGGCACCGGCGGGAGCATCGCGTCGGGCCGGGTGTCGTACACCTTCGGTCTGGAGGGCCCGGCGGTCACCGTCGACACGG
>NZ_JAQYWZ010000826.1:0-153534 GCF_036290945.1 Streptomyces sp. BE303
GGCGCCTGGCCCGTCTGCTCCGTCAAGGCCGGCCTCACCAAGTAACACCCCACCCACCGGGCACCCCACCCACCGGGCCCACGACAACGCCGCTGCACCGACCACACCACCGGTCAGGTCCAGCGGCGTCGTGCATCCCCCCCACACCCCCACGGATGCGCAAAACCCACACCACGCGCGAGACGGACCCGAAAAGGTGTCGCCGCCCGGCCGCCGCTGTGGAAGGGTTCGGCCGGTCGGACCGGACGGTCCGGTGCCGCGCCCCTGCCCGCGCCCGGCGCACAGCTCGCACGCGCGCGCCCATCGGAGGAACGTCCGGATGACCCTGCCCGCACGTCTGGTCCCCCTGCTGGAACAGTTCGACTTCGCGCACCGCCGCCTCTCCGACCGGCTGGCCGGACCGGTGATGGACAGCGGCAACGGCACGGACGTCCCGGTCGGGCCGCTCACCGACGACGAGTACCTCTGGGAGCCGGTCCCCGGCTGCTGGTCGGTCCGCCGCCACGCGGACGGCCCCGGGGAGCGCGCCACCCTGCTCGTCGGCCCCGGCACCTGGGGCCGCGACGCCTCACCGGCCCCGCACCCCGTCCCGCCTCCCTTCACCACCCTCGCCTGGCGACTGAGCCACCTGACCGAGATGCTGGCGCTGCGCGCCGACCACACGACCGGCACCCGCTCGCTGACCAGGGACGACCACCCGGTGAGCGGCGACGCCGACTCCGCGGTCAAGGGCTTCGACAGCGCGGCGGGCGCCTGGCGGGCGACGCTCCTCGCGACCGACGACGCCGCGCTCGACACCGTCGGCCACAGCGCGTACCCGTACGGCAGCGACCCGGAGGATCCGTTCCTCGACATCGTCTGGTGGGTCAACCAGGAGTTGCTGCACCACGGCGCGGAGATCGCCCTGCTCCGCGACCTCCACCGCTCCCGCGCGCGGCCGGAACCGCTCTCCTGACCGGAGCCGCCGACCCGGACCGGTTACGCGGGCCGGTCGCGCGGGCCGGTGGTCACGCGGGCCGGGCCGGCAGGGGGAGCGGCAGCGCGGGCAGCCCGTCGAGGCTGGTGCCGACGTACGGCTTGCCCTCGCAGTAGGTGTTGAACTCCTCGTCGGTCTTCCGCCCGAAGTACTGCGTGTGCAGGTCGCGGTCACCCTGGTAGTCCATCAGCGGCACCGCGAACCCGCAGGAGTCGCTGACCCGCTCCGCCACCACCAGCACGATCGCCCGCAGCCCCGCCCCGTCGACCGCCGGGTCGAACTCGCCCAGCAGCCCCGCGAACCGCGGGTCGTCGCGGAACACCGCCTCGCCCTTCCCGTGCACCCGGACGACCGTCGGCGGCCCGTCGAACGCGCACCACATCAGCGTGACCCGCCCGTTCTCCCGAACATGGGCGAGCGTCTCCGCCGTGGAGCCCCCGAAGTCCAGGTAGGCGAGGGTGAGTTCGTCGATCACCACCAGCGTCCCCGCCCGTCCCTTCGGCGAGACGTTGACGTGCCCCTCGCCCGCCAGCGGAGCGCTGGCGACGAAGAACACGGGCTGTCGCTCGATGAACCCGCGCAGGCGGCCGTCGATCTTCTCGTATGTCTTTCCCATACGACCATTCTGGCGACTGCGCCGGCCGGGCCGATCGGATATTCGCCATCCGAGACACTCCGGGGCGGCGCTCCCGCCTGCGGCTTCCCGCCCCGACCGGCCGCGACCCCGCCGGGTTGACTATCCTTTGGGGCCTGTTCGCTTCCGATGTTCTACCAGGGTGAGGGGAGTCGGGTCTTGGCCGACACCGGGCTGCTGGCCCACCAGCGTCAGGCGCTGATCGCCGAGATGGTGCGCCGCAGCGGGGCCGTGCGCGTCGCCGAGCTGGTCGATCAGCTGGGCGTCTCCGACATGACCGTGCGCCGCGATCTCGATGCGCTGGAGCGTTCGGGTGTGGTGAAGAAGGTGCACGGCGGCGCGGTCGCCGCCTCGGGCACCGCCATCGACGAGCCGGGTTTCGAGGCGAAGTCCGGTCTGGAGTCCGCCGCCAAGGCCGCCGTCGCGGAGGCCGCGGCGACGCTGGTCGAGCCGGGGAGCGTGATCGCCATCGCGGCGGGGACCACCGCCTACGCGGTGGCGGCCAGGCTCCTGCACGTGCCGCGGCTCACGGTGGTCACCAACTCCCTGCCCGTCGCCGAGCTGATCCGCTCGGCCGGCGAGAAGGGGGAGCCGGGCTCGCCCTCGCTGCTGCTGACCGGCGGTTCGCCGACGCCGTCCGCCGCGCTGGTGGGCCCGCTGGCCGACCTGGCCGTCCAGTCCCTCCACGTCGACCTGCTGATCCTGGGGGCCCACGGGGTGTCCGAGAAGGCCGGCCTGACGACGCCCAACCTCGCGGAGGCCCAGACCAACCGGGCGCTGGTCGCCTCCGCCCGGAGGGTCGCCGTGGTGGCCGACCACACGAAGTGGGGGGTCGTCGCGCTCAGCGGCTTCGCCACGCTCGACGAGATCGACGTCTTCGTCACGGACTCGGAACTCAACGCCCAGGCCCGCAGCACGCTCGCGGAGACCGTCGGGGAGCTGGTCGTCGCACCGCTGCCGGAGGCGTGACCGCTGCCGGAGGCATGACCGCCCGACCGGCAGCGGCGGCCGGGCGCCGTTCCGCCGGACCGAGTCGGCGCCGCCGGCGACGAGACCGCGCCGCCGTTCCCGGACGCCGGGGACGGCGGCGTCGAGCGTCCTCGTCACACCCTTCACGCGGTCGCCCCGGACGGCGCCGACCCGTGGCACGAGACCGGCCTCGGCGCAGGCCGGGCCGGGACGCCGCGGACACCCGGCCGTCGGAGGCCGACCGCGCCGTCCCGACCTCCCGGACAGCCCGAACGGCCTGCGGGCCCACCGCTGGTTCGCGCCACAACGGACCGCCTCAATCAATCAGAACCCAACCCATTCAAACGTCATGTGAAATATCACACCTTGCAGGTGCTCGCCGTCAAGCCCTGGCAGCTGTCGAGATCGAGCCGTGACAAGCCATATGGGACAAGCAAGTCGCGAATGGACAGGTCCATGCACACCTCTTGAGGGCGCCTCACGGGCATGCCTATGCTGCGTTGCTTTCCGTTTGAAAAACAGACAGAAAGCACCACCTGGCTCCCCCACCCACCTTGGAGCACCCATGCGCAGACCCGCGCCGCGCCTCCTGCCGCGCACTCTGCTCGCCCTCACCCTGGCCGCGTCCGGGCTGGCCGCGACCGTCCTCGGTCCCGCCGCGGCGACGGCCGCCACCCGCCACGCCCCGAGCGCCGGACAGGCCGGCCCGACCTCCCCGGAGGCGACGGGTACGGCCCAGGACGGCGGACTCGCCCCCACCCCGCCCATGGGATGGAACTCCTGGAACACCCTCGGCACCGGCGTCACGCAGGAGGAGGTCGTCCAGACCATCGACTTCATGTCCTCCCGCGGCCTGGTCGCCGCCGGCTACGACACCGTCACCGTCGACGACGGCTGGTCAGTGGGCCACCGCGACGGCCAGAGCACCGACCTGGTCAAGAACTCCTACGGCGCGATGCAGCTCTACGACGCCGCGGGCAACCCGGTCAGCGGCACCGACGGCACCGGGTCCGACCCGACCACCGGCCACCTGGTGCCCCACCCGGACCGTTTCCCCTCCCGCGTCGTCGACGGCCGGACCGTCAACGGCATCGAGTACCTGTCCTGGTACGCCCACCGCAAGGGCATGAAGTTCGGTCTCTACGCCACGACCACGTACACCACGTGCCAGGGCCGTCCCGGCAGCCTGGGACACGAGAGCGTCGACGCCGCCGACTTCGTCGCCTGGGGCGTCGACTTCGTCAAGTACGACGACTGCCCCTACGGGCCGCCCGTCCTGGGTCCCGACGGCCACAACTACGGCACCCAGGGCCAGGGCAGGGAGCTCACCCGCTCGATCTACGCCCGGGTCCAGGACTTCCGCCGCGCCCTGGACGCCGCCTCGGCCGCCCGGAACAGCCCCCGCGTGACCCTCAGCGTCTCCGCCCAGCCCGTCCACACCGGCGTGCCCCACCTGCTGGCCGGCGACGACCCGGCCCGTACCGATCCGGTGGTGGTCGCCGCCGGAACCCCCGCCCGCGAGGCGCCCGGGTACGCGCCGACCGGCGTCTGGTGCGGCCAGGTCGCGAGCCTCTGCCGGATCGGCGGCGACCGCGGCCCCGACCTCGAAGGCGTGCTGTACAACGGACAGTTGCGGACCTCGCTCGGCCACCCCGGCAACGTCCGGCCGGGCAGCTGGAACGACATGGACATGATGTTCGCCGGTTGGCAGGACCCGTACGGCCTGTACGGGGTCACCGACCACTGCACCTGCCACAAGCCGATGACCGACACCGAGTCGCGCAGCGAGATGGCGATCCTCGCCATGATGGCCTCCCCGTTGATCTCCGGCACCGATCTGCGCACCGCGGCGGACTCCGTGCGGACCGACGAGGGGTACACCTGGTCCACCGGCATCTCCGACTCCGCCCTGGCGATCTACAAGAACGCCGACGTCATCGCGGTCGACCAGGACCGTCTCGGCAAGCCCGCCACCCTGGTCGGCGCCCCGCCGACCGGCAGCACCGCCCCGCTCGTCCTCAAGCGCCCCCTCGCGGACGGCGACACGGCCGTCCTGCTCGTCAACCAGGACCCGGCCGGCTCCCGCACGATCTCCACCACCCTCGCCGAACTCGGCCTGACCGGCCCGGGTTACACGTCCAAGGAGCTCTGGACCGGGGCCACCGGCACCGTGACCGGCGCGCTCGGCGCCCAGGTCGCCCCGCACGGCGTCGCCATGTACCGCCTCAAGGCGCTGCCGACCACCGTCCCGGCCGCCGTCATCGGCGACGGCCGGTACCACGGCATCAGCGCGGGGGGCACCGGCGGCCAGGCCCTGGAGGTGCGCGGCACCTGCAGCTCGCCCGACGGCTCGACCGTCGGCGTCAACACCTGGTGGAGCTGGCACACCTCGGAGCAGTGGATGTTCAGCCCCAACCCCGACGGCACCGTGCACATCACCGACAACTGCCGCACCGACACCCAGGTGCACGGCACGCTGACCGGAGGCAACGGGCCCGGCTGGGCCGCCTGGGTCCTCAACCGGTACGACCCCGCCAGCCCGCACCAGAAGTGGCGGGTCGTCCAGGACACCGCGACGGGCGCGCTGACCATCACCAACGTCGCCACCGGGCTGGCCCTGAACGCCCCGCAGGCCGCCCCGACCTCCACGGTCGTCATCAGCCCGCCGGACCCGGCCGCCGCAGGCCAGACCTGGACGCTGCTCTCCTGAGCCACCGCTCCCGCACAGCCGAACTCCCGCGTTCCCGCACAGCCGCACAGCCGCACAGCCATGGTTCCCGCTCCCCCGCACCAGGGGCGCCGGGCCCGGCCCTCCGGCCGCCCGGCGCCCTCCCCGAACCAACTTCCCCGTGCACCAGCCAGTTCGGTTCCGACCCCATGGAGGACTCGTGCGATCCCCCAACCGCAGGCCGGCCCGCCGCGCAGCGACGGCGCTGACCGCCCTCGCCCTGTTGGCCGGCGGCACCGCCCTGACCACCGGGCTCCAACTCGCCGCCGCGCCCCCGGCGGCAGCCCTCGACAACGGCCTCAACCTGACGCCCCAGATGGGCTTCAACAACTGGAACTCCACCTACTGCGGCGCGCAGTTCAACGAGGCGATGATCAAGGGCATCGCCGACATCTTCGTCAGCAAGGGCCTCAAGGCGGCCGGGTACCAGTACGTCAACCTCGACGACTGCTGGGCACTGCCCGACCGCGACGCCGCCGGCAACCTCGTCCCCGACCCGGTGCGCTTCCCCCACGGCATCAAGTCCCTCGCCGACTACGTCCACGCCAAGGGCCTGAAGTTCGGCATCTACTCCAGCGCCGGCGACCGCACCTGCGACGTCAAGGGCTTCCCCGGCGGCCTCGGCCACGAGCAGCAGGACGCCGACCTGTGGGCCTCCTGGGGTGTGGACTACCTCAAGTACGACAACTGCAACAACCAGGGCGTCAACGCGCAGACCCGCTACAAGGCGATGGGCGAGGCGCTGAAGAGGACCGGCCGCCCGATCCTCTACAGCATCTGCGAGTGGGGCAGCACCGGCCCGTGGAACTGGGCGCAGCCGGTCGGCAACTCCTGGCGCACCACCGGGGACATCAGCGACACCTGGCAGAGCATGATCTCCATCGCGCAGGCCAACCAGGGCCTCGCCGGATACGCCAAACCCGGCGCGTTCAACGACCCCGACATGCTGGAGGTCGGCAACGGCGGCATGACGGGCACCGAGTACCGGACCCACTTCAGCCTCTGGGCCCAGATGGCCGCCCCGCTGATGATCGGTACCGACCTGCGCACCGCCGAGCCGGAGACCTTCGAGATCCTCACCAACACCGACGTGATCGCGGTGGACCAGGACCCGCTCGGCCGGCAGGGCACGGTGGTCTCCCGGGAGGGCGGGCTCGTGGTCATGAGCAAGCCCCTGGCGGACGGCAGCCGCTCGGTCACGCTGACCAACGAGGGCTCCTACGACACGACCGTCACCACCACCGCGCAGGCCGTCGGCATCGGCGGCGCGACCTCCTACACCGTCAAGGACCTGTGGTCGAAGAAGTCCACCACCGGCGACGGCACCCTCAGCGCCGTCGTGCCCGGACACGGCACCGCGATGTTCCGCGTCACCCCGCGGTCGCCGGTCTCGCCGCCGAACGGGATGACCCAGCTCAGTGACCTGCCGTTCGGCTCCGTGACCAACATGTGGGGCCCGGTCGAGCGCGACCGCAGCAACGGCCAGCACGAGCGGGGCGACGGACAGACCATCAGCATCCGCGACACCGCCTACCCGAGGGGCCTGGGCGTGCACGCCGGCAGCGACATCGCCTTCCACCTGGGCGGCACCTGCAGGAACCTCGTCACCGACGTGGGGGTCGACGACGAGGCCTACGGCAACGGTTCGGTCGTCTTCCAGATCTACCGGGACGGCACCAGGGTCGCCGACAGCGGCACGCTCACCGGCAAGGACCGGGCCAAGCGGCTGACCGCCGACCTCACCGGCGCGAACGAGCTGCGCCTGGTGGTCACCGACGCCGGTGACGGCACCAGCTGGGACCACGCCGACTGGGCGGGTGCGCGGATCGCCTGCGGCAACGGCCCGGCGGCCGGCACGCACCAGCTCTCCGACCTCGCCTGGTCCTCCGCGGGCAACAGCTGGGGCCCGGTCGAGAAGGACATGAGCAACGGCGGCAACCAGGCCCGGGACGGCCGGACCATCACCATCGCCGGCACGACGTACGCCAAGGGCCTGGGCGTCAACGCGTTCAGCGAGATCGTCTACTACCTCGGCGGCGCCTGCTCCTCGGTCACCACCGAGGTCGGGGTGGACGCCGAGGCGGAGGGCCGGGGCACCGTCTCGTTCGAGATCTACAAGGACGACGTCAAGGTCGCCGACAGCGGCCGGGTCACCTCGGCGACCCCCGCGAAGCGGCTGACGGCCGACCTGGCCGGGGCGAACGAGCTGCGACTGGTCGTCACCGACGGCGGTGACGGCACCAACAGCGACCACGCCGACTGGGCCGCCCCGGTGCTCACCTGCTGACACCGGCACGACGACGGGAGCCCCCGCGCCGGACGGCGCAGGGGCTCCCCTGCGGCCGGGCGCGGCAGGACCGCGGCGTCACCGCTTCATGTAGACGCTGTCCATGAACTCGATGATCTGCCGGTCGGTCAGGCGCTGTCCGTCGCGGTGGCCCATCGCCAGGTCGGCCTCGCTGATCATGCCGACCAGCCGCTCGCCGTCGATGACCGGGATCCGGCGGATCTGGTGCTGCTCCATCTTCCTCAGCACCGCGTCCATGCTGTCCTCGGCCCTGACGCAGTGCAGGTGCCCGGCGAGTTCCATGGCCGTCATCCCGGCCGGGTCCCGCCCTTCGGCGATACATCGCAGGACGATGTCGCGGTCGGTGATGATGCCCTTCAGCTTCTGGTCGTCACCACAGATCGGGAGGGCGCCGACGTTCATGTCGCGCATCATCATGGCGGCCTCGGCGAGCGTCTGGTCGGCGCGGATGCACTGGGCGCCGGTGTGCATGATGTCTCGGGCAGTCGTCACGGGGACTCCTCCTCAGGATCTCCCCCCGAGCACCGGGCAGTCCGGTGCGTTCACCATAGGCACGACGCCGCGGGCCCGCGAGCCCACCGCCCGCGGGCCCGGTGACCGGCCGGTCACCGCCGGGGCCCGGACGGGCCGATACTGGAAGCGTGACGGAGCAGCCGGCCGGTACGTCCGGTGGAGCGACGACGACCCGCGACGTGGTGGACGAGGCGGTCCGGGCCCGGCCCGCGACGGCCCTGCGCCCGTACGTGGCCTGGTACTCGGGGTACCGCCAGCGCGGACTGGCGCCCGCCCTGCACCGGGGCCTGCCGTCCCCGTACCTGACCTTCATCCTCACGCTGGACGAGCCGCTCACCATGGCGGGCCACCCCGACCCGGCGCAGCCCCCCGGGAGCTTCACCACCCTGGTCGGCGGCCTGCACACCGCCCCGGCCCTGATCACGCACGACGGCCGCCAGTCCGGCATCCAGCTCTCGGTGCACCCGCTGGCGGCGCGCGCCCTGTTCGGTCTGCCCGCCGGGGAGCTCGCCGGGCTGGACGTGCCGGCCGAGGCCGTGCTCGGTCGGACCGTCGAACGGCTCCAGGACGCCGTACGGGCGGCGGCCGGGTGGCCGGAGCGGTTCGCGGCGCTGGACGGCGCGCTGCTCCGGCTCGCGCGCCCGTCCGGCCAGGTGCCGCCGGAGGTCGTCCGGGCCTGGCACGTGCTGCGGCGCAGCGGCGGGGCGCTTCCGGTCGCGGACCTCGCCCGCGAGACCGGCTGGAGCGGGCGGCACCTCCAGGACCGGTTCCGCCGGGAGACCGGGCTGACCCCGAAGGCCGCGGCCCGGGTGATCCGGTTCGACCGGGCCCGCCGGCTGCTGGTCCCGACCGGCCCGGTGCCCCGGCTGGCGGAGCTGGCCGTGCGGTGCGGCTACTTCGACCAGGCGCATCTGGCCCGCGAGTTCCGTGCGCTGGCCGGGTGCGCGCCGAGCGTCTGGCTGGCCGAGGAGGGCTCGGACGAGGTGAAGTTCCGAAACGTCCAAGGCGAGCCGGTCGTGGCGGCGCCAGAGTGGGACGCATGACGGCCGACCGGCCGGGCGTCCGCCCCGTCCCGGCCGCCGCTATCCCGAGGAGGCATCCGCCATGGACACCGAGACCACCGACACCGGGGCCACGAACGCCGGGAGCACGGACACCGGGGCCACGAGCACCGCGGCCGCGAGCGCCGGGGCCGCACCGGCCCCCCAGGTCTGGCCGAGCCTGCGGGCCGCCGACGCCCGGGCGCTGATCCGCCACCTGGTGGAGGCGTTCGGATTCGAGGAGGTCGTCGCCTACGGCGAGGGCGACTTCGTCACGCACGCCGAGCTGGCCTGGCCGGAGGGCGGCGGGGTGATGCTGGGCTCCGAGCGGCCGACGCCCGAGGGCTCCGCCCCCTGGCCCGGCGGTCCGGGGTCCTTCACCGCGTACGTGGTGACGGCCGACCCGGACGCCGTGCACGCGCGGGCCGTCGCCGCCGGGGCGCGGATCACCGCGGCGCCCGCCGACACCGACTACGGGTCGCGGGGCTTCGCCGCCGCCGACCCGGAGGGCAACCACTGGCACTTCGGAAACTACCCGGGCGCGCCCCGCCCGTCGGCCGGGTGACCCCGGTGGCCGACCGCCCACCGGCCGGCCACGCACCGTTCGACGGCGGCCCGGCCGCCGTCGAACGGCTGCGGGCGATCTGCCGGGCGCTGCCGGAGGTCGACGAGCGGGTCAGCCACGGCGAGCCGACCTGGTTCGCGGGCACCGGCCGGCGGGCGCGGGTGTTCGTGATGCTCGCCGACCACCACCACGACGACCGCCTCGCGTTCTGGTGCCCGGCGGCGGCCGGTGCCCAGGAGTTCCTGACCGCCGAGGAGCCCGACCTGTTCTTCCGGCCCCCGTACGTCGGCCACCGGGGCTGGATCGGCGTCCGTCTCGATCTTCCGGCGCTCGACTGGGAGCGGGTCGAGGACCTGGTCGGGGACGCCCACGCACTGGTGTCGGGCCGGGCCGGCCGGCCGAGCTAACGCCTCTTTTAGGTCGGGTGACCT
This sequence comes from Streptomyces sp. BE303, assembly GCF_036290945.1. Taxonomy (NCBI): domain Bacteria; kingdom Bacillati; phylum Actinomycetota; class Actinomycetes; order Kitasatosporales; family Streptomycetaceae; genus Streptomyces; species Streptomyces sp. BE303. The sequence continues at coordinate 10,165 of NZ_JAQYWZ010000826.1, forward strand.
ATTTTTCTCTCATGACCACCTCCGACACCACCGAAGCCACCGCGGCCACCGGCAGCACCGACCACGCCGGCACCCGCCCCGCAGGCGTCCACGACGCCCTCACCCACGACCCCGACGGCCCCGTCCTGCTGGTCGGCGGCTACGGAACGGTCGGCGGGGAGCTGGCCCGCCTGGTCGCAGCCGACCACCCCGTCCTGCTCACCGGCCGGACGGAACAGCGCGCCGCCGCCCTCGTCCAGCAGCTCGGCGGCGCCCCGCACGCGGCCTTCCGCCGCTGGGACCTCGCCGACCCCGCGCCGTTCACGGCTGCGGTGCGCGCCGTCGTCGGCGTCGTCAACGACCCCGACGACCGGGTCCTGCGGGCCGCCGTCCGGGGCGCGGTCCCGTACGTGGACGTCACCCGCTGGACGGCCCGGCTCCAGCGGGCCGCCACGGTGGCCGCCCTGCTGCGCCCGACCGCCCCGGTCCTGCTCTCCTCCGCCTGGATGGGCGGGGTCACCAGCCTGGTCACCGCCGCCCTGGCCGAGCGGCTCGGCGGCGCGGAGCGCGTCGAGACCGCCGTCCGCTGGGACCTCGCCGACCGCGCGGGCGCCGACTCCGTCGAGTTCATGGACCGCCTCGGTCTGGACTACGAGGTGATCCGTGACGGCCGCCGCCGCCCGGTCACCCCGCTCAGCGACGCCCGGACCGTCCGGATCGGCGCCCACCCCACCCGGGTGGCCTGCATCGACACGCCGGAGCAGTTCACCCTGCCACTCGTCCTGGGCACCGCGACCGCCGTCACCCGGATCGGATTCAGCTCCCTGACCAGCACCCGCGCCCTGCTGGCCGCCAAGCACAGCGGCTTCTTCCGCTGGGGCCGGGGCGACCGGTGGGAGCCCGCCCGCCGGGCCCTCCTCCACTCCCCCGGCGAGGGCGGCACCGCCCTCGTGCGCGTCGACGTCTCCCACGCCGGCCGGACCCTCAGCGCCGTGATCGAGGACCGCGCCGGACAGGCCCACCTCACCGCCGTCGGCGCCCTGCTCGCCCTGCGCCGCGTCCTCGGCACCGACGGCGCCGCGCCGCCCGTCGGTGTGGCCTTCCCCGAGCAGGCCCCCCGGCCCGCCCGGGTCCTCCCCGACCTGGCCGACCTCGGCGTCACCGTCGAGGTCCGGTCCGCCCACGACACGAAGGCGGCCGCATGACCTCCGCACCCGGCCCCGGGCCCGACTCCGAAGCCGCCCCCGTTCCCGACCCGCTTCCCGACCCCCTCCCAGACCCGCCTCCCGGAACTGCGGCCGGCGGCCGGGGACGGAAGGGGGCGCAGCGGCGGACGGAACTGCTCGACGCGGCGGAGGAGGTGCTGGTCACCGGGGGCGGGGCGGAACTCTCGATGCGGGCCGTGGCCACGGCCGCGGGGGTCCGGCTCGGGCACCTGCAGTACTACTTCCCCACCCACGCCGACCTGGTGGCAGCCGTCCTGGAGCGGGTGCTCGGCCGCTCGGCGGAGCGCCTGGCACCGCTGCTGGCGCCGGGCACGGACGACCGGGCCGGGGAACTGGTGACGGCGTTGCTGGCGGAGCAGGAGGACGCCCGGCTGGTGCGCCTGTTCGCCGAGGTGTGGGCACTCGCGGCGCGGGACACGGCGGTGGCGGGCGCCGTCCGGCGGTTCTACGACGAGTACCGGGAGCAGGTGGCGGCGTTCCTGGCCCGGACCCGGCCGGAGCTGCCGGAACAGGTGCGCCGGGCCCGCGCGGCGGTCTTCGTCATGCTGGTGGAGGGAGCCGCCCTGTTCCGCTCCGGGGTGGCGGGCGACCGGGAGCCCGCCTCCGACGGGGAACTGCTCCGGGCCGCGCTGGCGCTGCTCGGCCCCTGAGTCGGCGGCTCCCCGGGCAGGGTCGCGCCGGGTCGGGAGTACGGGCAGACTGGCCGCAGGGGGCCCGGCCGGGACGCCGTGCCCGCCCGGGCCTGACGACCGGTGCAGGCTCGGAGGCGGCGATGCCGCAGATGCTGGTGGACGGACGCACGCTCGCGCTCTCGCACCTGGACAAGGTCTACTTCCCGCGGACCGGCACCCTCAAGGGCGAGGTGCTGCGCTACTACGCCGCCGTCCACACCGCACTGCTGCCGCACCTGCGCGACCGGCCGGTGTCGTTCCTGCGCTGCCCGGACGGCGTGGCGGGCGAGGTGTTCATCGCCAAGAACCCGCCCGCCGGGACGCCCCGCTGGGTGCGCACCGTCGAGGTGCCGAGCAGCGGCGGGGACCTCCGTCAGGTGGTGCTGGACGACGGGGCCGCGCTGCTCTGGGCGGCGAACCTGGGCTGCCTGGAACTGCACGTCCCGCAGTGGCACGCGGCAGAGCCCGGGACGGCCGACCGGTTGGTGCTGGACCTCGACCCGGGTGCCGGAGCCACCGTCCTCACCTGCCGGACGGTGGCCGGGCTGCTGCGCGACCGCCTCGCGGAGGACGGGCTGGAGGCGTGGGTGAAGACCTCCGGCGGCAAGGGACTGCACCTGCTGGTGCCGCTGGAGCCGACGCCCAGTCAGCAGGTCTCCGGGTACGCCAAGGCGCTGGCGGCCGAGCTGGAGGCGGCCCACCCGGACCTGGTCGTGCACACCATGGCGAAGGCCCGGCGCACCAACCGGGTGCTGGTCGACTGGTCGCAGAACGCCGCCCGGAAGACCACCGCCGCTCCCTACACCGTCCGGGCGCAGGAGCGGCCGACGGTGTCGACGCCGCTGACCTGGGAGGAGCTGGGACGGGCCCGGTCGGCGGAGGCGCTGGTGTTCACGATCGCCGAGGTGCCGGAGCGGCTGGCCCGGCTCGGGGACCTGTATGCACCGCTCCTCGACCCGGAGCGGGCCCGCCCGCTGCCGCGCGCCACCGCCGCCCCGGGACCGACCGGCCCCGCTTCCGCACCCGCTTCCACCACCGCACCCGCGCCCGCGCCCGCCGCTTCCGCTTCGGCCCGGACGGTGCGCCGGCCCGCCGTGGCGGACCCCGCCGTCCTGGAGCCCCCGGTGGAGGTCATGCGCCCGGCCGCCGTCCCGGCCGTCCCGGCGGCGGACGGGCTGGGCGGTTCGGGCGTGCTGTACGAACTGAAGCTGGACGGCTTCCGCTGCGTGGCGTTCGCCCGCGGGGAGCGCGCGCCGTACCTGCAGACGCGTTCGGGCCGGGACCTCGCGGCCGACTTCCCCTCGATCGCCGCCGCCGTCGCCCGGCTGCCCGCCGGACTCGTGCTGGACGGGGAGCTGGTCGCCTGGCGCGGCGGCCGGTTCGCCTTCGAGGAACTGCTGCGGACCCGGCAGGCGCGGGCCTCGGAGGACGTGGCGCTCGGGTTGATCGCCTTCGACCTGCTGGCCCTGCCCGGCCGGGACGTCCGGCGGCTGCCGCTGACCGACCGGCGGCGGCTGCTACTGGCCGCCCTGGCCGACGTGCCGCCGCCGGTCCAGCCGGTGCTGGCGACCACCGACCGGGCGGAGGCGCTGGCCTGGATGGAGCGGCTGGCCGACACGGGGGTGGAGGGGCTGGTCTGCAAGGCGGCCGGTTCGAGCTACCGGGCGCGGGGCGCGGGCCACGTCTGGGTCAAGTACCGGCGCGGCGACACCCTGGACGCGACGGTGCGCGCCGTGACCGGACCACCGGCCCGGCCGCGCGCGCTGGTCCTGGAGCTGGACGACGGACGGGTGCTGTTGTCGTCCCCGCCGCTGTCGCCGCTCCAGTCGCGACGGGTGGCGGAGGCCGCGGCCGGCCTGCTGGGCCCCGCGGTGCACGATCCCCAGTACGGGGCCGTCCGGCCGCTGGCCACTCCGCTGCGGGCCGAGGTGACGGTCACCGGGCGGACGGCGACCGCGACCTTCGTGCGGTTGCGCGGGGACTGATCCGGGCCCGCCGAACGGCCCGTGACTACTCCGGCGTGGGCGGGGCGGGGCGCTCCGCAGCGGGCGGTTCCGTGGCGGGCAGTTCCGTGGCGGGCAGTTCCGTGGCGGGCAGTTCCGTGACCGGGCCCTCCGTGACCGGGCGTTCCGCGGCGGGCTGTTCCCCCGTGGCCGGGTGACCGGCGGCGGTGTGGCGCGAGGGTTCGGGCGTGTGGGCGGTGGGCCACGGCGGGGGCGGGCCCTCGCCGGCGGGCGCGTGCGCGAACTCGGTCACCAGCACCTCCTCGAAGGCCGGCAGGTCGGCCGGCTTCCGGCCGGAGACCAGCACGCCGGGGCCGTCGCGGCAGACATGGACCGGTTCGTCGACCCAGTGGGCACCCGCGTTGACCAGGTCGGTGCGGATGCCGGGCCAGGACGTGAGCGTGCGTCCGCGCACCGCGTCCGCCTCGATCAGCGTCCACGCGCCGTGGCAGATCACCGCGACCGGCCGACCCGCGACGCACAGGTCGCGGACGAATCCGACGGCGGCCCGGTCCAGCCGCAGCCGGTCGGGGCCGGCGACGCCGCCGGGCAGCACCAGCGCGTCGTAGTCCGCCGGGTCCGCCTCGCCGACCACGTCGTCGACGGGGAAGGTGTCCGCCCGCTCCAGCCCCCGGAAGGCCTGGACGCGCCCGGGACGGGTGGAGAGCAGCCGGGGCGTGCCGCCGGCCTCGGCGACCGCCTGCCAGGGAGAGGTCAGTTCCACCTGTTCGGCGCCCTCGGGCGCGACCAGGAACGCGACCGTCCGCCCGGTGAGGGCGACAAAGGTCATCCGTCCCACCCCGCTCTCGTCAGCTCCGGTCCCGGAAGGGTCCCGGCGGCCCCGTACGGGCCGTTTCCGTCAGGGACCGGGAGTGCCGGTCCGGTGTTCGTCCTGCACGTAGTGGTCGTCCAGGGCCGCCCGGCCGTGCGCGGTCAGGCCGCCTCCGGTGTGGTCGACCGCGGCGGGCGGCGGGGCGGAGCGGATCCGGGCGCGCGGGCAGTCGAGGTGGACCACCAGCTCCAGGTGGTCGATCCGGGCCACGAGCCCGACCGGAACCAGCACGGGGGCGCCCGGCACCCACGGCCGGGTGTCCACCAGCAGATGGTCCCCGGCATCCTGCTCGACCCGGCCGAGCGGACCGTCGGTCGCCTCGACCTCGTAGCCGACCAGCGTCAGGTCGGTGCTGTGGTGGGAGCCCGGACGGTACTCCCACAGGTCGGTCGTCATCACGCCTCCGGGTCGTCCCAGGGCCGCCGTTCGCGGTGCTGCCGGTGCTCGCGATCCTGGCGGCGGTCACCGTGCGGGCGCCGGTCACGGCGGTCGCGGCGTTCTCGGCGGCGGCGGGAGCCGCCGCGGTCGTCGGGTCCACCGGCCCCCTTGGCGAAGTCCGGGCCGCCGGCGGGATACCGCCCACCGGGATCCCGGCCGCCCAGGTCCGGACCGCGCAGGTCCGGCCGGCGGGCCGAGTCGCCCAGGTCGTCCGCACCGCCCTGCCGGTGCCGGTGCTGGTGGTGCAGCAGCGCCGCGATGCCGGCCGCGAGGGCGACACTGCCCGCCCACAGCACCGCCACACCGATCAGCACCGCCGCCGTGGGCTTCCGCACCGCGATGCTGAGGCACACCGCGGACATCACCAGCCCCGTCATCGCCACCCCGGTCGGTACCCGGCGGGCGAGGCCGCGTACCGCCCGCCGGCCGCGGCTCGGACGTTTGGCGCCCATCGTGCTCAGCCGCCGGTCGAGGCGGCTGTCCTGGCGCAGGTCGTCCTCGATCTCCTCAAGGAGACGTCGCTCCCGTCCGCTCAACGCGGGTCCGTCCATCTCGGTCACCTCCGGGCTTCCGGTGACGGTGTCCACTCCTCCGGGCGAATGCCCGGTCCGGTATGTGCTAACCGCTCCGGCCCCCGGGCGCGACGGCGACCGGGAGACGGCCGGCGCCGAACGCCCGGGGCCGGGCGAGCAGGCTGTCGTCCAGCACGCGCAACAGGGCGACGGCGTCGCGGTGCACCTCGGCCGCGCCCGCCGCCCGCAGCTCCGGGGCGGTCGCGCCGCCGCCCCGTACGGCGACACAGGGCACTCCGGCCCGGTGCGCCGACCGCACTTCGGGAACGCTTCCGGCGACGAACACCGCGTGGGACGGCGTGCCGCCCACCAGACCGAGCCCGGCTCCGAGCGGATCGGACCCCGGCGCGGTCACCGTGAGTACCGGTGCGCCGACCGGTCCGGGGGCGGTGAGGACCACCGTCCAGCCCCGCGCGGCGCACTCGCGCAACAGTTCGGCGGAGCCGGGCGACGCACCGCGCCAGTCGGTCCCGAAGAGTGCCGCCGAGATGACCGTCATGGCTCACCGATCCCGTTCCGCACCGCGTACCGGCGCGCCCTTCCAGACTAGGCCCGCACCCCCTGCCTCCGCCCGGCGCGACGGCGTCCGCGCAGCTCGGGGCGGGACCGGAGCGGTGGCGCCGCCGGGTGGACCGGGACGGGAGCACGGGGCGGCCTCCGCCGCGGCGCGCAGCGCGCCCGCCCGCTCACCCGGAGTGATCGCGGCCACGGGACGGGCGGTCCGACGGTCTGGCAGCCGGGCGGTCCGACGGTCGGTCGGGCGGAGCGCGCGGGTCCGTGGCGAGGCGGCCCGGGCGGTCTTGCCGAGGAGCCCCCGCCGGCCCGGTCGACAGCGGCGAAGGCGGCGGCGTCCCCGCTCCTCCGGCCGACGGCGCGTCGGTGGTGCGGAGCGGTGCCGGAAGGCGAGGTCCGGGTCGGCCGGGGCCGACGGCGCGACGCACGGGCGTGCCACGATCAGGGCATGCGCGACCTCGTCAACGTCCACACCGCCCGGTTGGACCGCACGGCCCGGGAGGCGGTCCGGGGCCTGCTGTCCGAGGAGTTCGACGACCTCTCCGAGGAGGACTGGGAGCACGGACTCGGCGGCCTGCACGCGCTCGTCCGGGAGGACGGCCTGCTGGTCGGCCACGCGTCCGTGGTCCAGCGCCGGATGCTGCACGGCGGGCGCGCACTGCGCACCGGCTACGTCGAGAACGTCGTGGTCCGGGCCGACCGGCGCGGGCGCGGCCACGGCGCGGCACTGATGGCGGCGTTGGAGGAGGTGATCCGAGGCGGGTACGAGCTGGGGGCGCTCTGCGCGGCGGACGATGCGGCGCGGTTCTACGCCGCGCGCGGGTGGCTGCCGTGGCGAGGTCCGCTCGCCGTGCTCGCTCCGCAGGGCCCGGTAGCGACCCCGGAGGAGGAGGGCGCGGTGTTCGTGCTGCCGGGGGCGGCTCCGCTGGACCTCGGCGGGCGGTTGGCCTGCGACTGGCGCGACGGCGACGTCTGGTGACCGGCTCCCGTCCGGTGACCGCCGGGGCCGGACGGGAGCCCGCGGACCCCCCGGCCCCGGCCCGGCCGGAGCCGGGGTGACGGGCTCGGGCCGGGCCGGAGCAGGGGTCAGATGCGGGCCAGGTAGCCGTTGTCGACGAGCCAGAGCACGTTCAGCCTGGACGGGCCGTTCGGCACCAGCGCGGCGTCGAGCTGGTACTGGAAGCCGTAGCCGGGCTGGCCGAACCAGGGCGCGATCGGGCCGGCGTGCACCTTGAACGGCTTCAGGACCTTGTAGTCGTGGTAGTTGCAGGGTGCGGCCGGGTTGCTGTCGAGGCTCTGCGGCGGGATGGAGCGGCTGGCGTAGGGCAGGCCCTCGGGGGCGAGGAAGGAGCCGTACTCGCTGCCGTAACGGTCGATGTTCTGGTTCGGGTAGAGGGTGATCTCGAACTCGATGGGGGTGCCGTCGGGCAGGGTGACGTACCCGTTGGCGGGCGGGTAGATCCAGCCCGGGGCGCCGTTGTTGGCGGTGGGGCTGTAGTAGGTGGCGAGGAACTGCTCCTCGGTGAGGTTTCCGGTGCGCTTGTAGCCGATCAGCTCGCGGCCGACCGGGCCCCGGGTCGGGAGGTCGGCGGGACCGAGCCGGGGGTCCCCGTGGTGGTCGGCCTCCGAGCACTCGTTCGAGGGAGTCGTCGCGGCCGCCCGGGCGGCGAGCACGTCGGGGGCCGAATCGGCGGCCGCCGGGATGCTCGGGACTAGCAGGGCCACGACCGCGGCGAGCGGTGCGGCGAACAGGCGAAGGCGAAGGCGCACGATGTCTCCGTCGTGAAAGTCGTCGGGTGGGTCGGTGGTCCGGTGGATCGGTGGTCCGGTGGCCGGTCGGGAACCGGCGGCCGTTCGGCGCCGGCCGGGACCGGCCGGTGACGGACGGTGGCAGGCCGCAGGGCGCGACCGGCCGGATCCTCCCGGACACCCGGCGATCAGTCACCCTCCGTGTCCGGGACGCGACCTAGGCAAGCGGATCACCTGACCCCGCGTCAACACACCGGGCCCGCAGCGCCGTCGATTCCCCCGGATTCGGCCAACCTGCGCACGCCGGCCACCGGGGGCGCGCAGACTGGAGGGTCACGCCCCCTCCCGTCGCGGTCTCCGCCGCGCGGCGGCCGGAGCGGACCGGCGGCGCGAGTCCTCGCGGCGGGACTGGCGGTCAGCCCCGGCTGCTCGGCGCCAGCCGACCCAGCAGATGGAGCAGCCGGTCCAGCGCGTCACGGGAGTTGGGCTCGGTCAGGTTGACCATCAGACGGAACGCCACCTTCAGCACGGCCGGGTTGCCGAGTCCGGCGGCCCCGGCCGCGCCGAGCAGCCGGGGGCGGCCCAGGGCCTCGGCGACGAGCCTGCCGAGCGCGAAGTAGCCGTCATAGGCGGCGCGCAGCGCCTGCGGGTAGGCGCGCAGGGCGAGTTCGCGCCCCCGGTCGGTGCGCCGCGCCAGCGCCTGGACGACCGTCTCGGCGGCGAAGCGGCCGGACTCCATCGCGTAGGCGATCCCCTCGCCGGTGGCCGGGCTGACCGTTCCGCCCGCGTCGCCGACCAGCAGGAGTCCGTCGGCGTAGTGGGGCTGGCGGTTGAGCCCCATCGGGAGGGCGGAACCGCGGACGGGCTCGGTGACCCCCTCGGGGGTGTAGCCGTACTCGGGCGGCAGGTCGGCGCACCAGCGGCGGAGCAGCTCGCGCCAGTCCACCTCACCGGCCACGGCGCCGGTGTCGAGCACCCCCAGGCCGACGTTGGCGGTCCCGTCGCCCATCCCGAACACCCAGCCGTAGCCGGGCAGCAGGCGCCGTGCCGGGTCGCCGGGGTCGCGCAGGTCGAGCCACGCCTCCAGGTAGCGGTCCTCGTGGCGCGGGGTGGTGAAGTAGGTCCGGTACGCGACGCCCATCGCACGGTCGGTCCGGCGGTAGCGCTTCATCGCGAGCGAGAGCCGGGTGGAGTTGCCGTCGGCCGCGACCACCAGCGGCGCGCGGTAGACGACCGGGCGGCGTTCCTCGCCCAGCCGGGCGGTGACACCGGTGATCCGGCCGGACCGCTCGTCGATCATCGGGCCCGACACGTTGGCGCGTTCGACCAGCCGGGCACCGGCCGAGGACGCGCGGCGGGCGAGCAGCTCGTCGAAGTCCGCGCGGCGCCGGACCAGCCCGAAGCCGGGGAAGGCGGACAGCTCGGGCCAGTCCAGCTCCAGCCGGCGCCCGCCGGCGACCAGCCGCAGGCCGCGGTTGTGCAACCAGCCGGCCGACTCGGAGACGTCGATGCCCAGATCGACCAACTGCCGTACCGCACGCGGGGTCAGGCCGTCGCCGCAGACCTTCTCGCGGGGGAACGACGACTTCTCCAGCAGCAGCACGTCCAGCCCGGTGCGGGCCAGGTGGTAGGCGGCGGTGGAACCGGCCGGACCCGCGCCGACGACGATCACGTCGGCGCTGTCGACGTCCGGACCGTCGGGGCCGGCACCCTCCGCTGTGTCCCGGTCCCGGTCGGGACCGGCCGCGTCGGGACCGGCCGTCGCCGGGGCGGTGCCCGGGTGGCCGGTGCCCGGGCGGGCGGGGTCGGTGAACGGCTGCTGTGCTGGGCCGGGCATTCGGCGCTCCCACGGGTGTCGGTCGGTCGGTTCGGCGGCGGACTCGGCGGACCTCGGCGGTCTCAGACGATATGGACACTGTCCACCGCGCCGCGCCCCGACACGCGGACCCGTTCCGACGACCGGTGGGGACCGGCCGTCGGGATGCCCCCGGGGCGGGCCCGGAACGCCACCGCGCCCGCCGCCGGGTTCCGCTACCGGACTCCGCTGCCGGGTTGTGCCGTCGGAAGCCGCCGTCGACGACGGCGCCGGAGAACACCCCCTTCCGGATGTTCCACTCGGTCAGGGTCCGGTCGTACTCGCCGTTCCGGATCAGCCGGTCCACCGTCTTCACCAGGACGTCCCGCAAGGCGGTTCGTCCTGACCGGTGCCGTGCCGGACGGCCACCGTGCGGCCGGAGAGCTCTCCGGGGCGGAGAGGTCCAGCGGGTTGCCCGCCTCGACCACCGTCGAGGTGCCGGTCGCGAAGTAGTCGACGAAGTCGACGCCCGCGTCGGCCCGGCGGCCGTCCTCGGCGGCCCCGAGCCGGCGCTGCCGGGTGTCGACGACAGCGGACATCGCCAGGTCCGGGTGCCCTGTCCGGACGGCCGGAATCAGCCGGTCGAAGGGCAGGTCGGTGAACGCGACCCGCAGGCCGAGGTGGCGCCCGATCGCCCGGGCGAGCTCCGGATCGAGCCCGGCGGGGTCGCCGGGCGGGTGCTTGAGGTCGTCGCCGGGGCACACGACGCGGGCGGGCCGGCGACCGCTCCCGGTCGCCGGCCCGCCCGGTCCGTCCTGCTCCCCCGCGGCCGCGGGGCCGTGTCAGGGATTGATCGCCAGCACCACGTAGGCCGCCAGGATCGCCAGGTGCACCCCGCCCTGGAGCGGTGTCGCCCGGCGCGGCATGACCGTCAGGGTGCCGACGATCAGGGTCAGCACGAGCAGCACCAGGTGCGAGGAGTCGAGGCCGAGCACCAGCGGGCCGGTGAGCCAGATCGAGGCGATCGCCACCGCCGGGATGGTCAGGCCGATGCTGGCGAGCGCCGAGCCGAGCGCCAGGTTGAGACTGGTCTGCACCCGGTTGCGGACCGCCGACCGGATCGCCGCGATGGTCTCCGGCAGCAGCACGAGCAGGGCGATCACGACGCCGACCACCGAGGCGGGCAGCCCCGCGGAGTCCACGGCCGACTCGATGGTCGGCGAGACGCCCTTCGCCAGGCCGACCACCGCGATCAGCGCCACCCCCAGCAGCATCAGGCTGGTCACGGTCGCACGGACGGTCGGCGGCGCGGCGTGGTCCTCCTCGTCCAGCACCTTGCCCTCCGGCGTGACCGGCAGGAAGTAGTCCCGGTGCCGGACCGTCAGGGTGGCCACGAACAGCCCGTACAGCAGGAACGACGCCGCCGCGGCGAAGGCCAGCTGGGCGGGCGCGAACTGCGGGCCCGGCGAGCTGGTGGTGAAGGTCGGCAGGACGAGGCTCAGCGCGGCCAGGGTGCCGATGGTGGCGAGCGCCGCGCCCGTCCCCTCGGCGTTGAACACCGCCACCCGGTACTTGAGGGCCGCCACCAGGAGTGACAGACCGAAGATGCCGTTGCAGGTGATCATCACCGCGGCGAACACGGTGTCGCGGGCCAGCGTCGCGGCCTTGTCACCGCCGTCCGCCATCAGCGTCACGATCAGCGCCACCTCGATGACCGTGACCGCCACCGCCAGCACCAGTGAGCCGTACGGCTCCCCCACGCGGTGGGCGACCACCTCGGCGTGGTGCACGGCGGCGAGCACGGCGCCCGCCAGGAAGCAGGACACCAGGGCCACCACCCAGCCGGGCAGATCGCGGTGCCAGGTCAGGACGAGAACGAGGAAAGCCGCCGCTGGGACGGCGGTGGTCCACTGGGTGGCGGCCGATCGGAGCTTGGTGAACATGCGGCCGAGCATCGCATCCCGGAGTGCTCGCGGCCGGGTGACACCGCCGGGGAGGGCGAGGATGTGGCCCACCTCATGTACCGGAACCGCCCTGGTCAGCGTACTCGGCGAGGTAGCCGAGGACCTTGGCGACATGCGGCTTCACCCGCTCGGGGACGCCCCCGGCGTCGGCGACGGTCTTGTCGCTCGTCCGGTAGCCGGCCGCCACCAGGGCGGGCAGACCGGTGGTGAAGCCGCGCTGTTTGAACCGCTGGTCGAGCCAGCAGACGTAGTTGCCCATCGAGGCGATCGCGTCGGCCGGATCGAGGTGGTTCTTCACGCCGTCGTGGTCGCCGTCCTGCGCCCAGGCGTTGAAGACGGCCGGCGTCCACATGGCGACGCCGTACTCCCCCGTCGCGGGGCGGGCGGCGGCCGGGTCGAAACCGGATTCCGCCTTGAGCATCGCGGCCAGCAGGACCGGGGTGATCTCGGGTTCGGGACAGCGGCGGGCGGCGTCCTCGATCGGGCCGCGCAGTGCGGCGGGCACGTCGGCGCCGGGCGGGATCGCGCCGGGCAGCGGGGCCGTGACCGCCGGCCCTGCCGCGGACCCCGGCCGGGGGGCGGCCGGCTCCGGGGAGCCGGAGAGGGCGAGCAGGGCACCGGCCGCCGCGAGCAGCGGGGCCGCCGCCGCGCGACGGCGCCGACGCCCGTTGGCGGCCGTCCCCGGCGGGGCGGCCTCCCGGAGGGCCGTGGCGAGGAGGGCCGCGAGGTCGACCTCCGAGCGCCGCGCGCGGTCGGCCGCCAGGCAGGCGGTGACCAGGGGCCGCCACGGCGCGGGGAGCGCCCCGTCGAGGCGGAGCGGGGCGGTGCCGCGCGCGTAGGCGAGGGCGGCCAGCGAACGGGCCCGCGCGGTCGCGCCGAGGAAGGGGTGCAGACCGGTGAGCACCTGGTGGGCGAGGACGCCGAACGCCCAGAGGTCGGCACTCGGCCGGAGTGCGACCCCGCGGGCGCCGGTCCGCTGCGACCACCACTCCGGCGGGACGTGGTCGGGCGAGCCGAGCGGCGGGGTGTAGGCGTGGGTGCCCTCCAGTTCGGCGGTGAGGCCGAAGTCCGCGAGCTTGGCGGTGCCGTCGGGCATCAGCAGGACGTTGCCCGGCTTGAGGTCTCCGTGGACCCAGCCGACGGCGTGCATGTGGGTGAGGCCGGCCCCGACCTCGGCGAGGATCCGTTCGGCGCCGGGGACGGCCCCGGGCGGGCCCGCCGAGGCGAGGACGTCCTGGAGGCTGCGGTCCGCGCGTTCCATCACCAGGGCCACCGCTCCGTCCAGGCCGGGGTGGGCCCGGTCCCGGACGGTGACGACGGCGAGGGTGCGGATCAGGTGGGGGTGGTCGGCGAGGCGGCTGAACCGCATCTCGCTGCGGGCGACCTGCTCCATGGTGCGGCGCTGGCCGGGGCTGAGCAGCGCGGGACGGAGGAACTTGACGGCGGCGTCCGGAGGTTCGGCCGACCCGGGAGCCGACCCGGGGGCCGACCCGGGGGCGGTCCCGTCCTTGCGGGCCGCGTAGACGCTGCCCCACGCACCGGCCCCGATCGGCTCGCCGACCAGGTACCCGGCGACGGGGTAGCCCGGCGGCACCTCGAACACCGGCTCGCCGACCGCCTGTTCGTCCGTTCCGGCCGTGGCCACCTCGCCCGCCGCCCGTCCGCCCGCAGGTGCGGCACCGGCCGGTGCCGCGGCCGGATCGCCCGGGACCGGCTCGGCCGCGCGGGCCCGGTCGAGCGGTTCCACGGCGGGTCAGCCGGTGCGCCGCGGCGGGAGCAGCGTCAGGTGCTCCTCCCGTACGAGGTCGAACTTGAGGGCCAGTGCCACCAGTTCCTCCCGCTTGCCACCGGCGCCGCCCTCGCCCGGACCGTCCTCCGGCGCTTCGCGGAGCCGGAGCTTGCTCGCCACCAGGTAGTCGATGTGGTAGTTGACGGCCGAGCGGGTGAGCCCCGCACAGGCCGGCAGGGCACGCAGCCGGGCCACCACCTCGGTCGCGCCGGGGACGGCGGCGGCGGACGGCGAGCGCAGCCGCGGTTCGCAGAGGGCGAGCAGGACGAGGAAGTACTTCGAGGTCGGGTCGAGGGCGAACGGGCTGACCGTCCGCTCGCCGCCCGCGCCCGCCGTCGAGCCCGGCACGCCGTCCAGGTAGGCGTGCTGGGGGGCGAAGACCTTGAAGGCGACCGGTTCGCCGAGAGCCGGCAGGAGGATCCGGGAGAACTCGAACGGAACCGGTGCGCCGAGCCGTCCGGGAGCGACCTTGACGTGCTCGCCGGCCCCTTCGAGGTTCTCGACGACATAGGTCGCGGTGGCGCTGAAGTTGGAGAGCCGCCAGTAGTCCTCGGCCGCGGTGATCTCGCCGGCGCGGCGCGAGACGCCCTGATCGGCGATCGGCACGCCGATCGGGCGTCCGGGCTCGCCGCGGCCGAACTCGACGGCTTCGCCGGGGCCGAGGTGCAGCAGCGCGGGGCGCCGGGGCGGGGCGGTGCGCGGTGGCCGGGTCAGCCGGGCGAAGCGGCGGTCGGGCGGTACCGGCGGGCGGGGGTCGGGAAGTTGCACGATGACCGTGTCCATGCAGGTCACCTCCGTGGGTCGGCTCGATCGTAGCCGTCCGAACGGCCCCGCGCCGGTCCGCCACCCGTACGAGTGAACGCCGTGTCGGAGGGCGCCAGTTGGGTGGTGCGAGCCGGGGGTGTGCGCCTCCTCCGCAGGAGGGAGGAGGGCCCTCCTCCGATCGGCCGGCGGACCGGGGCCGATCGGCCCGCCGATCGGGCCGGTCGGCCGAGGGACACGCCGACCGCGGACTGTCAGGGTTTCGCCATGGACAACAACAACTCCCCCTCCCTCCCGCCGGGTTCGCCGGCCGACCCGGGCCGCCGGGCCCTGCTCGGCGCGTCGGCGGCCGGGCTGGTGGCAGCCGCCGGCCTCGGGGCCGCCGGGCAGGCCCAGGCCGCACCCACCGAGCGGCGCAGGCCGCGCCGGTTCGAGGACCGGTCGGTGCTGATCACCGGCGCCACCTCGGGCATCGGCCGGGCCGCCGCCCTCGCGTTCGCGGCGGAGGGCGCCCGGGTCGGCTTCTGCGGCCGGCGCGTCGAGGCGGGCCGCCGCGTCGAGCAGGAGATCCGCCACGCCGGGGGCGAGGCCACCTACTTCCCGGCCGACGTACGCGATCCGGCCCAGGTCGAGCGGTTCACCGACCAGGTGGCCGCCCGGTACGGCGGGCCGGACATCGCGGTCAACAACGCCGGTATCGGCAGCAGCAAGCAGCTCCACGAGCTCACCGTCGCCGAGTGGGACGACGTGCAGGACACCAACGCCCGGGGCGTCTTCCTCGCGGTCAAGTACCAGGTCCCGTACATGCTGCGGGCCGGACACGGGGTGATCGTCTGCACCTCCTCCGCCTCCGCCGAACGGGCCCGGCCGAACGGCGCGGCCTACTCGGCGAGCAAGCGGGCGGTCCAGGGCATCGTGATGTCCGCCGCGCTCGCGTACGGCGCGCAGGGCATCCGGATCAACGCGATCCTCCCGGGCACCACGGACACCGCGTTCGTGCGACCGCCGGGGGTGCCGGACGCGGACTGGGCCCGGTTCAAGCAGGCTTTCGGGCCGCTGAACGTCGAGGGGCTGGAGCGGATGGCCGAACCGGAGGAGATCGCCCGGGCCGTCCTGGCGCTCGCCTCGGACGACTTCTCCTACCAGACGGGCACCTCGGTCCTGGTGGACGGCGGGGCGTCGGCCGGACGCCGGATGGTGCTGCCGCCGACCACCTGACGGTAGTCGTGACGTCACCGGCGCGATTGCGGAATGTAGTTGAACGGTCACCTTGGGTGTGATGCAACACACACGGCACATGTCCACGATCTGTGCAAGACTCGTCCCACAGAGTGAGATTTCCTTTCATTCCAAGGAGGTTCATATCATGCGCGCTCGTATCGCAGCTCTGATAGTGGCGGCGGCAGGGATCACTGTGGCGACGATCCTCCCGGCCTCGGCTGCGGCAACGACCGGCGACGCCGCGGGAGCGGCCTGCACGACCCTCGTCAACCACCCGTGCGTATGGCAGGAGAAGGACGGCGGAGGGATCGTCGGCGTGGCCCAGGTGTCGGCCGACCCGGCACAGCTGACGGTCGTCCAGGTCGAGGTCCGCACCCAGCGCGCCTGGGGCAGCCCGTGGGTGACGGTCGCGTCCGCGACCACCGTCACCCACGGGTTCGCCAGGGCCGTGACGCCCCGCGTGGTCACCGACGACCTCAAGCTCGTCTGCGCCACCGGCGGCCCCGCCCTGGACGCGGCGCAGCGGGTGACCACCTGTACCGGCCCGTTCTGACGCCCCGTCCGCGCCGGAAGGGTTCATGAGCCGGGGCCCCGCGCCCCTGCCCAGGGCCGGCCGCCGGTCCCGCAACCGGCGGCCGGTCCGTCCCGCGCGCCGCCCGGGTCACGAGCCTGCCGACAATGCGCCATCCTCGCTCCGAAAGCCGCCCGCCACGCACAACCCTCTTCGGAGCATGGGATTTTGCACTACCTTGGTAGTGCGTGGAGCGGGGCGGGCCGCCCACCCGACAGGTGTGCGCCCGAACGGCCGCGCCGGCCGCTGCACCGTGTTCCGCCCCGCCGCCGAAGCACCGACGGGGAGGAAGGAGGAGCGCGTCCATGCCCGACGGAAGCGCCCGATCGACCGGGGCCGCCGATGGCCACCTCACCACCACGACCGCGCCGCGCGGCGACACTCCGGCCGGGGGCGGCACCGGCCCCGGCCTCGCACCGCCGCGCGGGCGACTGGCCGGCCGCCGCGCCACCGTCGACGCCGTCCTGCGCAACTCGCCGCTCCAGCCGCTGTTCCGGCTCGCGGCCACCCGCCGGCTCGCGGTGCTCGCCTACCACGGCGTGGACGACCCGCAGGTCTTCACGCTCCAGATGGAGCGTCTGGTCCGGATCGCCCGTCCCGTCTCGCTGCCCGCCGTCGTGCAGGCCGTCCGGACCGGTCGGCGGCTGCCGGCCCGCAGCGTCCTGGTCACCTTCGACGACGGCGACCGCACCGTGCTCTCCGAGGGGCTGCCCGTCCTGACCCGCCTGGGCATCCCCGCGGCGGCGTTCGTGGTGACCGATCTCGTCGACGGCGACCGGCCGTTCTGGTGGGCCGAGGCCGCGTTCCTCGCCGCGCACGGCGGCACCGCCCACCGGTTGGCCGACTGCCCGCCGGGCGCGGTGGTCCGCCGGATGAAGACCCTCGCCGACCACGACCGTCGCGCCGCCCTCGCCGAACTCCGCGAGACCGCCACCGAGCCCGCACCCCGCCAGGAACAGCTCACCCGCGAGGACCTCCGGACGCTGCGCCGGCACGGCGTGGAGATCGGCAACCACAGCGCGGGCCACGCGTGTCTGGACCGGTGCGACGACGACACCGTCCGCGACGAGATCGCCCGCGCCCACGACACGCTCACCGGCTGGCTGGACGGCGAGCCGCCGACCGCCTTCGCCTACCCCAACGGCAACGTCGACCCGCGGGCCGAGGCGGAACTCCGGCGCCTCGGCTACCACGTCGGCTTTCTCTTCGACCACCGGCAGGACCGGCTGCTCCCGCCGAACCCGCTGCGCATCAGCCGTCTGCGGGTCAACTCCACCACCGGCCGGGACCGCTTCGACACCATCCTCTCCGGGCTCCACCCCACCGTCCACCACCTCCGCGGCGGTGCCTGAGCGGGGCCCGGACCTCACCGGTGGTGGTGGACCCGGACGGCCTGCGCCGAACGCCGCCACCGGGCGACCGGATTCCGGGAGAATGCGGACCGGCCCGCGACCGGCCGCCGATCGGCGGTGCACCGGGGGCGGGAGAGGCGTGGGGGGCTGGAGACGTGGGGACGAGGCACACCGATGCGGCGGGTTCGTTGCCGGCCGTTCCAGAACAGGCCGGGGCGGTGCCGGTCGGGGCGCAGTCGGCCGGAGCGAGGCCGGTCCGGTACCGGACGGCCGCCCTTCCGCCGGAGGTCGTCGACGGATGGCGGGAGTTGGCGGCCGGTGAGCCCGGCGGATCCTGGTTCACCACACCGGAATGGGCACTCGCCTGGTGGGAGACGGTCGGCGCGCGCGAGGGCGCGGGGTCGGAGGCGGGCGAGATCGTGGTCTGGCAGGAGCCGGACGGCCGGGTGTCGGCGGTCGTCCCGCTGCTGCGGACCACCCGGCGGCTCCACCCGCGGGCACCGGTCGCCGTCCCCTGCCTGACGGTCCTCGGTTCCGGCCCGGGCGCCGCGGACCACTGCGGGTTCGCGGTCGCACCGGAGCGCCGGGCCGACGTGGCCGACTGGCTGGCCCGGCGCGGCCGGCGCCGCAGCCTGCTGCTCACCGACCTCGACCCGGACCAGGCGGACCTGCTGCCGCCGGGCGCGGTGGAGATCGGCCGCACCCCCTGTCCGCGCGCCGATCTGACGGCGGGGCCGGACGCGCTGGGCTCACGCCAGTTCCGGGCCGACCTGCGCCGCTACGGCCGGAAGCTGGCCGCCGAGGGGATCACCTTCCGGTGGGTGCCGCCGGCCATCGCGGACGCCGAACTCGCCGAACGGTTCGACCTGTTGAAGGCGGCGGTGCGGCTGCACCGGCTGCGCCGGGCCGCGCTCGGCAAGCCGACCACCTTCGACGCCGCCCGGGCGCCGCTGCACGTCCGGGTGATCGAGCGGGCCGCCGCGACCGGCCGCGGCGAGGGCCCCGCCTTCCTGGTCGCCGAACGGGAGGGCGAGGTGGTGGGCGTGCTCTACGGCTTCCAGTGGAAGCGCACCTTCTCCTACTACCAGATCGGCTGGGACCAGACCTGGGCGCCGCAGCGGCTCGGCACCGCGGTGATCGCCGAGGCGATCCGGGCCGCCGCCGGACAGCGGCTGTCCACCTTCGACTTCCTGCGGGGCACCGAGCCCTACAAGTACCGCTTCGACGCGGTCGACCGGGAGGACGTCTCCTGGCTGGTGCCGCACGGCGCCTCGGGCGCGCTGCTCGGACTCAAGTACCGGGCGAAGGCCGCCCGTTCGACCTGATGAGACCCCAGTTCCGTGCAGCGGGGTCGGACTACCGCCGGCCCTCCAGCCAGCCGGCGAACGCGTCCAGGGCGGGGCCCGGGTCGCGCCGGCCGAGGCCGATCCGGAACCGGTCGGTGGGCGTCGGGGTCAGGTCGGAGCGGTAGACGGAGGCGGGCAACAGCAGGACCCCCGCTTCCTCGACCAGCCCGGTGCAGAACGCCTCGACGCCGTCCCGGCCGAGGTAGCGCGGATAGGCGACGCAGCCGCCGTCCGGGGTGCGCCACTCGAAGAGGTCAGCGAAGCGCGCGAAGAACGCGTCGAAGAGCGGGAGGTTGGCGTCGATGACGGCCCGGTTGCGGCTCAGGATCCCCTCGCGGGCGTTGATCGCGATCCGGGCCAGGATCTCGCTGGGGGCGGAGTTGCAGATCGTGGTGTAGTGCTTGGCGCGCTCCAGCCGGGAGCGCAAGTCGCGGTCGCGGCAGGCGATCCAGCCGATCCGCAGGCCGGGCAGGCCGAGCGACTTGGAGGTGACGTTGAGCGAGAGGGCCCGCTCGGAGAGGTCCGCGGCCTGCGGCAGTGTGCGGGCCCGGTCACGCTCCAGGCCCCGGTAGACCTCGTCGCTGAAGAGGTGGATTCCGCGCTCGTCGCAGAGTTCGGACAGCCGGACGAAGTCGGCGGCGCCGATGACCTTCCCGGTGGGGTTGTTCGGGAAGTTCACCGAGACCACACGGGTGTTGGGGCGCAGCGCGGCGGTGAGCTCGTCGAGGTCGAGCGCCCAGTCCCGGTCGGGGTCGAGGGCGACGCCGGTGACCTCGCAGAGGGAGAGCGGCACGGTCTCGGCGGACTGGTAGTTGGGGGTGAGGACGACGGCGTGGTCGCCGGGGCCGAGCAGCACCTGCATGGCGAGGTTGAGGGCCTCCTGGGCGCCGCCGAAGCAGATGACGTCGTCGGCGTCCACCCGGTCGTACATGCCGGCGATCGCGTGCCGGAGCGCCGGGTCGCCGAAGGTCTCGGTGTAGCCGAGGGTGAGGGACTCCCAGGCGTGGCGGTCCTCGGGGCCCGCCAGGGCGAGGAGTTCGGACATCGCCATGGTCTGCGCGTCGGAGGCGGTGAGGTGGTGGCGGGCGGTGAACTCCCAGCGGGAGAAGTAGGTTTCCAGCCGGAAGTCGGGCAGCTCGGTCATCTCTCGGTCCTCGGTGCTCGGTTCTTCGGTGTGCGGTTGCCCGGTGCGCGGTCCGCCGGTCGGGGATCCGGCGCCGGTTCGGGGACGGGCTCGGGCTCGGGGGCGGGGGCGGGCTCGGGCTCGGGGGCGGGGACGGGGACGGGGGCGGACCCGTCGCGGAGTTCGGCGAGCAGGGTGTAGACGGTGGACCGCGACACCTTGAGCGCGGTGGCGACGGCCGGCACGGCCCGGCGGACGGCGAGCACCCCGGCCTGGTCGAGTTCGCGGAGCACGGCGAGCCGGTCCTCGCGGCCGAGCCGCTCCGGGGGCCGGCCGTGGGCCCGGACGAAGCCGCCGATGACGTCGTTCATCCGCTCGGTCCAGTCGTGCTCGAAGAGCGGTTCCGGGCGTGGGGCCGTGGGGGCGGCGAAGCCGGCCAGGAGGGCGGCGGCGTGTTCGAGCGGTCCGCGGTCGAGGTTGACGCAGAGGACGGCGGCGGGGCGTCCGTCGTCGTCGCGGAGCACCGCGCTGACCGAGGAGAGCCGGCGGCCGTCGGGCAGCAGTTTCGGGTAGGGGCCGTAGACGTCCGGGGCGGACTGGTCCAGGGAGTCGAGTTCGCCGAGCAGGGACGGGTCACCGGGGGCGCGGCCGCCCATCGGGTTCCAGACGGCGAGCACCTCGTCCCGGACGGCGTCGTGCAGCACCACCTCGGCGTAGGGCCCGAGCAGCAGGGCCACCGCCCGGCAGACGGGCTCCCAGGTGCGGGCGCGCCGGTCGGGGGTCTCTGAGGTCATGGTCGGACTGTACGTCCAGACTGGACGTTTCGTCCAGCAGTGGCGCGGGGCCGGCGCGACGACGGGCCCGCCCCCGGTCGGAGACGGGCCCGTCGCGGAGAGGCGGTCAGTCGCAGCTGATCAGCAGGCCGAGGGTGGCCCGGCAGGTGCGGGCGGCCGCGTCGTTGGCGGGCGCGGTGTCGACCGGGGCGCCGGCCGTGCGGGTGGTGGTGACGGTGAACGTCCGGCCGAGGTTGAGCAGGCCGACCTGGACGGTGAAGTGGCGCGTGACGGAGGCGCCGACGGCCAGCGGCTGGGTGAGGGCGCAGGTGAGCTTGGAGGCCACGATGGCGCAGTCGCCGCTGTACGAGCCGAAACCGGCGGGCAGCGACGAGGTCACGGTGGCGGCGGTGACCTGGCCGGGACCGTTGTTGGTGAGCGTCAGGGTGTAGTCCACCCGGCCGCCGAACAGCCCGGGCACCGGGGTGGCGGCGAGCGCGACGCCGAGGTCGGCGGCGGGCGCCTGGTACTCGAACCGGTCGGCCGTCACGACCGCACTGGTGCCGCCCGGCGTGGTCACCCGGACGTCCACCGTCCCGGCGGCGGCCGAGGCGGGCGCGGTGGCCGTGCACGCGGTGTCGGTGCAGGAGAAGGAGGCCGCGTTCCCGGCGGCGCCGAAGCTGACCGCGGTGGCGCCCGACAGGTCGGTGCCGGTGACGGTGACGACCGTGCCACCGGCCTGCGGACCGCTCGCCGGGCTGATCCCGGTCACCACCGGAACCGGCAGCGGGAAGCCGAGGACGGTCACCGTGTCGCCGCCGAAGTCGGCGAGGTAGCCGCGCCGGCCGTCGGGGGCGAGCGCCAGGGTGAAGGGGTTCGCCCCGACCGGGACGGTGGCGGTCACGGCGCCGCTCGCGGCGTCCAGCACGCTGAGCGTGGAGTCGGCGTAGTTGGAGGCGTACACGGACCGGCCGTCGGGGGCGACGGTCACGGCGTACGGGTTGGCCCCGACCTGCACGGTGGCGGTGACGGTGTTGGTGGCGGTGGACAGCACGCTGACGGTGGAGTCTCCACCGTTCGCCGTCCAGAGCCTGGATCCGTCCGGGGCGAGCGCTAGGCCGAAGACGCCGTGGCCGACGGGGACGGTGGCGCTCACCGTGCGGGTGGCGGTGTCGATGACGTCGACCTGCTGGGCGCCGGACGCGGCGACGTAGACGTGCGCGCCGTCGGGGGCGACGGCGACCCCGTGCGGCTCGGCGCCCACCGGGACGGTCGCGACGACGGTGTTGGTGGCGGTGGACAGCACGCTCACCGTGCCGGCGTCCGCGTTGCTGACGTACGCGTGGGCGCCGTCGGGGGCGACGGCGACCCCGAAGGCGCCGGCGCCGACGGGGACGGTGGCGGTCACCGCGGCCGTGGCGGTGTCCACCACGCTGACCGTGCCGTCGAGGTGGTGGGTGAGGTAGGCGTGCCCGCCGTCCGGGGCGAACGCGACCGCGTAGGAGCCGGTGCCGGCGGTGACGGTGCCGGTCACCGCGCCACCGGCGGTGTCCAGGACCGTCACGACGCCGCTGCTCTGGCTGGTCACGTAGGCCCGCCCGCCGCCCGGGGCGACCGCGACGCCCGCCGGGTAGGGCGCGACGGCCACCGTGGCCGTCACGGCGGGCGGCGGCGCGGCCGCGGCGGCGGTGCCGGGCTGGACCAGCAGGGCGGCCGTGGCGGCGGCGGTGGCCGTCACGGCCGTCCAGTAGCGGCGCGGGGCCGGGCGTTGTCTCACGGAAGATCTCCAGACTCGTCGAATCGGTGCACGTCACAGCGGTGCTCGTCCCGGCCGCGCCCGTCACGCGGCGGCGGTCACGCCGGTGCGCGTCACGGTGGCGCCGGTGGCGGCGTTGCCTGTCACGGCAGCGCTCGTCACGGCGGTACCGGGCGGGCCACCCGTCGGGCGGCCCGGGGGGACGCCCGGACCGCCCGAAGCGTAGAAGGCCGACTGACTGAGTGTCAGGAGATGACTGCGATTGTCTTGAAATATTCAAACTCGGTCAGTCGGTCGTCACCCGAACTTTCCGCGGAGGACCGGCCGCCCCCCTGCCTCCGGGCCGGATGTGGAACTATTGTTATGAAAACTATCGTTCGACATTCGATAGTTTCTGGCGGACTAGACTCGCCTGAGAGCACCAGCCCGTGGACACCCGAGAGGAACGGCAGCGATGACCGAGGAAGGACGGCCGGAGGTCCCCACCCGGACCCTCGTCGAGGGCATGGTCCGCGCGGACGGCACCGTCGACGCGGGCGAGCTCTACGCGGTGGCGGGCGAGCTCGGCATGACCGACCAGCAGGTCCGCCTCTGCATCAAACGGATGGCCGCCGACGGGCTGCTCGTCCAGGAGGGGCGCGGCCGCCGGGCCGTCCTGCGGGAGACCGACCGGGCCCGGCGCACGGCCGAACCCGAGGTCGACTTCGTCCGCCACATGTACGCCCAGGACGCCGGGCTCGCACCGTGGGACGGCCGGTGGCACCTCGCCGCCTTCGCCGTCCCCGAGTCCGCCCGTACCGCCCGCGACGCGCTGCGCGAGTTCCTGGTCCGGCTCGGCGGCGCGGCCGTCCAGGGCGGCGTCTACGCCGGCGCCAACAGGTGGGAGCCGTACGTCGAGGCCGAGGCCGAACGGCTCGGCGTCGGGGACTGCGTCACCCTGCTCACCAGCACCGACCTGCGGGTCGGCGGCGAGAGCGACCCCCTCCGCCTGGCCCGTCGGCTCTGGCCGCTCGACGAACTCGCCGACGGCCACCGGCGCCTGGCCGCCGTCGCCGCCGACCGCCTGGCCCGGCTCACCGGCCGCTCCCCCGCCCCCACCCGGGTCGAACGCCTCGCTGTCGCCCTGGAGCTCGCCGCCGAGTTCACCCGGGCCACCGCCGACGACCCGCTGCTGCCGCCCGAGCTCCTCCCCCGCCCCTGGCCCGGCGCCGAGGCCCGCGCCCTCACCGCCGACTGCTGGCGCCTGCTGCGCCGCGCCGAGCGCGACGACCCCGCCCCCGGCCCCCGCTTCTTCCGGCGCTACGACGAGGCGATGACCGAGATCACCGGTGAGCCCCACGGCTCCTGACGGGTCGCCCGGCAGGTCGTCCGGCAGGTCGTCGGACTGATCGTCCGGCAGGCGTTCACGAGGCGGCGTCCGCCGGCGGGTCCGCTCCCCAGCCGTCGAGCAGGGCCCTCAGCCGCGACGCCGACCGGGCGCCCCGGTCCCCGGGGGTGTCGGTGGCCTCACCGCCCCCCGCGCCGCCCCGCACACCGCGCGTGCGGTCCTCGGCGACGAGCCGGAAGATCCGGTCGGTGAGGTCCTTGACGACGTCGGCGTAGCGGTCCGGATCGGTGTGGAAGGCGAAGGCCGCGGCGGGCAGCAGGACACCGGCGGTCTCGGGCACCGACCTCGGGATCGGCGACCGGCGCAGCAGGGCGTCGGCGGCGGCGCGGAGGCCGGCGTCCACGCCCCGGGGGAAGAGATCGAGCAGGGTGCTGCCCCCGAGCGCGGTCAACCGGGCCGAGAGCAGGGCCCCGACGGTCGGCCGCAGTCCCTTGGGCGCCGGCCCGCGCCCGGCGGCGTGCTCGGCCCAGTGGGCCCGCAGCTCCTTCGCCGCCTCCTCGCCCCCGGCCTCCGCCAGGGCGTCGGCCACCAGAGCCACCCGGACGCGGGGCGCGGGGTAGCGCGGGCTCGGCGGCCCCTCCGGGGTGAGTGCCACGAAGTCCGCGAGGATGAAGGCGAACCCGGAGCCGGCGCACAGGGCGCCGTACAGGTCGGCGAAGACCTCCGGCAGCCGGTCGGTCCACCAGTCCGGGCCCTCCGCCGTCCGCCGCAGCACCTCGGACAGCTCGCCGGTGAGCCCGAACGCGTCCAGGACGCAGTGGCCGACCTCATGGGCGGCCAGGACGGCCTCCGGCAGGTGCCGGGACTGGACGAACGGCAGCCCCACCAGCGGCACCGGCAGGGCGCGCAGCAGCTCGTCCACCCGCGCCTGCCGGTCCTCGGACACCAGGCGCGGCAGGGCGAACGGGACGGCGTGCGCCGTGAGGTGGACCAGCGGTGGTTCCACCGGGAGGATCTCCGCACCCGACACGGAGGAGGCGGCGGTGAGCGCGGGCCGGTAGCAGGACCAGACGAAGTCGTCCGCCAGCAGGAGGAAGTCCCCGAGCGACCGGTCGTGCCGCTGCGTGAGTGCGCCGCGCAGCCGCCACCACACCTCCTGGAGGAGGCCGAGTTCGGTGTCGGCCCGCCGGGTCTCCGCCTCCCGCACCCGGTCCAGCAGCGGGCGCAGCGCGGCGTTCACGGCGAGGACCTGGGTGTGGTGCTGCGGGAAGGGCGCCCCGGCGCCGCCCCGGCCGGCGCCACCCTGACCGGCGCCTGCCTGACCGGCACCGCGCGCCCCACTCGTGGATTTGGCGGTGAGGGCGAGCCAGTGGTCGAGATCGGCCGCGAGCCCGTTGACCCGGGCCAGCAGCGCCGCCCGTCGCCGCTCACCGGCGTTCACGGCCGCGCTCCGGCGGTGGCCCCGGCCGCGGCCGGGCTCCCGGCCCCGCCGACGGCTGTGTGCGGGGTGCCACGGAGCGCCGGCACGGCGGACGGACCGGTCACAGCGAGGTCCAGAGCGGCAGCAGGAGGCCGGTCGGCAGGGCGCTGAACAGCGCCGGGAGCGCGACGGTCGGCCGGGGGACGCCCAGTTGGTCCCGGGTGAGCTCCGCGACCACGACGGCGGGGTGCCGCCCGGTGAGCAGCCCGTGGATCAGTCGCCGCCGGGCCCGTTCGCTCTCGCCCGGGCGCCGCAGGAACGGGCCGATGGCCACCACGGCCGCGAAGTCCCCTCGGGCCAGGACCTCGGCGGCGAACAGGTTCCGCAGGACCAGCTGACGCATCGCCTCCTCGCGCGTCCCCGGATCCACCGCCTCCAGGACGAGGACGCTCTGCGGGGGGCGCCGCCATCCGAGGTACTCGCCGAGACCGGCGGCGTCGCTCCCGCCCCGGGAGTCCCAGTGGACGTTCAGCTTGCCCGACGATTCACGGAAAGTCCCCTGGACGTGCAGGAGTTGGGGGCCCGACGCGGAAGCACCGAAGCGCCGCGAGCGGGCCGGTGCGACCAGCCGGGCAAAGTGCTCGGCCTCGTACACCGACGACAGCGGCGCCATCGGCGCCATCGGCTCCCGGACAGCGGTGTGCTGCTGGGCGCGCGCCTCACGGGTGCCGGCGAGCACCCCGACCCGGACGGCGGCGTGGGGTTGGGCCCAGAGGCTCTCGACGAAGCGGCCGAGCGGCGGGGATGGCGGCGCGTCGGAGGGTGCGGCCTGCCGGAGGTTCTGCACGACGGTCCGGAGCCGGCCGAGCGCCGCCGCCTCCCCGCTGCGCCCGGGGAGCCCCCGGTAGAGGTGAAACCCGTCCGGCGGGACCGTGAGGTGCGCCAGGGCCGCCTCCCACGGGGCGGCGAGCAGGGTGGGCTCGTACCCCGGGACCTCCAGCCGGAGGCCGCGGACCTCCTCGGAGCGGAGCAGGCCGTCCAAGGCCTCGTCCAGCAGGAGGCCGGTCTCCTCCGCCCAGTCCGCCGCCGAGGAGGAGAGCGCCGACTGGAGCCCGTCGGGACTGCGGAGCCAGTCGTCCGCGAGGTCGGCCGTCCGCAGCAGACTCACCCGGGCCCCTGGACCGGTGGACCTCAGGAGGTCGATCTCCAGGACGGGCGGCCGTCCGCGGAACCGGGTGTCGGCGGTGAGCACCAGGACGTGATCCCGCCACTCGACGTCGACCTCGCCGGCCCCGGGAGCACCGTGCCCCTGGTCGAACAACTGCTCAGGAGGCAGGCCGAGTTCGGCGTACAGGCCGTGCGCGAACTCGGCCGACGGGCCCGTCTCCCCGGGATCGGCGCCCGCCTGGGCCGCTGTCCGGGCGACCAGTGCCGCGCACCTCGCCCTGGCGAGGCTGGGATCCCGCTCCGCCAGCAGCGACCAGGCACGGGCGACGCTCCGCCCGGCCAGGTCGCCCCGCCCCGACCTGAGCGCCACCAGCGTCTGGTAGGTGAGAACGACGGCCGCCGCCTCGGGCGCCGCCGGGTAGGCCCGTTCCAACGCGTCGGGGAGGCCCTGGAGCATGACGGCGTCGAGCGCGCCGATGTCACCGAGGACGTCCGTCTCCAGGTCGAGACGGCGCAGCCACACCGCGCTCTCGGCCGGGGCGAGCTCCCCCGCGCAGGCGCGGGCGAGGTCGACCGCCTCCTCGGACCGTCCGAGCACGCGGAGCAGTTCGGCGTAGGTCAGGCCGAGGGCCGCCGCGTCGGAGCCGGAGTTCCGCCGGGGACCGGGCCCGCAGAGCTCGGTCAACCGGGCGGCGGTGGGGCCGGTGACGGCGAGCGGCCGCCGCAGCTCGTGGAGGCGTTCCAGCGCCACCAGGCGTGCCCCCGGGGACCCGAGGGGGGCCAGGGCCTCGACGAGCTCGCCCACGAGCTCCTCGTCCCGCGCGGCTTCGACGCCCGTCAGCAGGCCGAGCACCCAGACCACCCGGTCCGGCGGCGGTGCGGCCGACCTCTCCGCGGACCGCGGACGGTCCAGCTGCCAGGCCGCCGCCTCAGGCCACCGGGCGAGCTCCGCGAGGATCGGGACCGGGACGTCCGGGGCGGGAGCGTGCTCGGACGGACCGGCCAGTCGCAGCACCCGGCCGACCAGCTCCGAGGCCTCGCTCCGGCTGCCGCCCCCGGTCACCAGCAGCCGGGCCGTCCCCACCAGCGCGGACATCCGCTCGTGGTCGGTGACGGCGCCCTCCTCCAGGGCGGGCCGCAGCGGCGCCATCGCCGCGCCGGGCGCCCTGAGCATCGCGTACGCCTCGCCGCGGAGCACCAGGCCCCGCAGGGTCACCGCAGGTTCGCTCCCCCCGTCGGACAAGCCCTCCAGCGGGCCGTCCTCGGCGAGGACGAGGCCGGGGCGGTGGAGCCGGAGCGCCGCCCGGCCCGCCCACTCGGCCGTCCGGCGGCGGTCCCCGGAGCCGAGGCCCCGGTGCACGGCCAGCACCTCCTCGAACCGGCCGACGGCGAGGAGCAGCCTCAGGTGCAGCTCGGGCGCGGTCCCCGCGTCGAACCGCGGCAGCCAGGAGGCGGCGTGGCCGACCAGGCCGGAGTCCAGCAGGCTTGCCACGGCCTCGACCGACTGCTCCGACAGCGGCCCCCCGTCGGGTGCCGCCAGTCGGTCCGCCTGCACGAACGACTCCTGGGCCCGGTCGCCCTGCCCCTCCGCCAGCAGGGCGCACCCGGTGAGGTGGAGCAGTTGCAGCGCGGTGTCGCGGTCCGCGGAGTCCGGCTGCCGCTGGACCCGGGCAAGCCGGCTCCGGGCCTCCCCGAGCCGGCCCAGCCGGAGCAGCAGGGCCGCCGAGAACAGCTCCACCCCGGCGGCCAGCTCCGCGTGCGACTCCTCCGCCAGCAGGCCGGCGGCCTCGTCCAGCCGGGCGATCCCGCGTTCCCACGCCGTGAGGTCGGTGGCGCTCGCGGCGTTCCGGCCGAGCAGCACCAGGGCGCGGGCCCGGGCGACCACGGAGACCTTCACCTCGTCCAGCAGCTCCGGCGACACCAGTGCCTCGGCCAACGACGACAGGCGGTGGTCCCGGCCGGCGGAGCGCTCCGAACCGACCAGACGGGCCCAGGTCGCGGCGCCCTCCTGCGGGTCCGCCGAGAAGCGGTGGTAGAGCTCCTCCAGCTTCCACTGCTCCCAGCGCTCCGGCTCAGCCTCGGCCCGCCGCGCGAAGTGCTCGGCGAGATCCCGGTCGAGCAGCCGGGACACCTCGTGGTCAGCGAGCAGTCGGCGCAGCGGGTGGCGGACGGTGCGGTCCAGCACCAGGCCCTCGGGGTCGTCCGGGTCCCGGTCCACCCAGGCGGCGTCACCGGCGTACCGGCTGAGGGCGGCCCAGAGGTCGGGGATCTCCCCGCCGTCGTCGGTGAAGCCGGGCACGGCCCGCAGGAAGATCGAGATGTGCAGTTCCTCGCGCTTGTCCAGGCTCGGGTCGTCCGCCGTGTTGCTGCCGCGGATCCCGCGGCGCAGGTGCGGGAGCATCACCTCCTGGACCAGCCGCAGGGTGAGCCGCCGGGGGATCACCCCGTACCGGAGGAGCCAGCGGATCCGGTCGTCGTGGACGCGTTCGAGGACACGGTCGATCGCGTAGAGGAGGCTGGGCCCGGAGGAGGCCCGGACCTGGTCGGCGGTGAGGTCCGCGGCCAGGTCGGCGAAGAGGGCCAGCGTGTACGGCAGGCCGTCACTGCTCTCCACCACGGCCGCGCGCAGCTCGGGGTCGGCGACATCGCGCACCTCCCGCAGGTAGTCGTCCGCCTCCTGCGGGTCGAAGGACTGGAGCCGCATCGGGACGGCGGGCAGCGGTACGGCATCGGCGAGGTCGTACCGGCCGGAGAGCACGATCCGGAGCCCCTCCGCCGCCAGCGCCCCGGAGAGCACCTCCGCCAGGTCGTTGATCCGGCCGCCGTCGCGGAGGACGACCTCCTCCAGGGTGTCCAGGACCAGGACGGCCCGGGTGCCCCGCCGCCGGAGGGCCTCGTCGAGGACGGCCACGAAGCGCCGCTGGATCGAGGCGCCACGGTGTCCGAGGGCCGCCCGCCCGGCGAGCCACTCGGCCGCCACCGGGCTGCGGTTCCTCGGGAGCGCCGCGAGGTCCGCCGCGTGCTCGTCGAGGAGTTCGCCGAACGGTGCGCCCGGGAGCTGCTCGTTCAACTGGGCGGCGGCCTCCAGGAGGAACAGTGCGGGGTGGGCGACCGCCAGGGCCGGGTCGCACCGGTCGAAGTCCAGGTGGGCACAGGGCACCGGGACCGGGCGCTCCTGGCAGTGCCTGGCCATGAACCAGCGCAGCAGCATGGACTTGCCGGAGCCGCCGGTGGCGTGGATCCGCAGGACCGCCGGGCCGTCGGCCTCCAGCAGGTCCCGCAGCGGCTGTTCGGCGCGCGCACGCCCGTAGTAGCCGGCGGTCCGGTGGTGGTCGGGCCGCCAGAGGGCGCGCGCCCGGACCCGGACCCGGGCCTCGGCGACGACGGCCCCGAGTTCCTCCGGCAGGAGCGCGGCGACCTGCGGGTCGGTGACGGCGTCCACGAGGTCGTGGCAGCGGGCCAGGTCGAACCGGCGGTCGGCGGCCTCGAAGGCGGCTCGGAAGGCGTCGGACTCCAACGCCCCCGCGATGGCAAGCTGCCGCAGGCTGCCGGGTTCGTCCCCGGCTTCGGCGTAGCGGGCGGCCAGTGTCGCGGCGAGCTCTCGGAGCTGCCCCGGCGCCTCCCCGCCCGGCGGCAGTCCGGTCCACCAGTCGTCCCAACAGGGGAAGCGCAGCAGGGCGACGATCCGGTAGTGGTCCGGCCGGGCGGAGTGCTCCAGCAGGCCCTGGTCGAGCAGGTCGGCGACGTCGACCGGGCTGTCGACCGCGAGCACGGAGTGGTACAGCTCCTCGGTGAAGTCCGGGACGATGCTGCAGCGGCGGAGGACGTCGCGCCGGGTGGGGTCGAGCCGGGCCAGGAGGATCCGGGCGAGCGGGTCGCCGCGGCCGACGAGCTCGACGAGATCCTCCTGGCCCGGCCCGACCCCACCCGGGCCGGTGGGCTCGTCGGGCCCGTGGGGGGAAGCAGGGCCGTTGTCGGTCATCGGGGCACCCGTCGTCCTTCCTTGAAGAGCGTCATGCCGTCCTGCAGCATTGCCGGTGTCAGGTGGCCGTGCCGGGCGACGAGGATGGCCATGAACTCCTTCCACTGCTCCACACTGTCCGCTTCCACGTCCCTCACCCGGCTGTAGTCCCCCACGACCTCGGTGATCTCCCCGGCCGCGAACGCGCCGAGCGGGATCCGCCGGACGGTGTCGCGCAGCGGATAGGGCAGCAAGTCGGCCTCCTCCTCCTCGTTCAGAGCCAGGATCACCTTCGCACGCCCGTCCGGGCGGACGGCCAGCGGCTCGATCAGGTGCGGGACGATCAGGTCGGCGACGGCCCGGTGCTCCAGCCTGCCGAGACCGGCCAGGGCGAGGACCAGTCCGGTGTCCTCGCCGAGCCCGAGCAGGGCGTCGGCGAGGTGCCGAAGCGCGGTGTGCCGGCGGTCGGCGACGTGACCGACGCTGTTGCCGGGCACGGTCTCCTGCCAGACCCGGTCGGGTTCGAGGGACAGCCAGGGTTTGTTGTCGTCGGTCGTCCAGCCGTCGTGCAACTGGGCGAGCCGGTGCTCGAACCGCTGGAGCGGTTCGAGCCCGGGACCGGCCGGCCCGAGCTGGTCGACGATCGTCCGGACCAGGTCCAGCCAGGTCGCGGTCCGGCCGAGCGGGCGGAGGTCGCTCCAGACCGTGCGGGCACCGTTGCGGTACCAGATCTGCAGGGCGGACCGGACGAGGGTGGCCTTGCCGCTGGCGGCCTCGCCGACGACGGCGCTGACGGGCGCCGCGGGGCCGGTCGGCGCGAACCCGTCGAACAGCGCGCGGCGTTCCCGGACCCGGTCCACCGCGTGCCCCAGGTTCCACCGACGGTCGGTGAACCGCTTCTCGGCCTCGGCCTTGCCGCGCAGCGCGGCGTACCGCCCCAGCACGACCTCGGGGTGGACCCGGGCGGCCAGCACCGGCAGGGCCCACTCGGTCCCGTCGACCTGGTCCACGAGCAGGGCGAGCCGGGCCGTCCGCACGGCCCGGTCGACGCTCTCGCCACGGCCGAGGGCCGTGTAGAACTCCGCCGAGAACCGGCAGGCGGTCTCGGACTCGATGCCGCCGTTCATCCCCACCACCGCCGCCGCACCACCGCGGAGCAGGGCCGCCAGGAGCGGCCCGGCCGCCGGTCCGGCGGTGTCGCAGGCGTTCAGCACCACCAGCCTCGGCCGGTGGCCCGCCAGGAAGGCGTGGACGTTGTCCCCGGTGATCGACCAGGGCTCGGTGCCGGGCGGGCGGATCGTGAGCAGGCCCCGGTCCCCCGCGTCCCGCTGCTGGTGGCCGATCACGTGCAGGACGTGCGGGGCCACCTCCCGCAGGGTCTCGGCCAGTTCCCGGGACGTCGGGGCCCGCACCACCTCGACGTGCCACTCCCCGGACGGGCCCCCGAGCCGGGTGCGGATCCGCTCGATCTCCTCGTCCGCCCTGATCAGGGGGTCCGTCTCGCCGACGACGACCAGCACGCGGAGCGGCAGGTGCAGGGCGGCCGGAGGGTTCTCGGCGCCGAGCAGGGACGTCGGGCGGTCGATCCGGGTGAAGGTGAGACCCGGATCCCCGCTGACGCAGAGCGACTCCGCTCCGTCGGCATGGGTGACCAGTTCCCACGGGAGTTCGCGCAGTGCCGCCGGGCGGATGTCGAACAGGGTCCGGGCCTGGCGTCCGTTCTGGTGGCACGTGCGGACTTCCTCGATCCACGGACCGAGGAGGCCGAGCGCGTCCAGGGCGTCCCGCAACAGGCCGGCGACGGTACGGACGGCCTCGGGCAGCGGCGCCCCGGTCTCGAAGAGGTCCCGGCAGAGGCTGCGGTCGTCCACGGACAGGCACTCGTCGGTGAAAGCGGCGCCCTGGTGGACCGGGCGGGGTGAGCCGCCCTCCTCCGCGGGTCCGAAGGCGAGAAGGGTCGGATGGGCGCCCGAGGCGTTCGCCTCGCCGATCCGAATCAGGGTCGTGAAGGGCGGAAGCCACCCCGGTTCGACGGCGTCCACCAGGCTCAGCCTACCCGTCGCTCCCGCAACGCCTGGGCGAACTGCTCCAGTTCGACCATGCTCCACGACCGCGGGGCGGCGGCGGACGGCCGGGCTCCGTGGGCTCCCGGCGGCAGTTCGGCGGCCCGCGGGGCACCCGGGCCGGCCTCCCCCTCCGTCCCGCCGCGCTCGGCGTCGGCACCGAGCGAGATGGCGGTCAGCAGACCGTTCAGGACCTCGCTGTCGCCGCGCGCGGCCTCGGCCGCCGCCCCCTGGCGGCCGGCCTCGGCCCGCGCGTTCGCCGCGTCCTCCCGGGCCGCGGTGAGCGCGCCGCGCTGCACCGTCCCGCCGAACGCCAGCCCGGCGGCGGCGAAGACGATGGCCTCCAGCCCGGCGAAGAGGAACACCAGCCGGTCCCAGTTGGCGTCGCCCCGCTTCACGGCGAGGAACACCATCATCGCCGTGTAGCCGAGGAGGACGGCACAGATCAGGAAGTAGATCGACCAGTGGATCGGCGGCGCGTCCGCGCGCGCGGGCGGCTCGGCCGACCCGCCCTGGTTCCGGCCCGGCCCGGCCGGCCCCCGCCCCGCTTCGGCGTCCCTGTTCGGCATTCCGTGTACCCCTCCAGTCCGCACGGGCCCGTCGGCGCCTTCGCAGCCCCCCGGCCGACGGTGGTGCGAGTATGCCAGAAACGGAACGGCCCTGATCTCCTCTGCGGGAAAACGGACTTCACGCACCGTCAGCACGTTCGCCCGGACGCGCGCGGCCCGCACACGCCTCCGATCGGCGGAGGGCGTGCGGGCCGCGCTCGGGCTCGGCGGTACGGGCGCCGGGCTGGGGGCGCCGGGCTACGGGCGGCGGGCTACGGCGTGCCCGCCGGCGCCGTGGGTCTCGCCCGGTCGGCCGCGGCGCGGGCGGTGCGCTCCGCCATCAGCTCGGACGGGCGCAGCCGCCAACCGCGTTCGCGCAACGCGCCGCTGACCCGCAGGGCGATCAGCGAGTCGCCGCCGTGGGCGAGGAAGTCGTCATCCGGCCCGAAGCCCGGCGCACGGAGCAACTCGCCGAGCAGGATGACCAGTTGGTCCACCACAGGGATGTCCCGAGGGTCCGCCGGGGCAGCCTCCGCGGTCACCGGGGGGTGCTCGGCGGCGGCCAGGGCGGCGACCGCCCGGCGGTCGATCTTGCCCGAGGGGGTGAGTGGCAGCCGGTCGAGGACGAGGAACGGGCCGGGGACCATGTAGGCGGGCAGCCGGGAGCGCAGGCGGTCGCGGACCTCCTCGGGGGTGGGCCCGTCGGGAGTGCGCGAGATGCCGGCGCCCAGCGTCCGGCCCCCGGCCCCGTCGTCGAGGGTGACGGCCGCGGCGGCGGTCACGCCCGGGGTGTCCAGCAGGTGACGGTCGACCTCGTCGAGCTCGATCCGGTGGCCGCGGACCTTGACCTGGTTGTCGAGCCGGCCGAGGAACTCCAGGTCCCCGCCGGGGTGGCGGACCACCTGGTCCCCCGTGCGGTACATCCGCGGGTCCGGTGCGGCCGGGGAGCCGGGCACGTCCGCGAACGGACCGGGCACGGCGGCGAAGGGGTCGGGCCGGAAGCGGTCGGCGGTCCGGTCGGGGTCGTGGAGGTAGCCGGCCGCGAGCAGCGGGCCGCCGATCCACAGCTCGCCGGGGACGCCGTCCGGGGTCGGGCGCTGCTCCTCGTCGAGGACGTGCAGCAGGCGCTCGCCCACCGGACCGCCGATCGGCAGACCGGTGGTGCCGGGCACCGGCCGGTCGGGCGGCAGCACCAGCGCGGAGGCCGTGATCACGGCCTCCGTCGGCCCGTAGCCGTTGACCAGGGTGCAGTGCCCGAGCGGGCCGCGCCGGTGGACGCGGACGTCGTCGGCGGTGGCGCTCTCACCGCCGACGACCACCGTACGGACGCCGGCGAAGCCGGCCAGGTCGGCGCCCTCGGCCTCGGCGCACAGCAGCCGCCAGTAGGCGGTGGGCAGTTGGAGGACCGTCACGCCGAGGGCGCGGACCCGGTCGGCCAGCCGGGCCGCGTCGGGCGTGCCGCCGGACCGGAAGGCGAGGGTGCCGCCGGCCGCGAGGGTGGGCCAGATCTCCTCCTGGGCCACGTCGAAGCCCGCGCTGGCGAACTGCAGCACGACGTCCTCGGGGCCCAGGCCGAGCAGGTCGACGACGGCCGCGGTGTGACCGGCCAGCGCCCGGTGACCGACCAGCACGCCCTTGGGAGTGCCGGTGGAGCCGGAGGTGTAGATCACGTACGCGGGCCGGTCGCCCGCGGCCCCGGCGGGCTCCGCCGCGGCGCCGGGCCGGGCGCCGGCCAGAGCGACCGGCCCGCCGGAGCGGTCGAAGAGCGCCGCCGCGCCGGAGTCGCGCAGCAGCCGGGCGCAGTACTCGTCCGGGGCGGCCGCGTCGATCGGCAGGAACGCCGCACCGGCCAACCAGCCGCCGAGCATCGCGACGACCAGCTCGGGGCCGGCGGGCAGCCGGATGCCGACGATGTCGCCGGCACCGACCCCGAGGGCGGCGAGGTCCCGGGCGGTCCGCTCGGCGCGTTCCCGCAGTTCGGCGTAGCCCACCTCGCCGTGCTCGGTGCGCAGCGCGACGGCCGGGCGGGCCGCGGCGGCGGCCTCGGCGGCCCGGGCCTCGATCAGGTCCGGCAGCCAGGCCTGCGCGGCCACCGCGGGCCGGGTGGCGGTGTCAGTCATCGGTCCACCTCGTGTCGGTCATCGGTCCACCTCGTGTCGGTCATCGGTCCACCTCGGGTGGAACGGAAAGGACGGGAAGGACGGGAACTGGCGGGAACGACCGGAGGGCGCGGACGAGGACCGGCACGGCCCCCGGCGCGGTCCCCGGGGTGCCGACGGGCGGTCACGCCGGCTCCGGGAGCGGCTTCACGGCGACCCGCTGCCGGCCCGCCGCGGCGACCGCGAACGCGACGCCCCCGAACGCCAACGCGCAGCCGTAGGCCGCGTGCGATCCGGTGGTGTCGGCCAGGCGCCCGCTGACCGCGGAGCCGGCGGCCACCCCGAGCCAGATCGCGGTGGCCTGCCAGGCCATCGCCTCGGTCCGGCGGGAGGCCGGGACCCCGTCCTGGACGAGCAGCATCCCGGCGACCATGGCCGGCGCCGAGGACGCGCCGGCCAGGGAGAGCACCAGGACGGCGACGACGACGTCGTTCACCAGGAGCATCGGCGCGATGCCGAGCGCCATCAGGGCCGTCGCGCCCAGCAGGATGCGGGTGGTCGACAGGTTCCACTCGCGGGCCCCGTAGGCCACGCCCGCCACCGAGCTGCCGATCCCGTAGGCGGCCAGCAGCAGGCCGGCCAGCCCCTCGCGGTGCAGCTCGGTGGTGAAGGCGACGGTGGCCATGTCGATCGAGCCCCACATGGCGCCGAAGCAGAGGTTGACCCCGGAGATCACGGCGACCGGCCCGAGGAACAGGGCGCTGCCGGCCGGCCTGGGACCGGTCGACCTCGGGGGTTCGGTGGCGGTGCCCAGCGCGAGCAGGACGCTCCCGCCGCACACCAGCACCAGCGAGCAGACGATCCCGGCGGCCGGGTCGACCCCGGTCGCCAGGAAGGTGGCGACGATCGGCCCGAAGATGAAGATCACTTCATCGACGACCGATTCGAGCGCGAACGCGGTCGACATGATCGGCGACCCCGAGAGCAGCCCGCTCCACCGCGCCCGCACCATCGAGCCGATCGCGGGCGTCGCGGCGCCCATCACCGCCGCGGCGGGGAACAGCGTCCACAGCGGGGCCCCGCGCAGCGCGGAGAGGACGAACAGGGCGCCGTCGACCGCGCCGACGGCGGCGCAGGCCAGCAGGATCCGGCGCTGGCCGATCCGGTCCGCCAGCCGCGCCAGTTGGGGCGCGGCCACCGCGAAGCCCACGGCGGAGGTGGCGGACAGCGCCCCGGCGGTCCCGAACTCGTACCCGACGGAGCGGATGAAGAGCAGGATGCTGATGCCCGTCATGCCGATCGGGAACCGGGCGAGGAGCCCGGGGATCACGAAGCGGAGCGCACCGGGGGTGGTCAGCGCCAGGCGGTAGCGGTTGACGCCCGAGGGTGCGCCGCCCCCGGGCGCACCGTTGCGTGCGCCGTCGGGTTCGGCGTCATGTGCGCCGTCGGGGGCGCGGTCCACGGGCGCGCCGACCGGAACGCGGTCCGCGGGCACGTCGATGTCGGGTTCGGGTCCGGCCGTCACGGGATCAGCCCGCCACCGGGTGACCGATGAAGTCCCCGAGCAGCGCGGCCAGGGCGTCCGGCTCCTCGAACTGGAGCGCGTGGCCGGTGTCGAGCTCGTGCACCCGCAGGTCCGGGTGGGTGGCGAGGAACGCGCGGACGCGGGCGTTGTCCACCAGCTTGTCGCGGGTGCCGAACACGGCCAGCAGCGGGAGCGGACCGATCCCCGCGAAGTCCTTCTCCGAGCGGACGGCGATCTCCTCCCAGGCGTCGATGGTGCCCACGGTGATCCGCAGCAGCCGCAGCTCGTCGGCGTCGATGAACGCGTGCCACTCCGGGCGGTCGGTGAAGTCCGGGGTGCGCAGCGGGATCTGGATGAAGGCGCGGTCCGGCTCGGGGGTCAGTCCGAGCTCCTCCGCCGCGATCAGGGCGGCGTCGATGGAGCGGTCGAGGACGTCGTTGTAGCGGTCGTTGAAGAAGAAGCCGGGCGAGGTCATGATCAGGCTGCTGATCACCTCCTGACCGGCGAGGCCGGTCGCGACCACGGTGGCGATCTGGGCACCGAAGCACCAGCCGGCCAGGTGGATCCGGCCGTAGGAGTCCTTCAGGTGGCGCAGCAGGTGGGCGATGTCGTCGACGGCGAGCTGACCGGCGGGGATGTGCCCGCGGCCGTCGTTGAGCCCGGAGCCGCGGAAGTCGACGGCGACGAAGGCCGTCCCGGGCAGCTGCCCGAGGCGGGTGCCGAGCGGTGCCTGCCAGCCCGAGTGGCTCATGCCGCCGTGCAGCATGACGACGACGTCGTCGGCCTGCGCGGGGCCCCAGACCCGGTAGTGGGTCCGGTAGCCGTCCGGCTGCTCGAAGGTCAGGACCTGCTCGGTCTCGGGGGTACGGGTGGTGGTCATCGGTTCTGGGTGTCCTCTCCGTCGGTCGGCAGCTGTCGCGCCCGGAGTTCGGCTCCGATCGCGCGGATCTCGTCGGTCGTGTCCAGGACGCGGCCGGTGGGGTCGGTGGTGATCTGGGTCAGGACGGCCACGTGGAGCCTGGCGACGGCCTCGGTCACCGCCTGCGGGAGCAGGCGGCCGTCCGCGTTGACGGTCAGTTCCAGGCGGGACTGGCCGATGTCGCGGCCGACGTTCACCAGGAAGGGGACGTCGGTGTGCTCGAACCAGCGGACGTCCGTGATGACGGCGCCGCCGTCGGCGGCCTCGGCGTAGGCCGGGAACTCCGTGTAGTTGAACAGCGCGGGGAAGAGCGCGACGCGTCCGAGGGCGTCGAGCCCGGCGTCGGCGCCGGCGGCGACATCGGCCGCGGGGCCGGCCGCGCGGTCGTGGAGGACGTCGCGGGCGACGGCCGCGGTCGGGTAGCGGCGGTGCGGCAGGGCGCGCGCCTCCGCCCGGAACACCGCCTCGACGAGCTCGTTCCAGGTCCGGTCGTCCAGCCGGGCCCGGTGCGGCTGGAAGTTGAGGAACATGCCGGTCATCCGCTCGGCACCCTCCGCCTCCGGCCGGCCGTGGGTGAAGACGCCGGTCACCACGTCCTGCCGACCGCTGATCAGCGCGAGGACGCGCAGGTGGGCGGCGAGCATCAGGTACTTGGGCGGGCAGCCCGCCTGCCGGGCGACCTCGCGCAGCGCGGCCTCCTGCCCGGCGGGCACGGTGAGGGTCGTCTCCGTCCAGCGGCTGCCGGTGCCGTCGGGTGCGAAGCGGGGCAGCGGCGTCCCGGGGTGGTCGCGCAGGACCTCGCGCCAGAAGGCGCGGGACTGCTGCGAGTCGCGGGCCGCGACCTCCGCCCTGACGTAGTCGCGGTAGGCGGGAGCGGGCGGCACCGGCGACTGCGGCGCCGGCCCGGACGGGCTCTCCCCGGAGGGCCCGTCCCCGGACAGGCTCGCCGCGTACGAGGTGAGCAGGTCCCGGACGAGCAGCGAGAGGCTCCAGCCGTCGATCACCGCGTGGTGGAAGCCGAACGAGAGGACGAAGCCCTCCGCTCCGGTCCGGTGGGCGGCGAACCGGATCAGACCGGGCCGGTCCCAGGTGAAGCCGGAGCCGCGCTCGCGCTCGAACCACTCGTCGGCGGCACCGGGCCGCCCGGTGGCGTCGACCACGAGGTCGGGTTCGACCGCGGCGTGGACGTGCTGCAGCGGCACCGGCCGGGCGTCCAGCAGGAACGCCGTCCGCAGGGTCGCGGTGGATGCGGTCGCCCGCCGCAGCGCCTCCCGCAGGGCCTGCTCGTCCAGCGGCAGCCGGACGGTGTAGGCGAACACGTCGTGGTAGGCCGACTGGGCCGGGTCCCGCCGGGTGGCCCCGATCATCTGGAGCTGCATGGCGGTGGCCGGGTAGGCGTCGACGACGCCGTCCGGCAGATCGGCCGTCGGTGCCGGAAGGCCCTCACCCGCCGGGACGGGTTCGTCCTGCACGGCGTCCCGGTCACGGCTCTCCAGCCGGTGGGCCAGGGCGCGGGCGGTGCGCAGCTCGATGACGTCGCGCATGACGGCCGCCGGGAACAGCTTGCGGATCTTGGCGAGGATCCGGATCGACGTGATGGAGTCGACGCCCGCGTCGAGGTAGTTGGCGTCCACGGCCAGGGCGTCGACGCCCAGCGCGGTGGCGATGATCCCGGCGATCGCCGTCTCCGCCCCGGCGGGACGGTCGTCCGCCGCCGTGTGCGGCGCCGCCGGTGCGGCCTCCGGCGCCCGGGTGCCCGGGAGCGTCAGCGGCTCCCCGGTGTCCGGGGCGGCGACCTGTCCCGGCGCGTCCGGGGCCGCGAGCGACTCCAGCGCCTCCAGCAGGCCGTCCAGGAACCGCTCGACGGCGGAGGACTTGATCCGGCCGGGGTCGTGGCAGACCGCCAGCCGCATCACACCGTCGAACTGGTCCTTGTGGACGTGGACGACCATCGGGAAGCTGGTCAGTTCGAAGTACCGGGCGCCGTCGATCCGGACGCCGTCCGCCGGACCGGTGTAGGCGTGGAAGTCCGTGTAGTTGAACACGACGTCGAACTGCGGCCCGCCGCGCAGGCGTTCGATCTCGGCGAGCGGGAACCGCCGGTGCGGGAGAACCGCCCGCTCCGCGGCGAAGACCGCGGCGACCAGATCGGGCCCGGGCGTCTCCGGCACCTCCACGGGGAGCGGCACCGTGTTCAGGAACAGACCCACCATCTCGGTGCCGCCCGGGACTTCGGGCCGGCCGTGGCCGACCAGGCCGGTGATCAGGCGGGCGGTGCCGGTGAGGTCGGCCAGTGCCGCGCAGTGCGCCGCCAGGTAGACCGACTTCAGCGGCGCACCGAGCCCGGCCGCACTCCGCCGCAGCCGCTCGGCGAGTTCCGCCGGGACGTCCCGTTCCAGGGTCGCCGTCTCGACCGAGCCGTCGGGCTGCGGACCGGCCGGGAGCGTGGCGGGGAACCCGGCGAGCAGGCGCCGCCAGGCCTCCTGCTCCGCAGCGCTCGTGGCGCTCGCCCGCTCCAGCGCGACGTAGCCGCCGAACCCGGGTTCCGCGGCCGGTTCCGCCGGCTCCCGCCCGGCGAGCAACTCCGCGTAGCGCTCGCGGATCCCGGCCACCACGAGGGCCACGCTCCAGCCGTCGAGGATCAGGTGGTGGAACGAGACGCCGAGGTTGAACCGCGTCGCGTCCCGCAGGTGGACGCGGAACCGGACCGGCGGGGCCGCCAGGTCGAAGGGGCGGAGCTTCTCCTGCTCGACCCACTGCGCGATCGCCCGGTCCTGTCCGGCGCGGGCCAGTCCGGTGAGGTCCACGACCTCCACGGCGGCGTCGGCCCGCGGCAGGACGATCTGCAACGGCTCGCCGTACCGCTCCAGGTCGAAGCAGGAGCGCAGTTGGGGGTGGCGGGCCACCGTCGCGGCGATCGCCTGCCGGACCTGCCCGGCGCGGACCTCCGCGTCGGCCTCATCCGGTTCGGCCCCGCCGGAGCGGGCCTCGCCGGAGCGGGCCTCACCGGAGAACTCGTAGTCGAAGATGTCGTGGTAGACCGGCGAGTCCTCGTCCAGCAGCGAGTGGTAGATCATCCCCGACTGGAGCCTGGTGAGGGGCCACGCGTCGAGGGCGTCCGCCGGCAGCAGGGCCCGGTCGGCCGGGCCGACGAGCCCGAAGGGCCCCGGGTCCGCCGCGGCGGCCGGCTCCTGCGGGTCCCGCTCCTCCAGCGCGGCGGCCAGTTCGGCCACCGTGGGCAGGGCGATCACGTCGCGCAGTTCCACGGCGTAACCGGCCTCGCGCAGCCGGGCCGCGACCCGCAGCGCGAGGATGGAGTCGCCGCCGAGCGCGAAGAACCGGTCGTCGGCGCCGACCTCGCCGACGCCGAGCACCTCGCGCCAGACCCGGGCCACCTCGTGCTGACGAGGTCCGGCGAGCGCGGCGGCGCTCCGGGCCGACGCGCCGGCGGCGACGGGGTCGGGCAGC
Organism: Streptomyces sp. BE303; assembly: GCF_036290945.1. Classification (NCBI taxonomy): domain Bacteria; kingdom Bacillati; phylum Actinomycetota; class Actinomycetes; order Kitasatosporales; family Streptomycetaceae; genus Streptomyces; species Streptomyces sp. BE303. Next base: position 51,097 of record NZ_JAQYWZ010000826.1, read on the forward strand.
GCGCGCCGGTCCAGCTTGCCGTTCGGAGTGGTGGGCAGGTCCGGCACGGCCACCAGGTACTGCGGGACGAGGAACTCCGGCAGCCGGCCGCGCAGCCTGGACCGCAGGTCCTCCGCGTCGAGCCCGTCGCCCGTGGGCACCACGTACGCGGCCAGCGCCTGGGCGGCGCCGGTGGTGTGCACGACGACGGCGGCGTCCTGCACGCCCGGCAGCTCGCGCAGCACCGCCGCGACCTCGTCCGGCTCGACGCGGAGTCCGCGCAGCTTGACCTGGTTGTCGATGCGCCCCAGGTACTGGATCCGGCCGTCCGGCAGGAAGCGGGCGAGGTCCCCGGTCCGGTACAGCCGGGCCCCGGGCTCCGTGCCGTACGGGTCGTCGAGGAACACCTTCGCCGACAGCTCGTCCCGGCGGTGGTAGCCGGCCGCGACGGCCACGCCGCCGATGCACAACTCGCCCGGCACGCCGACCGGTTGCAGCACCTGGTGGCGGTCCGTGACGTACAGCCGGACGTTCGCGATCGGTGTGCCGATGGGCACCACCTGGCCGGGGTAGTCGAGGGTGCACGCCCAGTGCGACACGTCGATGGCGGCCTCGGTCGGCCCGTAGAGGTTGTGCAGTTCGCAGTCCAGCGCCCCGGCGAACACCTCCAGCGTCCTGCGCGGCAGCGCCTCGCCGCTGCACACCACCCGCCGCAGGGAGCCGCAGTGCTCCGCCAGCTCCTCCGCCTCCAGGAAGACGTTGAGCATCGAGGGGACGAAGTGGACGGTGGTGACCCGGTGGTCGCGGATGACGCGCTTCAGGTACTCCGGGTCCCGGTGCCCGCCGGGTTCGGCGACGACGACGGCCGCGCCCACCATGAGCGGCCAGAAGAACTCCCAGACGGACACGTCGAAGCTGTAGGGCGTCTTCTGCAGGACCTTGTCCTCGCCGGTCAGGGCGAAGGCGTCCTGCATCCAGTGGAGCCGGTTGGCCAGCGAGTCGTGCCGGTTGATCACGCCCTTGGGCTGCCCGGTGGACCCGGAGGTGTAGATCATGTAGACGGGCGAGTCGGGACGGAGCGCGCGGACGGGGTCCGCGTCGTCCTCGGTGTCCAGGGCGGGGTCCGGCAGGACCAGCAGGGCGGCGCCGCCGGTGCCCGTCGCTTCGAGCGCGGCACGGTGCCGCTCCTGGGTGAGGATCAGCGGGAGGCCGGCGTCCTGGATCATGAACTCGATCCGGGCGGCCGGGTAGTCGGGGTCGATCGGCACGTACGCGCAACCCGCCTTGACGATCGCGAGCAGCGCGACGACCATCTCGACGGAGCGCTCCATGTAAACGCCGACGAACGGGCCGCGCGACACGCCGCCCGGCGCGTCGCCGAGCCCGGCGCGCAGCGCCCGCGCCACCTGGTTGGCCCTGCGGTTCAGCAGGTCGTAGGTGAGCAGCCGGTCGCCGTACTCGACCGCGACGGCGTCCGGGGTGCGGCGGACCTGCTCCTCGATCACGTCGACGACCGTGCCCGGCGGGTACGCCTTCGCGGTGTCGTTCCAGGTGTCGAGGATCAGGCGCTCCTCGTCCTCGCCGAGCATCGACGGAGCGCCGACCGGGGCGTCGACGGAGGTCGCGAGCGCCCTGAGCAGCCGCGCGTAGTTCCCCAGCAGCCGCTCGGCGGTCTCCGGGTCGAACAGGTCCGTGTTGAACTCCAGCTCGAACTCGTAACCGCCGTCCGTCCGGGCGATGTAGAGCATCAGGTCGAACTTGGCGGCGGTCCGGCGCACGGGGCGGTAGCGGGCCGTGGCCTCGGGACCGAGGTCCAGCTCCGGCTCCGGCCCGAGCAGGGTCAGCATGGTCTGGAAGACCGGGTTGTGGTTGACGGCCCGCTCGGCACCGAGGGCTTCCAGCACCTTGGGGTACGGGGCGTCGCCGTCGTCGAGCAGCCGGTCGGTCGCCTCCCGAGCCGCCTCCAGGAGGTCGCGGAACGGCGCCTCCCGGTCGACGGGCAGGGCGAGCGGGAGCGTGTTCACGAAGCAGCCGACCAGCGACAGGTCCGCCTCGGTCGGCCGGTTCAGGACCGTGGTGCCGATGGCGAACCCGTCCTGGCCGGTGTACCGGTTGAGCAGGGCCGCGTACGCCGCCAGGAAGACCGGGAAGGCCGTGGCCCGGCACTCGCGCCGGCCCGCCTCCAGCAGCGGCTCGACCTCGGTGAGCGGCACGGTGAGCGTACGGCTGCTGCCGCGGAAGGTCGGCCGGGCCTGTCTGGGGCGATCCAGCGGCATGCCGAGCAGGTCCGGGCTGTGCGCCAGCGAGTGCCGCCAGGCCTCGATCTGCTCGGCGTACTCGCCGCGCTCGAAGGCCGCCCTGCTGCTCCGCACGAAGTCGCGGAACGTGGCGGCCGGTCCGGGGCGCCGCACCGGGTTCCCCGACTCGGTGATCGCCCGGACGTCCTCGCCGACCTCCTCCAGGACGAGGCGCAGACTCCAGTCGTCGACCACGATGTGATGGGCCGTCAGTGCCAGCAGCCACCGGTCCTCGGGCAGGGCGACCAGGAGGGTGCGCAGCAGCGGAGCCGCGCCGAGGTCGAACGGCCGGTGGTGGTGGTCGGCCAGGAGGTGCTCCGCGCGGGCGTCGGCCTCGGCGGGCTCCAGCGTCCGCAGGTCGGTGAAGTCCAGCGTGTCCGGGACCGTTGCGAGGACCTCGGCGCGCGGCAGGCCGTCCGGGGCCGCGCGGAACCGGGTGCGGAGCGCCTCGTGCCGCTCGACGGCCGCCCGGACGGCGCCGCGTACGGCGGCCGGGTCGACCTTGCCCGCCAGCTCGAAGGCCAGGGATTCGTTGTACGCGGGTTCGTCGGGGCGGGCCAGGTGGTGGAACAGCCACAGGCTCTCCTGGGTGTAGGAGAGGGAACCGTCGTCTTGCGTGCTGGATATCAGGGTCATGACATTCCATCTGCCGCGAATGGACTGGTTTGTCTAACTCAAGACTGCGGGGTCGGCCGGCGGTCGAACGCCTGCCGAACAACTACCGAACGCCGCACGGGTTTCAGGCCCGACGGCCACCCCGCCCCGTCGCACCCGGACCGCCCCGGGGGCCGGCCCCGGACCCGGGTCCGGGCGCGACGGGGCGGCGGCCGGAGGGCGCCGCTCGGCGCCCCCGGCACGGGGCAGGACGCGGGAGTCAGGACGCGGAGGCCGACGGGGGCGTCCGGCCGTCACCGCCGGGCGGCGAGCCGCCCGGCCGCGCCTCGAACCACACCCCGGACCGCGCCTCGGGCTACGCCTCGAAGGGGTCCAGGACTTCGTCGAACTCGCCCAGCAGCCCGTCCAGCGTGGCCGGTCGCTCGGCCGCCGCCGGGGCGGGCTCGGTGGCGATCTCGATACACTCGGCCGCCTTCCGGGCCAGCCGGACCGCCGCCTCGGCGCTCTCGGCCTGCACGATGACGTGCCCGCACCGGTCCTCCGACCAGCGCAACTCACTGACGACGGAACCTGGTTCGACACTCACGGCGGCCACGACCACACCGTCGAGCTCCCGCGCCCGGGCCAGCCCCGCCACGGAGACGACCGTCCCGGGCGCGGCCGTGAGGAAGCGGACCGCCGCAGCGCCCCGCGCCGGCCGCAGATCGGCCAGAGGGGCGGACGGTCCGGCCAGCCGGTACGTCGCCTCCTCCAGGTCCACGCCGTACACCAGGCGCACGAGGTCGTTGATGAAGTCCCCGCCCCGCCGGCAGTGCGACTCGACGATCCGCGGCCCCTCGGCCGTGAGGATCATCTCGGTGTGCGAGGGCCCGTCCTGGAGGCCGACCGCATCCAGCAGACGCACCGTCAGGTCCCTGATGGCGGAGAGCTGTTCGCCGTCGAAGGAAGCCGGCACGACGTGCCCGAGCTCGACGACCCCGCCCTCGGTGTCCTTAGCGGTCACCGCGACGACCGTGTGCCGACCCGCCTCCGAGAAGGCCTCGACACTCAACTCCGGTCCCACCAGGAGCTTCTCGACCAGGAAGTCCCCGATGCCGAACTCCTCGCACCAGGCCCACACCTCGTCGACCTCGTCGACCGAGCCGACCGGCCGCACCCCCAGGCTGCCCGAGCCCTTGGTCGGCTTCACCATCGCCGCACCGTGCGCCGCGACGAACTCCGCCAACTCCTCGCGGGTGGGATTGACCACGAACGGCACCGCCGCGATCCCCTGCTCGTTGAGCAGCGCGCGCATCACCGACTTGTCGTGCAGCAGACGCGTCGTGCGGGCGCCGTTCCCCGGCAGCCCCAGCAGGTCGACCAGGTGCCCGCCGACCAGCTGCGCCGCCTCCGTCTGCGTCACGACGCGGGTGAGGGGCCGCACCCCGTGCAGCGCCCGTGCCAGAGCGACGACGGTCGGCACGTGCTGATAATCCACCAACAACAATTGATCGCAATGCGGGACGACCGCCGGATCGAATTGCGAAGGCTTCTGCGCATAAACGACGTCGACATTCGCCGGCCCGGCTTTCCGGACAAGCCGAATGCTGTCTCCAATAACCAGAACTCGCGGTTTCGCCATTGAAACAGTCCCCCTACTGGCCATGAACAACCCGCCATTGCGCGATGGCGCACCTGTGCGCCGACCGTTCGCCCCCGGTCACCGCTCCCCCGGCTTCCGGCGCGACCAGTCGGCGTCGCACGCTGATACGTGTGTGAGGCTCTAACACCCGCCCGGCGCAGCGGGGAGCAGGCGGCCGGGACAACGTCCGGGTGCGCCGCGCAGCACACCGCCGAACCGTCCGTTCATTTCCGCCTCCCCCCGTGGACCGATCCCGGCAGATCCACGCCGGGCTGTGCAGGATTCGACGAGGCACCCCGGCTCGTTGTTCCGCAGAGCCGCCCCCGGGCACCCTCGACCGCTCGGTGCCTCGATCAGCATTCCGGTGAAACACCGGCCCGTCAAGGCCCTGCCGCCGCCTGGCGCAACTGTTCTCCCGCTATTGGCAGACAGCACCTCGGGGGTACACGGCTCTCTCCACACCCCTTCCGTCACTCGGCCCCGCCGGCGCCCCGGCGGCGGAACTCGGCCGGCCCGCAGCCGTGGTGCGCACGGAAGCGGCGGGTCAGGTGCGGGTGGTCGGTGAAGCCGGCGGCGGCCGCGATCTCGGCGAGCGGCAGCCGGGTCCGGCGGACCAGGTGGCCGGCGACGTCCAGCCGGACGGCGGCCAGTTCGGCCTGGAAGGTCGTCCCCGCCCGGGTGAAGGAACGCTGCAGGGTACGCGGCGCGACGCCCAGTGCGGCGGCCACGGCGGAGAGCCGCCAGTCCGCCGCCGGCTCTCCCGCGATCAGTTCCCGTGCCGCACCCGGCAGGCCGGTGGCGGACGCCCCGGCGGTGGAGGGCCGGGCGGGACCGGGCGGGCCGGCCCGCTCGTCCCACCGCAGCCGCCACCCCCGGACGGTGGGCGCCGGACCGGGCCGCCAGGGTGCGTCGGGTGCCAGGACGGCGCCGTTCGCGGCGAGCAGCGCCACCTCGACCGGGCGTCCGGTCACGGCCGCCACAGCGGCGGTGTGCACCGCGCAGACGAAGACGCTCTCGGCGGACACCGGATCACCGCCCAGGTAACGCCGGTGACCGACCGTCAGCTCTCCCGGTCGCAGCACCGTCCGGGTCCGGTGGCCGACGTGGAGCCAGAGCTCGACCGGACGGGCGCGGGCGATCAGCGCGGCCATGTCGTCCCCCGTCATCAGCGCGCGCAGCAGCGGATCCCGCGGCCGCTCGAAGAGCAGCCGCCCGGCGTCGGAGACCGCCTCCCGTCCGCAGCCGTACAGCGCACCCAGCAGTTCCCGGTGCACGCCCTCGGGCACCGGGGCACCGGCGGCGAGCAGCCGACGCACGGTCCGCCCGGCCGGCCCGAGCGGCCCGGACCCGTGCCGGAGCAGCGCGGCGAGCGCGGCGCCGGCCAGCTCCGGGTGGACGGTCCGCGCCATCTCCCGTACGGCGGTGGGCACGGCGCGATGCTACCGGCGGCTGCCGGGGCCCGCGGCGGTGGCGCACTGGTACAAGCCGGCGCCCGCACCCGGCCCCAGGCTGGCCGCCATGAACGTGAACGGAAAGCGCATCCTCGTCACCGGCGGCACCAGCGGGGTCGGCCTCGCCCTGACCGGGGCCCTCACCGCCGCCGGGGCGAGGGTGGTGACCTGCGGACGGCGGGCGGACCGGTCGGGGGCCGGCCTCGGGTCGTTCACCGCCGACCTCGCGGTGGCGGGCGAGGCGACGCGGGTGGTGGACCTCGCCGCCGGGTTCCTCGGCGGACTCGACGTCGTGGTGGCCAACGCGGGCGTGCAGCACCTGATCGACCTGACCCGGGGGCCGGACCTCGAGGTCCTGGCGCTCGCCGAGCAGGAGCTCGCGGTCAACCTGCGCTCGGTGGTCGAACTGGCCGCCGCGAGCTGGCCCCACCTCACCGGCCCCGCCGCCGGGAGCGCCGGAACCGCCGGAACCGCCGGGAGCGCAGGGGACCCGGGCCGTTCCGGGAGCGCCCGCAGGGGCGCCGCCCGCGGCGGCGGCCCGGGCCGCGAGACGGCCTTCGTCGCGGTGACCTCGGGCCTGGCCTACGCGCCCAAGAAGTCGGCACCGGTCTACTGCGCGACCAAGGCCGCCGTGCACACCCTGCTCCGGTCGCTGCGCTACCGGGCCGAGGACGAGACCCCGTGGCTCCGGGTCCAGGAGGTGGTGCTGCCCCTGGTGGACACGCCGATGACGGCCGGCCGCGAGGGCGCCGCCCGCAAGATCCCGCCGGCCCTGGCCGCCCGGGCCGTCGTCCGCGGGCTGGAGCGCGGCCGGCCGGTGATCGCGGTCGGCGTCTCACGGACGCTGCTCGCACTGCTGCGGGTCCACCCGGGGACGGCCTACCGGATCCTGCGGAACAGCTGAGGCGAACGCGCCGCCTCCCCCGGCCCGGCGGCGCCGCGGTTCAGCGCTTGACGGCCACGCCCCCGTACATCGCGATGCTCGCGTCCCGCACCGGCGCGGCGTCCGGGTCCGGGTTCCAGTGGTGGACCAGCGTGACCCCGGGGTCGAGCAGGTCGTAGCCGTCGAAGAAGGCGAGGGTCTCGGCCTTGTCCCGGATCTGGAGCGGGATGCCCCGGGCGTTGTACTCGCGACCGACGCCGCCGACGCCGACCGGGTCGGTGTCGCCGGTGAAGACGGTCAGGGCGAGGAAGCTGCCGGGGGCGAGCCGGTCCATCAGCCGGCGGACGATGCCCTGCGGGTCGTCCCCGTCCAGCACGAAGTGCACGATCGCGATCAGCGAGAGCGCCACCGGCCGGGAGAGGTCGAGCACTTCGCGCAGGCGCGGCGAGTCCAGGATCGAGTCGACGTCGCGCAGGTCGGCGTCCAGGTAGGCGGTGCGGCCCTCCGGGGTGCTGGACATCAGGGCGCGCGCGTGGGTCAGCACGATCGGGTCGTTGTCGACGTAGACGACCCGCGCATCCGGCGCGACGCCCTGGGCGATCTCGTGCACGTTGGGCGAGGTGGGGATGCCCGTCCCGATGTCCAGGAACTGCCGCACGCCGTGCTTCTCCGCCAGGTGGCGGACGACGCGCTCCATGAAGGTGCGGGTCGTCCGCATCGAGACCGGGAGGGCCGGCCAGGCCTTGACGGAGGCGTGGGCGGCGACCCGGTCGGGCTCGAAGTTGGTCTTGCCGCCGATGAGGTAGTCGTAGACCCGCGCCGAGTGCGGGACGTCCATCCGCAGGTCGACGCCCGTCCACCCGGTCTGTTCCCCGCCCCGGTCCCCCGATACCCAGTCAGCGCGCGACATCCTCGCCCTCCCCTTCGACCCCGTTGTCGTTTCCGTGTCACCCGTGCCCGGCCCCGGCGATCAGCCGGGCGGCGGACCCATGGTGCGCATGGTAACCGTAATCCGCAGGTGGTGGCCGCGAGTTCCGGGCCCCGGGGCGGGCCCCCGGGCGGCCCCTCGGACGGGCCGCCGAGCGGCCTCCGGCCCGCTTCTGCGGCCACGTCGGCCCCCTGCGCCGCACCGACCCGACCCGCACCGCCCCCACCACCGTCCGGATCACTTCCCTGATCGCTGCCCTGATCGCTGCCCGCGCGGGCAGCGGGCCCGGCCCGCACCCCGTGTGCAGCGTCGGCCGGCATCGGCAACACCCCGATCACCGCCATGCTGGCCCACCTGGCCGCCACCGGCTCCACCCGCCGGGTGGTCACCGTCCACGGCGACCGCGACCAGCTCTCGCACGCCTTCCGCGCCGACCTCACCCGGCTCACCGCCAAGCTCCCGGCCGGCACCGCGCACGTCTTCTACGAGCGGCCGCTCGGCGACTGGCCCGCCGACCGCACCGGCCTGGTCGACCTGTCGACGGTCGAGGTCCCGACCGGGACCACCGCCTACCTGTGCGGCCCGCTGCCCTTCCTCCGCTCGGTGCGGGGGCAGCTGCTGGCGGCGGGCGTCCCCGCCGCCGACATCCACTACGAGGTGTTCGGTCCGGACCTCTGGCTCGGCCGGGACGCCTGAGCACGACCGCCCCGCCCGGCCCCGCTCCGGCGCCGCGCCCCCGCGGCGTGGTGCCCTGCCGCCCGGCCGGCCCGCTCGGTACGATCACCGACGGGCCGGCCGGTCCGGCGCCGGGGCGGCCCCGGCGGAGCCCTCACCGCCGCACGGCTGGACGCCGTCGACAGCGTGGTGACCGGCTGCGCCCTGGCGATCGCCGAGACCGGCACGCTCGTCCTGGACGGCGGCCCGGGGCAGGGCCGCCGGCTGCTCAGCCTCGTCCCGGACCACCACGTCTGCGTCGTCCTGGCGCCCGGCCAGGTGGTCGCGTCCGTCCCGCTCGCCCTCCCCCGACTCGACCCGGCCCGACCTCAGACCTGGATCTCCGGCCCGTCCGCCACCAGCGACATCGAGCTGAACCGGGTGGAGGGCGTGCACGGTCCGCGCACCCTGGAGGTCGTCCTGGCCACGCCCCGGTGACGGGCCGGGCTCACCCGACGTCGCGCGCGAAGGTCCCCCGCTCCCCCAGGTTCCAGGCGACGACCCGGCGCGGGCGGACGCGGATGATGTCCCGGCTGAAGTAGCCGGGCGCCACCGGCGGCACCTCCACCGCCAGCGTCTCGGCCTCCCCCCTGATCTCGACGCCGCGCCCCCACCCGCCCGCGACCGGGTCGTCGGCCGGGGCCATGTCGTCCACCAGCACGGCGACCTCGGGGCGGGCCTGCGCGTTCAGGTACTTCCGGCTGCGGGCCATGTCGGGTCCGCCGATGTCGATGGTGCCGTCGTCGTTGAGCCGGAAGCCCACCGGACGGACCTGCGGGCGGCCGTCGGGGCCGATGGTCGCCAGGCGCGCCAGCGGTTGGGCGGCCAGGTAGGCGAGTTCCCTCGCGGTGAAGATCATGCCTGGACCCTAGAAGCTCAAGCGTGGTTGAGGTCAAGCTCTCCCGGTCAGCCTGACCGGCCGGTTCTGCCGGGCCGGAACGGGCCTCCGGAACGGGCCTCCGGGGCGGGCCTCCGGGCGGGAGGTCAGGTCGGCCGGGCGCCCGGCCGGGTCGGGCGGATCCGCGTTGCCCGGCCGGGCCCGCCCTACGCGGGGCGCAGCTCCAGGGTGCAGCACTTGGGGCCGCCGCCGCCCTTGAGCAGCTCGGAGACGTCGACCGGTACCGGCTCGTACCCCTGCTCGGTCAGCCGCGCGGCCAGCGCCTTGGCGGCCTCCGGCAGGAGCACTCGGCGCCCGTCGGAGACGGCGTTCAGCCCGAACACCTCGGCGTCGGCCCGGTCGGCGAGGATCGCGTCCGGGTAGAGGCTGCGCAGCAGTGCCTGGCTGTCCGGGGTGAACGCCTCCGGGTAGTACATGACCTGGTCCTCATCGAGGACGGCCAGCGCGGTGTCCAGGTGGTAGAAGCGCGGGTCGACCAGGGTCAGGCTGAGCACCTGGACGCCGAAGAGCGCGCGGGCCTCGGCGTGCGCGGCCGGGTCGGTGCGGAAGCCCGTGCCGGCCAGCACCCGGCGACCGGCCACCAGGTGGTCGCCCTCACCCTCGTTGACGTGCCCGGCCCGCTGCACCTCGCGGTAGCCGGCGGCCCGGAACCAGGCCTGGTGGGCGTCCGACTCGCCGGCCCGCTCGGGGTGGCGGAAGGTCGCGACCAGCGCCCGGCCGCCGAGCACGGTCGCCCCGTTGGCCGTGTAGACCATGTCGGGCAGCCCGGGCACCGGATCGATCAGCTCGACGGTGTGGCCGAGCCGCCCGTACAGCGCGCGCAGCCGCTCCCACTGGAGGACGGCGAGCTCGGTGTCGGTGGGCCGGGACGGGTCCATCCAGGGGTTGATCGTGTAGTCGACCGTGAAGTACGTCGGCCGGCACATCAGGTAGCGCCGCGGTTTCGCGGCGCGCTCCGGGATTCGGTTCGGCATGCGGCGACCTCCGCCGTCCGGGGGTGAGGGGTTCGGGGTGCTCGGTGCTCGGTGACGGCTGCGGGGCGGTGGCCGCCGGGCGAGGTGTCCGGTCGGGCGCCGGGACCGTGCCGCGCAGTCCAGAGGGCCGCTGCCCGGACGGCGCCGTTCGTACACCCGCGCGGGAACGCCGGACGACGCAGTCCCCCGCGCACCCGGCGCATCCGCCGGCGCGTCCCCCGGCGCACGGGGAGCGCACCCACCCGCCCGACTCCGACCGGCCCGAAGGGCGGGCGGCCCGCCGGTCACCGGGCCGCGGAAGCGGAAGGGCCGCCGCCCCGCGAGACCGGCAACCGGTCTCCGCCGTAGACCTCCTGACGCCCCGCCCGGTCGTACGGCCCGCCCCGTCGCCGACCTCCCGGACCACCCCCGCCCACCGCCGGAGGGCTCCCCGAACGGTACGTGGCCGATCTCACGTACCGCCACCGGCCACCTACGGTGGCGTAGGTTACTTGAGACAGTGAACTATCTCCTTCATGCCGAATCTCCAGGAGACCCTTGACCTCAGTTCGTACGTCGCCATCGGGGACAGCTTCACCGAGGGCCTGAACGACCCCGGCGTCGGCGGTGCCTTCGCCGGCTGGGCCGACCGGCTCGCCGGGCTGCTCGCCGACGGGCAGCCCCCGGGCGACTTCCGCTACGCCAACCTCGCGGTGCGCGGCCGGCTGCTCGACCAGGTCATGGCCGAGCAGGTGCCGCAGGCCCGGCGCATCCGGCCCGACCTGGTGACCTTCTGCGCCGGCGGCAACGACATCCTGCGACCCGGCAGCGACCCGGACGAGGTGGCCGAGCGGTTCGAGGCCGCCGTCGTCCAACTCGTCGAGGCGGCAGGGACGGTACTCATCTGCACCGGCTTCGACACCCGCGGCGTGCCGCTGCTGAAGCACCTCCGCGGCAAGATCGCCACCTACAACAGCCACATGCGGGCCGTCGCCGACCGGCACGGCTGCAAGGTGGCCGACCTCTGGTCGCTCCGCGCCGTCCAGGACCGCCGGGCCTGGAGCGAGGACCGCCTGCACCTCTCCCCGGAGGGCCACCAGCGGGTCGCCCTGCTGGCCGCCCGCTCGCTGGGCCTGCGCACCGCGCAGGACCCGGAGGCGCCCTGGCCGGTCCTGCCGGTGGCGTCCCCCGCCGAGCAGCGCCGCGAGAACCTGCAGTGGGCCCGCGAGTACCTGATCCCCTGGGTCGGCCGCCGCCTGCGCGGCGAGTCCTCGGGCGACCACGTCGAGGCCAAGCGGCCGGAGCTCATGCCGCTCTGACGCCCCGTCGGAGACTCGACCGGACCACCGGCCCCCGGATCCGTCCGGAGCCACCGCCGCGCCACCGCCGCGCCACCGCCGCGCCCCGACCGGCGGTGGCACCCGGCCCGCGGCTGCCTCAGACCCGGCGGCCGGGCGGGCCGGCCCGCCCCGCACCCGCGTGCACGAGCGCGGCCAGGACCGCACCGACCAGGTACCAGAGCAGGTCGGGCGGGTTGAAGGTGGAGCCGAGCACCAGCCGGGCGAGCGCACTGCGGTGGGCCAGCTCCTCCGGGACCCCGGTGAGCTGGAACAGCTCGACGGCCCAGCTCAGCCCGGCCGCCCACGCCCCGGCCGCGACCGGCCGCAGGCCCGGCGCCGCGGTCACGGCCAGCGCGTACACCAGCACCGTGTACAGCGCGTCCCCGGCGTACTTGGCGACCTCCCCGCCGACCGCGGCGCGCACCCCGAGCCCGGCCGCCACCGCCAGCACCGCCGCCACCACGGCCACCGCACGCACGGCGCCGCGCCCTCGAAGATCATCCATTCCGGTACCCTAACCAGCCGCCGGACCCGGCACCGACGGCCGGCGCCGCTCCGCCGACGTCGGGGACTCGACCGCGGCGGCGACCGCGAGCCGGGGGTGTCGCCACGGCCTCCCCGCAGCGCCTTCCGCGCCCCCGCCCCCGCCTCCCGCGGACCGTTCGGAACCGCCGCCGCCCCGCCCGACGTCCCTCCCTCCCGGCGGGCCGCGCCTGCGGCCCGGTAACCTGCTGGCCGGTCCGTGTGGGACCGGGTCCGTGCGGGTCGCGGGCGGGAACGACAGAACAGGGCGGGGCACAGTGACGCAGCTGACCGATGCGGTGAACGGGTCCGGGGTGGCGGCGGACACGACGGAGGCCGGGCAGGGCCGGGGACGGCGGTTCGCCGTCGAGGGCTTCGCGCCGCGCCAGGACGGCCGGTCCCGCGACCGCGGCAAGGACCTGCGCACCCGCACCCCGCGCGAGCGGCACGCCGAGTTCGCCCCTTCCGGCGACCGCCCGTCCGCCGTGGCGGCGATCGAGGCGTCCAACGCCGGCCGCCTCACCGATCTGGTGCCGATAAGGCTGGGCCGGATGGCCGCCACCCCGTTCGCCTTCCTCCGCGGCTCGGCCGGTCTGATGGCCGCCGACCTCGCGGTCACCCCCACCAGCGGGATAACCGCCCAGCTGTGCGGCGACGCGCACGCGGCCAACTTCGGCCTGTACGGCGACGCCCGCGGCCACCTGGTGATGGACATCAACGACTTCGACGAGACCGTCCCGGGCCCGTGGGAGTGGGACCTCAAGCGGCTCGCGACCAGCCTGGTGCTGGCCGGCCGGGCGGTCGGCGCGGACGAGACCACCGCCCGCCGGGCCGCGTTCGACGCGGCGGGCGCGTACCGCCGGACCATGCGCACGCTCGCCAAGCTGCCGGCGCTGGACGCCTGGAACGCCGTCGCCGACGAGCAGTTGGTCTCCTTCGCCCAGGCGCACGACCTCACCGAGGTCCTGGAGAGGGTCGGCGCCAAGGCGCTCGGCAACACCAGCGCACGCTTCGCCGCCAGGTCGACCGTGCGGGCGGAGGACGGCGGCCACCGCTTCACGGCGGCGCCCCCGGTGCTCAGCGAGGTGCCGGACGACACGGCCTCCGCCGTCGCCACCGCGCTCGGCGCGTACGTGCGGACGGTCCCGGCCGAACTGCACCCGCTGCTCTCCCGCTACCGGGTGCAGGACGTGGCGTTCCGGGTGGTGGGCACCGGCAGCGTCGGCACCCGTTCGTACGTGGTGCTGCTCACCGACCACCGCGAGCAGCCGCTCGTGCTCCAGGTGAAGGAGGCGCGGCCGTCCGTGCTGCTGCCCCACCTGGCCCGCGCGGGCTACCCCGTGACGACGCCGGAGGTCCACGAGGGCCGCCGGGTGGTGCTCGGCCAGAAGCGCATGCAGGTGGTCAGCGACACCCTGCTCGGCTGGACCACGGTGGACGAACTCCCCTACCAGGTGCGGCAGTTCCGCAACCGCAAGGGCAGCGTCGACCCGGCCGCGCTGCTGCCCGCGCAGCTGGACGACTACGCCCGGATCACCGGCGCCCTGCTGGCCCGGGCCCATGCACACACCGCGGACCCCGGCCTGATCAGCGGCTACTGCGGCAAGAACGAGGCGCTGGACGAAGCGGTCGCCGGGTTCGCGGTGGCGTACGCGGACCGCACCGAGGCGGACCACGCCGAGCTGGTCGCGGCGATCCGTGCGGGCCGGCTCCCGGCCGAGCACGGGGTCTGACGCCCCCCCGGGGCCCGGCCCCGGTCCGGCCGGACCCGCGGGAGCGGCCGGCCGGGGCCTCAGGACCCCGCCGGCTCCAGGAACGGCGCGACCGCCGCCACGAACTCCGCGGGCCGGGTCCGGTGCACCAGGTGCCCGGCCTCGACGGTGACCGCCCTCCCGTCCGGGAGCAGCCCGGTCAGCTCGGCTATCCGGTCCTGCGGCACGTGGCTCGCCGGGCCGCCGGCCACCACCAGGGTGGGCGCGGTGATCGCCGTCATCCGCTCCAGCCAGCGCGGGTCCGGCCGGTCCATCCGTCCCTTGACCGCCTTCACCACGGCCCAGTCGAAGTCGATCGGGCCGGCGGGCCGGTCGGGCACGGGGCTCGCCGGGCGCGGGTGGGGGGCGGGGACGTCCTCCAGCACCAGCCGGGCGACCCGCTCGGGCCGCTCCTGGGCGACCAGGTAGGCGACCACGCCGCCCATCGAGTGCCCGAGCAGGTCGACCCGCTCCAGCCCGAGGGCGTCCAGGAAGCCGAGCACGTCGTCGCGCATCAGCTCGACGGCGTACCGGCCGGGTCGGCCGCTGTCACCGTGGCCGCGCAGGTCGAGCGCGTAGACGCGGTGGTGCGGGGCCAGGGCGGGCAGGACGTCGTCCCAGTCGGTGGCCCGCTCGCCGAGCGCGTGCAGCAGCACCAGCGGCGGGCCGTCGGCCGGTCCGCTCTCCCGGTAGGCGAGGGACAGCTCGGGAAGGTCGACCGTGCGATGAGCAGTCATGCCGCTCACCGTACGGCGCCCCGGCCGGCCCGGGGACGGAGCGGCCGTTCGCCCGCCGCTCAATTCCCCGGTCCCGCACCGGAGGCGGATCCGGACGGCGCGCCGGAGGCCGGAGCCTGGGCCGCTCCGGGCGCCGAGGCCGACGCCCCCGCCCCCGATCCGGGTCCCCCCTCCCGCGTCTCCTCCGCCGGCCGCTCCGGAGCCTCACCGGTCCGCGTCCCGCCGTCCCGTCCCGCGGCCCGGCCGGCGAGCATCGACGCCACCACCGCCAGGCCGGCCACCGCCGCACAGACCGCGGTCGCCCACGCGTACGCGGCCCGGTGTCCGCCACCGTCGCCCGTCGCCCGCAGGTAGACGCCGGAGAGTGCGGAGATGCTGACCGCCGCCGCGATCCGCTGCGCCATCTGCAGGATCGCCCCGCTCACTCCGGCCGCCTCGGACGGCGCGTGGCGCAGTACGTACGCCTGGTTGGTCGCCGTCATCAGTCCGACCGCCGCGCCGCCCAGCAGCTGCAGCAGCGCGAGGAGCCACGGCAGCGGCCCGGCCGGAGCCCAGTGCGCGACCAGGCCGCCGGCCAGCATCACCAGCGCCGAACCGGTCATGCCGGCGGTGACGGTCCGCCGGCCGAACCGCTGGACCACCCGCCAGGCGACCGCCGAGGCGAATCCCATGGCCACCGCCGAGGGCAGCGAGACCAGGGCCGCCCCCATCGGCGAGAGGCCGAGGCCGTCCTGCAGGAACATCGTCAGCACCAGCCCGGCCGCCAGCGAGGAGCCGAACTGGGCCATCGCCACCGCCGTGCCCAGCGCGTACGGCGCCGAGCGGATCAGCGCCGGGTGGATCAGTGGGTGACCGCCGGCCCGGGCGTAGCGCCGCTGCCACCAGGCCAGCGCGCCGAGCAGCAGCACCGCCCCGGCGGCGAAGCCGAGCCAGCCGGTCCAGCCGGGCGGCTGGACGAACGGCAGCATCAGCGCGAGAGTCAGCGCGGCGACCAGCAGCAGGCCGACCAGGTCGAGGTCGGCGTGCCGCGCGCTGGGGCGCGGGCGCGGCAGGTAGCGGGCGGCCAGCAGCACGGTGGCCAGCCCGAACGGGACGTTGAGCAGGAAGGTGATCCGCCAGCCGTACTCCGGTCCGACGACCGCCAGCACCGCGCCGCCGACGGGCGGGCCGAGTGCGAAGGCCAGCCCGCCGGTGACGGCGTAGAGGCCGAGCGCACGGGCCCGCAGCTGGCCGCCGAAGACGTCCTGGAGGGTCCCGATCATCTGCGAGTTCACGAGTCCGGCGCCGGCACCCTGGAGCAGCCGGGCGGTCACCAGCACCCACGGTTCGGTGGCGGACGCCGAGAGCAGGCTGACGACGGTGAACAGGGCGAGCCCGGAGACGAAGAACCACTTGCGGCCCTTGACGTCGCCGAGCCGCCCCCCGGGTATCAGGGCCAGTCCGAAGGCCAGCGAGTAGCCCGCGACGATCCATTGGAGGTGGGCGGGCTGGGCGTGCAGCGACTCGCGCAGCGCGGGGATCGAGGTGTTGAGCACCGACTGGTCGAGCAGGGTGGTGAAGCCGCCCGCGACGCAGACCAGCAGCACGCGCCGCCCGGCGGCGTCGAAGCGCTCCTTGACCGGCGGGGTGGACGCCGCGCGGTCGGTGGTGGCCGTCACGGCACGACCACCACCAGCGCGTACCGGGCGTCCTCCGGGCCGGGGCAACGGAAGCGGGTGGTCTCGGCGACGAACCGCAGGCAGTCGCCGGCCGCCAGCGGCTGCGCCTCCCCGTCGACGGTCAGGTCCAACCGGCCCTCCAGCAGCCAGAGGTGGTGCTCCACGCCGAGCGCGCAGGGCCGGTCGTAGGCGATGTCGGCGCCGGCCGGCAGCCGCCCCTCCACGATCTCGGCGCGCAGCGAGCCGTGCGGCGGTGAGACCGACCGCCGGACGAACCCGGTCGCCTCGTCCCGCCAGACCCACTGCTCGTCGGCCCGCACCAGCCGCGCGGGCGCCGACTCCACCTCGGCGAGCAGCCGCGACATGGTCCGCCCGTAGACGGCGCAGAGCCGTCCGAGCAGCGCCGCCGTCGGGCTCACCTCCGCCCGCTCGACCCGGGACAGTGTCGACCGGCTGACGTCCGCCTGCCGCGCCAACTCCTCCAGCGTCCACCCGCGTTCGACCCGCAACTCGGCCAACCGCCCTGCCAGCCGCTCGTCGGCGGCCGTCTCGATTCCCATATCCGCGATCCTATCCCGGATATGGGATCCGCTTCGGGGCTTCCCGCCTGCCGTCCCACGGCGGGGTGGCGGAGCCGCGCACTCCCGCCGGTCGGCGCCGGCGCCGGGGGACGGCACGGTGGCCGACCCGGGCTTCACGGTGGCCGACCTGGGCTTCTGCGACACCGGCCGCCGATCATATGATGTCCGCGACCATGGGCCGGACGGCCCACGCGCATCACGGGGGATCACATGTTCGGCATCATCAGACCGTGTCGGCACCGGCTCTCCAAACGGTTGCAGGCCACGTGGATGGCCCACCTCTGCGGGCTCTGCCTCGCCCTGCGGGACGACCACGGGCAGCTGGCCCGAACCGCCACCAACTACGACGGTCTGATCATCTCGGTCCTGGTCGAGGCCCAGGCCGCCGCCGACGCCCCCGGCGGGCGGCGGACCGCCGGGCCCTGCCCGCTGCGCGGCATGCGGACCGCCTCCGTCGCGCGGGGCGAGGGCGCCCGGCTCGCCGCCGCCGTCTCGCTGACCCTCGCCTCGGTGAAGATCCGCGACCACGTCGAGGACCGGGACGGCGTCTTCGCCCGCCGCCCGGTCGCCGCCGGGGCGCGCGCGGTGACCCGGCGGTGGGACCGGCGGAGCGCGGGCAGCGCGTCGGTGGTCGGCTTCGACACCGCCGTCCTGCTCGACGCGGCGGCCCGCCAGGGCGAACTGGAGCGCGGACTGCAGGTCGGCGGGTCCGTCCTGCTGGTCACCGAGCCCACCGAGAGCGCCACCGCCGCGGCCTTCGCGCACACCGCCGTCCTGGCCGGCCGGCCGGGCAACGCCGCACCGCTGACCGAGGCCGGGCGGCTGTTCGGCCGCCTCGCGCACCTGCTGGACGCCGCCGAGGACGAGGCCGCCGACGCCGCGAGCGGCGCGTGGAACCCGCTCACCGCGACCGGGACCGCCCGCGCCGAGGCCGAACGCCTCTGCCGCGACGCCGTGCACGGCATCCGCCTCGCACTGGCCGAGGTCGAGCTGACCGACCGCACCCTGGTGCACGTCCTGCTCGCCCACGAGACCGAACGCGCCGTCGAGCGGGTCTTCGGCCCCGCCGCGCACACCGCCGCCTGCCGCACCAGGACCGGCTCCGGGGCGGCCGGCGCACCCGGCACCGCGCCCGCCGGCTCCAACCCGTACCAAGCACCGCCCCGGCACGACCCGGACCAGGCCCCGCCGCAGGGCCCGGGCGCGCCCGTCCCGCCCTGGATCCCACAGGGCCCCGGCTTCACCCCGCCCGGCGCCCCACCGCCGGACCGCCGCAACCTGCTGGCCGGCTGCGCCATGTGGGCCCTGATGGCCTGCACGTGCCAACTGTGCTGCTGCGAGCACGAGGACCCGTTCTCCCGCGAACGCCGCGAGGGCTGGTGCCACCAGTGCGACTGCTCCAACTGCTCGGACTGCTGCGACTGCTGCCAGTGCTGCGGGGAGAACAGCAGCTGCTGCTCGGACTGCGGGTGCGGCTGCGACGGGTGCGGCTGCGACTGCTGAGCCCCGGCCGGCCGCCACCGGCCCGCCGCCCCCCACCACGGGCGGACCCGGCCCCGGACCTCCGGCGTACGGGCGGCCGCGCCGGGTCCGCCTCCCGGCGTAGCCGCCGTCCACCGGCGGGCCGACGTGCCGCCCGGAGAACCCGACCTAACGTGGCGTCATGTCCAAGACCACTCGGTGGCGTTCCGCCGCCCTGCTCGGCCTGCCCGTCGCCCTGCTGCTGACCCTCGCCGGTCCGGCCGCCGCCGCGGCACCCCCCGCCCCGACCCCCGGCGCCGCCGGCCACCGCCCCCCGGCCGGCGGCGCGCCCCGGGTCCCCGCCCCGACCGGACATCAGCCGGTCGGCGTCACCGACGTCCGCCTGGTGGACGACAGCCGGCCCGATCCGTGGCGGACCGGCACGCCGTCCCGCGAACTGATGGTCACCGTCCGGTACCCGGCCGGCACCACCCGCGGCAGCCACCCGGCCTACGTGTCACCGGAGTTGTCCCACGCCCTGTACCGGGGCCTCTTCGACGCGAGCACCGTGCGGACCAACGCCCTGGCCGACGCGCCGCCCGCCCGCGGACGCCTCCCCCTCGTCGTGCTCTCCCCCGGCTTCGGCAACAGCCGCACCTCGCTGACCGCCCTGTCCGAGGACCTCGCCTCCCGCGGCTACGCGGTCGCCGTCGTCGACCACACCTACGAGACCTCCGTGCAGTTCCCCGACGGCCGGATCGAGCCCTGCCTGATCTGCGGGGAGCCGGAGGACCCGTGGGCCTTCGGGGTGGACGTCTCCCGCAGCCGGGCCCGCGACCTCCGGTTCGTGATCGACCGCTTCACCGCCCCGGGCAGGGGCCCGGTGCGCGGCCTCTCGATCGACCCGGCGCGGATCGGCGCCGCCGGCCACTCGCTCGGCGGGGCCGGCTCCCTGGAGGCGATGCGCGAGGACGGCCGGATCCGGGCCGCCGCCGACCTGGACGGCACCGTCTTCGTCCCGCCCGCCGAGGGCCTCTCCCGGCCGGTCCTGCTGCTGAGCGCCCGGCTCGGCGGCTCGGCCGAATCCGCGGCCAACTGGGAGGACACCTGGAACCGGCTCGGCGGCTGGCGCCGCTGGCTGGACCTGCCCGAGGCAGGACACCTCTCCTTCTCGGACGTGCACTGGCAGGTCGACGCGTTCGGCGTCCGCGACCAGCTGCCGCCGGAGCTCGCCGACGAGAGCTTCGGCACGATCCGCGGCACCCGCGCGCTGGCCGCCACCCGCGCCTACCTCGGCGCGTTCCTCGACCGGCACCTGCGCGACCGCCCGGGCCCGCTGCTCGACCGGCCGTCCCGCGCCTACCCCGACGTCCGCTTCGTGAAGTAGCCCGCCTCACCGGCCGGTCCGGCCGGCGCCGCGCCCGCGACGGGCCCGGCGGCGCCGGCCGGCACCGCCTCCCGCAACTCGCCCCCGGCGTGCTCCGGACCGCGCACCCAGAGCGGCAGCACCTCGGCTCCCCGGGTACGGCCGCCACCGGCCTCAGACATCCCGGGCCACCGATCTCGCCCCCGCCGACCGCCGGTCGGCCGCCAGCGAATCCTCCAGCCGGGCCAGCAGCACCCGGAACCGGTCGGTGTCCTCGGCCGTCATCCGGCCCTCCGCCAGGGCCCGCACGCCCTGGTCCCCCGTCGTTCCCTCGTTCATGCCCCGACGTTAGGCGACGGCGATCAACGCGCGATAAACACCCGTCACTCCCGCCGCCTCCCGCCCCCGGGGCCCCGGGGTGTCAGCCGTCGGCCCGGCCCGCGCCCGGGGCGGACGGGACCAGGACCACCGGCAGGTGCCGGTGCCCGTTGGAGATGAAGGACTCCACCGGCGCCAGGCCGGCCCCCGCCGCCAGCGCCAGGTCCGGGAACCGCTCGAAGAGGGCCGGCAGCGCGATCTGCGCCTCCATCCGGGCCAGCGGAGCGCCCAGGCAGAAGTGCGCACCGTGGCCGAACGCCAGGTGGTCCTTGGTGGGGCGCCGCAGATCGAAGACGTCCGCGTCGGCACCGTGCACCTCGGGGTCCCGCCCGGCGGCGGCGAACGCGGCCAGGATCGGCTCGCCCCGGCCGATCAGCACCCCGCCCGCCCGGATGTCCTCCACGGCGTAGCGCAGCGGCAGGTTGGCGACGGGGGACTGTACCCGCAGGGTCTCCTCGATCACGTCGCTCCACCCCGCCTTCCCGCTCAGGACCAGGTCCAGCTGCTCGGGGTGGGTGAGCAGCAGGTGGATGGCGTTGTCCAGCAGGTTGACCGTGGTCTCGTGCCCGGCGCTGAGCACCAGCAGCAGGGTGTCCAGCAGCTCCTTCTCGGTGAGCGAGCCGCCGTCGCCGTCCGCGTCGCGCGCGGCGATCAGCCCGCTGGTCAGGTCGTCGCCGGGCGTCTCGCGCTTGATCGCGACCAGCTCGGAGAGGAGCACGTACACCCGCTCGCCGTTGGCGTGGGCGTCCTCGGGGGTGATGGTGGTGTCGAAGAAGCCGTCCACGCACCTCCGCAGACCCTCGTGCAGGTGGTCCGGCACCCCGAAGAGCTCGCAGATCACCTGGATCGGCACCGGGTAGGCGTAGCCCTCGCGCAGGTCGACGACCCGGCCGGGCTCGGCGACGGCGGCCAGGCCGTCGAGCAACCCGGTGACGATCCCCTCGACGCGCGGGCGCAGCGCCTCGGTGCGCCGGGCGGTGAAGGCGCCGGCCACCAGGCGGCGCAGCCGTCGGTGGTCGGCGCCGTACGCGGTGAACATGCTCTCGACCGCGACCCAGAGCATCAGCGGCCAGTCGGCGGGTATCTCGCCGGCGGCGAAGGCGGTCCAGTGCTGCCGGGCGTTCTTGGACACGTTCGGGTCGGCCAGCAGCTGCTTGACGAGCCGCTGGCTGCCCACCGACCAGGCGACCACGCCGCCGGGGAGTTCCACCTGGGCCACCGGACCGTCCTGATGGACCCGGCGGGCCTCGCCGTGGATGTCACGGCCGCCCGGGTCGAGCCGGACGGGGCAGCGGTCGCGTTCCACGGAGGGCCTCCTGAGGCGTCGTCAGGCGCTGCGGGGGGTGCGGCCGGAACCGTGCCCCGGGGCCCCGGGTGCACTCCGGGGCGATCCCGCCACAGCTTGCCAGCGGACGGTGGACCCGACAAGCACGCCTCCCCACCGCCGGAGGCGGTGGGGGACACGCCGGCGGACACGCCGGGGGCCGGGGGACGGGCTCGCCGGGGGACCCCGGAGGTACGTCCGGCGGCCGAGGCGGTCTCAGGCCCGGCCGAGCACCCGGTCGACGGCGATCTCGATGACCACCCGGTCCGGGTTCACCCGCGGTTCGCGGTAGCGCTCGGTGTAGCGCCGCACCGCCTCGGCGACCTCCGCCGGCTCGTCCCGGACCACGGCCACGCCCTCCAGCGTCGACCAGCGGGCCCGGTCCACCTGGCAGACCGCCACCCGCATGCCCTCCGCCCCGGCCGCCAGCACGTTCTGCACCTTCCGGCTGGTCCGACTGCTGATCACCCGGGCGATCCCCGCCTCCGGCTCGTACGTCACCCCCACCGGCACCACGTGCGGCGTCCCGTCGGGCCGCCGGGTGGTCAGCGTGGAGATGTGCCGCTCCTGCCAGAAGGCGAGGAAGGCTTCGTCGAGCTCGCGTGGATCATGGGCCATGCCCGCGATCGTACGTCGCCGGACCGGGCGCCCCGCCCACCGGACGCCCCGCCCACCGGGCACCGGCTTCCTCCGGCGCCGCCGGTCCCGGCCGCCCGGCGGGACCGGCCCGTGCGGGTCCGGCCCGCACCGCCGCGGCCGGGCACGCGCGCGGCCCGGTGCGGGGCGCACCGGGCCGCGTCCACGCCGCCGCACGGTCACCCCTGCGGCGGCTCCCCCGGATCAGTGCCCGCGGGCGATCCACTCCGCGAGGGCGGGTGCCTCGGCGCCGATGGTCGTCGGGTCGCCGTGGCCGGTCCGGACGACGGTCTCCCCGGGCAGCGTCAGCAGCCGGTCCCGGATCGAGTCGATGATGGTCGGGAAGTGCGAGAACGAGCGGCCGGTGGCACCGGGCCCGCCGTGGAAGAGGGTGTCGCCGGTGAACACCGTGCCCAGGTCGGGGGCGTAGAGGCAGACCGCCCCCGGGGCGTGGCCGGGCGTGTGGAGGACGGTCAGCGTGGTGCCGGCCACCTCGATGCGCCCGCCGTCGGCGAGCTCGCCGTCCGGGAGGCGGTCGGGGTGGGTCAGCTTCCACAGCGGGAGGTCGTCCGGGTGCAGCAGGACCGGCGCGCCGGTGCGCTCGGCGAGCGCGGGAGCGGCGTCGATGTGGTCGTTGTGCGCGTGGGTGGAGACGATGGCGACCAGCCGTCGCCCGCCGAGCGCCGCCTCGATCGCCTCGGCGTCGTGGGCCGCGTCGATCACCACGGCCTCGGCGTCGTCGCCGACGATCCAGACGTTGTTCTCCACCTCCCAGCTGCCGCCGTCGAGTTCGAAGGTGCCGGCGGTGACCAGCCGGTCGATCCGGGCCGCGCCGCTCACAGGACCACCACCGAACGGAGCACGTCGCCGTGGTGCATGCGCTCGAACGCCTGCTCCACCGCGTCGAGTTCGATGGTCTCGGTGACGAACGCGCCCAGGTCGAGGCGGCCCTGGAGGTAGAGGTCGATCAGCATCGGGAAGTCCCGCGAGGGCAGGCAGTCCCCGTACCAGGAGGACTTCAGCGCGCCGCCGCGCCCGAACACGTCCAGCAGCGGCAGCTCCAGCTGCATCTCGGGCGTCGGCACGCCGACCAGGACGACCGTGCCCGCCAGGTCGCGGGCGTAGAAGGCCTGCCGGTAGGTCTCCGGCCGGCCGACGGCCTCGACGACCACGTCGGCGCCGTGGCCTCCGGTCAGCTCACGGATCGCCTCGACCGGGTCGGTGTCCTTCGAGTTGACGGTGTGGGTGGCGCCGAGCTTCTCGGCGGTGGCGAGCTTGCGGTCGTCGATGTCCACCGCGATGATCTTCGCCGCGCCGGCGAGCCGCGAGCCGAGCACGGCCGCGCTTCCCACGCCGCCGCAGCCGATCACGGCGACCGTGTCGCCCCGGCCGACGTTGCCGGTGTTGATGGCGGCGCCGATGCCCGCCATCACGCCGCAGCCGAGCAGGCCGGCGACGGCCGGCTCGGCGGCCGGGTCCACCTTGGTGCACTGGCCGGCGGCGACCAGCGTCTTCTCCGCGAACGCACCGATGCCCAGGGCCGGGGACAGCTCGGTGCCGTCCAGCAGGGTCATCCGCTGCTTGGCGTTGTGGGTGTTGAAACAGTACTGGGACCGCCCGCGCCGACAGGCGCGGCACTGGCCGCAGACGGCGCGCCAGTTGAGGATCACGAAGTCACCGGGAGCGACCTCGGAGACGCCCTCGCCGACCGACTCGACGATGCCTGCGGCCTCGTGGCCCAGCAGGAACGGGAACTCGTCGTTGATGCCGCCCTCGCGGTAGTGCAGGTCCGTGTGGCAGACACCGCAGGCCTGGATCCGCACCACCGCCTCACCCGGCCCGGGATCGGGGACGACGATCGTCGTCACCTCTACGGGCGCGCCCTTGGCACGCGCGATGACTGCCTTGACCTGCTGGGCCATCCGATTCCACCTCCGTCGGCCGGCGCGACTCTGCAACCGGCTTGACCTGCGTCGACGCGAGTCCGACGACTCGCCCACGAAGCCTAGCGTCCGGCCCGGCGGCCTTCCGTGGAACGGCTCCGGTGATCCGGCTCACCACGGGATCGGAGGCACCCGGGGCCGGGTTCGGCGCGGGGGCCGGGAGGACGGCGGAACCGGTCCTCGCGGCGGGCGGAACCGGCCGCCCGCAGGGGCGCGCGAGCGTTGCCGAGCGCCCGTCAACGTGCTCTCGGCGCCCCGGCCTTGGCTGGAATCGTAGCTGACTGTGGCCCGTCGCCCACGTACGGTCGAACCGAACCTGGCCGACCGGCACATCGTCAACCGCCCTGCCGTCCCCGCGCACCGCCCGGATCCACCCCCCGCACGGCCGCCGCCCCGCGGCCACCGCCCTGGAGTCTGGAGTACGGATGTCCGCCGAGAACAGTGCCACCGGTGCCGGAACCGGCACCGACCCGAACCCCGGAACCGCGTCCGCCGTGCTGCCGCCCCTGCACTGCCTGCGCCTGCTCGCACCCGGCCCGCCCCGGCTGGCCGCGCTGCCCACCGGCACCCCGGTCTGGCTGGTCAGCCGACACGCCGACGTCCGCAAGGTGCTCACCGACCAGCGCCTGGGCCGGTCCACGCTCTACGCGCCCGGCGCCCCGCCGGTCTCCCGCACCCCGAACCTGCTCGACGACCCGTCCAGCATGCTCAACATAGACGGCGCCGAACACCAGCGGCTGCGCCGCACCGTCCAGCGCGCCTTCACCCCCCGGGCGACGGCCCGCTGGCGCCCGTGGGTGGCCTCGGTGATCGAGAGTCTGCTCAACGAGCTGATCGACCAGGGCTCCCCCGCCGACGTCGTCGCCGGCTACACCCGCCCGCTGCCGGTCGCCGTCATCAGCCGCCTGATGGGCCTGGACGGCCTCGACGGCAAGCGCCTCGCGCACTGGAGCGACCACGCCCTCTCCACCTCCGCCTACTCGGCGGAGGCGATCCGGACCGCCATGGACGAGTTCGCCGCCTTCGGCGCCGACCTCATCGCCGAACGCCGCGCCGCCCCCGGCGACGACCTGGTGAGCGGCCTGCTCGCGGCCGCCGCCGAGACCCCGGGGATCACCGAGCAGCAACTGGTCTCGCTGGTGATCGGCCTCGTGGTGGCCGGGCACGAGACCACCATGACCTCGCTCGGCAACGCCGTCGTCTACCTGCTCGGCGACGGCCGGGACGCCTGGGGGCAGCTCGCCTCGGACGAGCGGAGCGCCGCCGCCGCGACCGAGCAGCTGCTGCGCGCCGTCCCGCTCGGGGACGCCGACGTCCTGCCCGGCCTGCTGCGGCGGGCCGTCGAGGACGTGGAGATCGGCGGCGTGCTGATCCCCGCCGGCAGCGTGGTCGCCGCCAGCACCGACGCCGCCAACACCGACCCGTCGGTGTTCACCGGGGACCTGCTCACCGAGCTGTTCTCCCCGCTCGCCGGGCCGATGCTCACCTTCGGCGCCGGTCCGCACCACTGCCTGGGCGCCTGGCTGGCCCGGATGGAGCTGGAGCTCGCGCTGCACCGGCTGGCCCGCCGGCTCCCCTCGCTGCGGCTCGCCGAACCGGCGGACGCCATCGACTGGCGGCGCGGTCTGCTGACCCGCAGCCCGCAGAGCCTCCAGGTCGCCTGGTGACGGCCGCCGGCCGTCCGGCCACCGAGCCGGGCACCGAGCCGGGCCTTCGGACGGGCTCGGGGCCGGGACCGGCTCACGGCCCCGCCACTGCTGCTTCGGCCACCACTGCCACCACTGCCACTGCCGCCCAGGTCGCCACGCACGCGGCCGAGCCGGTGGTGGTCGTCCGGGTGAACCGGGACCGGTGCATCGGCTCGGCCATGTGCGCGAACACCGCACCCGGCTCCCTGACCCTCGGCGCCGACGGGCTCGCCCGGCCGTTGAACGGCCCGTTCGCGGACGCCGACGACGACCTCGCCGCGGAGTTCTCCGGGGAGTTCTCCGGCCACCTCCCCGAGGGTCTCGCCGGAGAACACCTGACACCGGAGCTGGCCGACGCGGTCGACTTCTGTCCGGTGGAGGCACTCGCCCTGTACGCCGCGCACGACGGCCGCCCGATCAGCCCGACCGACTGATCCCGGGCCGGCCTGAACGCCCACGGCCGTCGGAGCCCCCGGCCCGGAGCGCCGACGGCCGCACGGCGGACACCGCACCCGTCGGGCGTCAGCCCGCCGCCCGCAGTGCCTGCCGGACCTCCGAGGCCGGGTCGCCCTCGTGGTACGGACGCTCGCTCACCTCGATGTGGTCCAGGAACTCCTGGTACCGGAGCGCGTACGCGAGGTGGTAGAGCGGGCCGACCAGGTCCAGGGCCCGCTCCGGCTCGCAGCCGGGTAGCTGTGCCCGCCACGCGCCCGCCCACTCCCGGGCCACCTGCGCCCACCCCTCCTCGCTCACGAACGCGCGCGGCCGCATCCCGTCCATGGCCGGGTGGCCGAGGCAGGAGTCCGCGTAGTCGATGACCACCGGATCCCCGCCGTCGGAGCGCCAGTTGCCGGGGTGGAAGTCACCGTGGACGAGGGTCTCCGGCAGCCCGCAGGCGGCCAGCTCCTCGACCAGGGCGGGCAGCCGGGCGGCGAGCACCCGGGCGGCGGCGAGCTCGTCGGCCGTCAGGTCCGACTCGGCCTCCAACCGGTCCAACAGGCCGTCGACCCCGGCGGCGAGCGCGCGCGGGGTCCGGTCGCGCAGACCGGCCGCGGCGGCCCGGCCGTCGGCCGCGAGCACCGCCTGGGCGGTGACCAGCCGCGACACGGCGCCGGCCACCTCCGCCTCCGAGGGGCCCCAGCAGTCCTCTCCGGCGACCTCGTCCAGGAGCAGCCGGCCGGCGCCGGGGTCGGCGGCGATCACCGACGGCACCAGCGCCGGGTCCACGGCCCCGAACAGCGCGATCACGTCCGCCTCGCGGGCGTTGAACGCCGGGTTGATCACCTTCAGCCAGGCCGGTCCGGCGGCGGTCGGGAAGCGGAACAGCCCCGACAGGTTCCACGTCCGGACCTGCTCGGCCCGACCGGTGGCCGGGCGGCCGGCCGCGGCCAGCTCCCGTTCCGCCCAGGCGAGCGCCTCGCGCAGCCCGGACGGCGTGGCCCAGCCCGCCCGCCGCTCGGCGGGTCCGAGGAGTGCGGCGACGTCGGGCTCCGCAGGCCGCGGCGCCGCCGCGGCCGGGCGCTCCCACGTCTCCACGTGGTAGACGGTGTGCCCGCCGCCGCCCCCCTCACCGCCCGTCACCCCGGTGAGCCGGACCACCACCACGGGCACCCCGACCTCCGCCGCGACGCGTTCGGCCACCGGCCCGGCCGACGACCACCACGCCTCCGCCAGCTCGAAGGGGCCCACCGGGCCCAGGTAGTCGTCCCCGTGGGTGAGGTGGACGCTGACCGTCCGACCGTTCGCTCGCATCCGGGCATGTTCCCCCAGCTCATCCCATCCGCGCGAGCGATTTACCGCCCCGTCCGGGGCCGGTGCGGATCATGGCCGGTTCTCCGGGTGCGGGGCAGACGCGGCGGGCGCGGCTGCCTACGCTACCCAGCCATGCAGACAACCACTTCGGCGACGAAGCGCACGGGGCTCGTCGCCGCACTCGTCCTGTTCCTCAGCCTGATGGGCTTCGGTGGGCAGGCCACCGCCGCGCCCGCCGTCCTGGCGCCGCACTTCGCCCTGAGTGTGGACCACGCCACGGTGACACCCGGCCAGGTCGCCAACCTGACCGTGACGTTCACCAATCCGCAGACCACTGCCGTGCAGTTCCTCTACCTGTGGCTGCCGATGGTCGAGGTCAGCCCGCAGCCCGCAACCGGTGCGCGCGCGGAGTTCGTCGGATGTACCGGCGACGTGAGCCTGTGCGACTACCAGAGCAGCCGGGTGATCCTCAACCTGACCTCGCCCCAGGTGCCGATCGATCCGGGGACCAGCCGGACCATCACGCTGTCCTTCCGCTACCCCGCGACCTCCGACTGCACCGTCCACCCGGTCGTCGACTTCGCCCCGCACTACTTCCACTACGAGTACGCACTGGGCACGCTGTCCCACGACGGCGCGGAGGTCCCCACCCCCGCCGTCACCAGCACGCTGGTGTGCCCGCCCACGGTGTAACACCCCACCGCGCGCTCGCACCCACTTGTCCCCGTTCGTCCCTGCTCGGTCCCCGTTCGTCCCCCGCGGGGGCGAACGGGGACCGCCACCGGCCGGGCCGGCCGCCGCACCGCCTACCGGATCGCCACCGCCGCGCCGGACACCCGCACGCGGGTGTCCTCCTCGCGCAGCTCCACCCGCAGCACGCCCGGGCGGCCCAGGTCCTCGCCCTGGTGCAGGGTGAGGACCACCGGGTCCGCGACGGCGCCGAGTTCGCGCAGGTAGGCGCCGAAGGCCGCGGCCGCCGCGCCCGTCGCCGGGTCCTCGACCACACCGCCGACCGGGAACGGGTCCCGGACGTGGAAGACCTCGGGGCCGGCGCGCCAGACCAGTTGGACGGTGACCAGGTCACGCGCGGTCATGAAGGCGGCCAGGCCGTCGAAGTCGTAGGCCAGGCGGGCCAGCCGGTCGCGGGTGGCGGCGGCCAGCACCAGGTGCCGGGCGCCCGCGTAGGCGATCCGGGGCGGCAGCGCGGCGTCCAGGTCCCCGGGCGCCCAACCGAGCAGCGCGAGCGCCTCGGCGACGTCCGCCCCGCCCACCTCCTCGACGTACGGCTCGACGCTGGTGAGGGTGGCGCGCAGCGTGCCGTCCGCGCCCTTGTCGACCTCGACCGGGACCTCGCCCGCCGCGGTGACGAAGACGTACCGTCCGGGACCGACCTGCTCGGCGAGGGCGACGGCGGAGGCGACGGTGGCGTGGCCGCAGAAGGGCACCTCCGTCAGCGGGCTGAAGTACCGCACGGTGTAACGCCCCTCGGCCCCGGCCTCGACCTCGGCCTCGGCCCCGCCCGCCCCGGCGGGGACCAGGAAGGCCGTCTCCGAGTAGCCGACCTCGGCGGCGAGGGCGAGCATCCGCTCGGCGGAGAGCCCGGAGGCGTCCAGCACCACGCCCGCCGGGTTGCCGCCGCCCGGGTCGGTGGCGAACGCGGCGTAGCGGAGGATCTCGGGCCCGGCGGCCCCGGCGGATGCGGAGGTCTCGGGAGTCAGGGGGGTCGCCGACAAGGCGTCACTGGTCATGTCCGCAAGAACGTGGCAGGTCACGCCGCTGTTCCCGATCGCCGTCCCCGTCCGGCGGCCGACCCCTCACGCGGCCCGCCGGCCCCGGTGTTCCGCACGCCGCACCGTCAACGCGGCACCGTCAACGCGGCGCCGTCAGCGCAGCACCGCCTCCAGCAGGTCGGTCCCGAGCCGGGCACTGCCCGCCAGGTCGAGCCGGTAGAGCATGTACCGCCCGCGCCGGTGGGTGACCAGCAGCCCGGCCTTGCGGAGCACCGCCAGGTGCCGGGACACCTCGGGCGCGCTGAGCTGCCAGGCCGCCGCCAGCTCGCCGGTGGTGTGCGGCCCGCGCGCGATGGTCCGGGCCAGCCGCAGCCGGACGGGGTGGGCGAGCGCCTCCAGCCGCTGCTGGACGACGGCCAGCGAGACGGGCTCGGGCACGCCGTCCTCGGCCAGGGGGTACTGCACCACCGGCCGCCACCCGGCCGTGTGCACCACCACCAGGTGCGGCCGGCCGAACGCCGTCGGGATGAAGGTGACGCCGCCGGCGCCGGCCCCGTTGGTGGCGTTGTCCTGCAACTTGTCGACGACGATCCGGCGCCGTCCCCCGCCGGCGTCCTCCAGCGCCACCGAGGAGGAGACCGCCGCCAGCGCCTCGGCGGCGCCGCGCCGCACCAGCAGGTCGGTCTTCCGCCGGGCGTCGGCCGCGAGGTCGGGCAGCACCCGCCGCCAGGCGTCGGCGAAGAACGCCTCCGCGCAGTCCTCCAGCATCCGCCGGACCAGGGCGCGGACCGCCGTCGGGTCGGTGAGCAGCCGGTCCGCGAAGTCGGCCTGCCGGGGGCCGCGCGCCAGCGCGAGTTCGCGGGCCCGCTCCTGCGCCACCGGGTCGGTGAGCGGCGAGGTGATCCGGTGGGCGAGGCGGGAGGCCCCGCAGGTCAGCACCAGCGCGGCCCGGACGTACTGCTCGTCGTCGATCCGGTCGACGGCGTCCAGTTCGTCGGCGAGGGTGGCGCCGGGGATTCCGGGGACGAGGAAGTCGGCGCGCGAGGAGCGCCAGAGGAAGTCCGCCTCGGCGAGCCGCTCGGCGAGTGCGGGCGGGATGGACGCCGTGGTGCTCGCCGCCCACCCGTGCCGCTCGGGATGGTGCGCCGGCTCGCCGAGGACGTGCAGCATCGCGCTCATCTCGGCCAGCGGCGAGGGGGTGAAGATCAGGCGCTCGTCGGGCAGGGAGGTGATGTCGATGGTCAGGCTCACGCCCTGATCCTGCCACCCGCCCGCAGGCGGACCCGCGTCGATTGACGGTACTCGTCAATCGACGTGCCCGCGCGCGGGGTCCGGGCGGACGGTACCGGCCATGACCCCGTTCCAGAGCCCGGCCCGGCAGCAGCCCGCGCCACCCGTCCCGACCGTCGTCCCCGACCCCCGCACCGTTCCCGTTCCGGCTCCGGCTCCGGATCCGGCGGCCACTCCGGCAGAGCCTCCGGCCGGTCGGCCGGGCCCGAGA
This sequence comes from Streptomyces sp. BE303, assembly GCF_036290945.1. Classification (NCBI taxonomy): domain Bacteria; kingdom Bacillati; phylum Actinomycetota; class Actinomycetes; order Kitasatosporales; family Streptomycetaceae; genus Streptomyces; species Streptomyces sp. BE303. The sequence continues at coordinate 81,804 of NZ_JAQYWZ010000826.1, forward strand.
GGCCCTGCGGGCCCGGCCGCCCTGATCTCCCTGCTCACCGCCGCCGGCGGTCGCCGCTACGCCGCCGCCCTCGTCGTCGACGCCCTCGGCACCGGCCTGCTCCGGCCGTTCCTCCTGCTCTACGGCATCGGCGTGCTGGCCCTGGACGCCGGGACGGCCGGCCTGGCCATGTCGGCCGGCATGGTCGTCGGCCTGCTGGTCCTCCCGCTCACCGGCCGCTGGATCGACCGGGGCGCCCGCAGCCTCCCGGCGGCGGCCACCCTGCTGGTCCGGGCGGCCGGCGCGCTGACGCTGCTGCTGTCCGACGGGGTGGCCGGCTTCACTGCGGCCGCCGTGCTGCTCGGCGTCGGCAGCCAGTCCTGGCCGACCACCCACGCCGCCGTGGTCTCGACGCTCACCGAGGGCCGCACCCGGGACGCCGCGCTGGCGGCCGGCCGGACGCTGCGCAACGCCGGTCTGGGCGCGGGCGCGCTGGTCGCCACCCTGGCGGTGGCCGGCGGCTCGGGCACGATCCGGCTGCTCGCCGGGGTGACCGCCGTCGCCTGCCTGGTCGCGGCGGTCCTGGTCCACTCCCTGCGGGTCGACACGAGCCGGCCGCCCGGCGCGGCCGACGCCCCGGGCACCGGCGGCACCGTGGCCACCGGGAAGGCCGGCGGCGCTCCCTCCGGCCCGGCCGCGACGGGCCCCGAGCTGCGGCGGATCACCCTGCTCAGCCTCGCCAACCTTCCCTACTCGTTCTCCTTCGACGTGCTGGAGGTGGCGCTGCCCGCCCTGCTGGTACTGCACCTGCACGCCTCCCCCGCCTGGTCGTCCGGGGTGTTCGTGGGCAACACGGTGCTGGTGATCACGCTCCAGCTGGCTCTGGTGCTCCGCCTCGCCGACCGGTCCCGACGCGCGGTGCTGGCGGCCGGCGGCGCCGCCCTCGCGCTCTCGTACCTGGGGTTCTGGGCGGCCGGAACGCTCGGCGGCACGGCAGGCGCCGCGACCGTGGCGGCCGTCTCGGTGCTCTTCACCCTCGGCGAGATCCTCTACTCCGGCTCCGGGACGGCCCTGGTCGCCGCCACCGCACCGCCGCAGCAGCTCGGCCGGGCGCTGGCCCGCTGGGAGCTGTCGATGGGCGTCGGCCGCGCGCTGGCTCCGGCGGCCCTGACGGCCCTGCTGGCCGTCGGCCCGGGCGTCCTCTGGGGGGTCCTCGCCGCCACCACCCTGCTCGCCGCCGCGGCCGTCACCCGCCTCGCCCCGACCGGGTGACCCCCGACCGCCCGGCCGTTCGACCGTTCGGCCTCCCGCCCCTCAGCCGCCGGGCCGTCCACCCGCCGGCCCGCCCCGGGGTGCGGGCGGGCGCGCGGTCGCCGATGCTGGGCGGCGACGCGTGGACGCACTCCGCGCGGGACGACGCGCCCGGCCGCGAGGAAGGACACCCCGCATGAGCGCCCTCGACTTCGAGATCATCGACAGCCCCGACAGCTCCCTGAACAAGACCTCCGTGCTGGTGACCGGCCCGAGTGACGCCCTGCTGGTGGACGCGGGGTTCACCCGGTCCGACGGGCGCCGGCTGGCCGAGCGGGTGAAGGCCACCGGCAAGCGCCTCACCACGGTGTTCGTCAGCCACGGGGACCCGGACTTCTACTTCGGCGCCCAGGAGGTGCAGGACGTCTTCCCGGAGGCCCGGTTCCTGGCCTCCGCCCTGACCGTCGAGCACATCGACGAGACCTTCGACACCAAGCTCGCGGCCTGGGAGCACCTGGGCCCCGAGCTGCCCACCCGGCTGGTCCGCCCCGAGGTGCTGCACAACGACGAGCTGGTCTTCGAGGGACACCGGTTCGAACTGCGCGGCGCCGACTTCCACCTGCCCGACCGGCACTACCTGTGGCAGCACCACCACCGCGCCGTCCTGGGCGGGGTCCTGCTCTTCCAGGGCCTGCACGTGTGGACGGCGGACACCCCGACCCCGGAGCAGCGCGCGGCCTGGATCGGCCTGCTCGACGACATGGCGGTGCTCGAACCGGAGTTCGTGGCGGCCGGCCACCGGACGGCGGGCTCGCCCACCGACACCGGTCCGATCGACCACACCCGGGACTACCTGCGGGCCTTCGAGACGGAGGTCGGCCGGGCGCCGGACGCGGCGTCCGCCAAGGAGGCGCTGGAGCGGAGGTTCCCGGAGCTGGGCATGACCTTGGCGGTCGACCTCGGGACCAAGGTCGCCAAGGGCGAGATGACCTGGGGCTGAGACGCGATGATCGAGATCCCGAGGTCCACCGCCGCGTTCGCCGAGTCCGACGCGCCGGCCGACGTGGTCCGCCGCCAGTACCTGGCCTCGGCGCGCGGCGATCTCGCCGCGCTGCGGGCCACCCTCGCCGAAGACGTCGAGTGGACCGAGATGGCGGGCTTCCCCCTGGCCGGCACGTACCGGACGCCCAAGGGCGTCACCAGCGGGGTGATGGAGCGGCTGGCCGCCGACTGGGAGGGCTGGACCGCGCACGACGACCGCTACGTGGTGGACGGCGAGAACGTGGTCGTGCTGGCCCGCTACACGGCCGTCCACCGGGTGACCCGCCGGTCGCTGGCGATCCGGGTGGCGCACCACTTCACGGTGCGGGGCGGCCGGATCGTCCGGTTCGAGCAGTTCACCGACACCGCCCTGGTCCGCGACGCGATGTCACCGTGACGCCCTGACTCCGCCCCCCATCGCTCCGTCCCCACCGTTCCGGACCGTCCGTACGCGGTGGGGCCGCCACCCGGTCCTCGTCACCCGTTCGGGGGAGCCCGCGCGGCGCGCCCGAGTGCGGTCTCGACAGCCCCGCCGGGCGACGGCAGGCTGTCCGTGATTCCGGCCGGAGAGCGAGGAGTTCACCATGAGCACGGACAGCACGGACAGCACGGGCACCACCGGCGGTACCGGCGGCACGGGCGACGGCGGGACGGAGCACCCGTACGTCATCGTCGGCGCCTCCCTCGGGGGCGCCAAGGCCGCCCAGGCACTGCGCGAGGCCGGCTACCGGGGCGGCATCGTCCTGATCGGCGACGAGCACGAGCGCCCGTACGAGCGGCCGCCGCTCTCCAAGGGCTACCTGCTCGGCAAGTCCGCGCGGGAGAAGATCTACGTCCATCCCCCGCAGTGGTACGCGGAGCACGACGTGACCCTGCGCCTGGGCACGGCGGTGACCGCGATCGACCTGGCGGCGCACACCGTCACGCTGGCCGACCACAGCCGGGTGGAGTACGCCAAGCTGCTGCTGACCACCGGTTCGGTGCCGCGCCGGCTGCCGGTGCCCGGCGCCGACCAGGACGGTGTGCTGTACCTGCGCCGGGTCGAGGACAGCGACCGGATCCGGGCGGCGTTCCGGTCCGGCGGGCGGATCGTGGTGATCGGGGCCGGCTGGATCGGCCTGGAGACGGCGGCGGCGGCCCGGGCGGCGGGCGCCGAGGTGACCGTCCTGGAGGCGGCCGAACTCCCGCTGCTCCGGGTGCTGGGCCGCGAGGTCGCCCAGGTCTTCGCCGACCTGCACCGCGACCACGGGGTGGACCTGCGGTTCGGCGCGAAGGTCGCGGAACTGACCGGCGAGGACGGGCAGGTGACGGGTGTCCGGCTGGCCGACGGCTCGTCGGTGGCGGCGGACGCCGTCGTGGTCGGCATCGGCATCGCCCCGGACACCGGACTCGCCGAGGCGGCCGGGCTGGAGATCGAGAACGGCGTCAAGACCGACGAGCACCTCCGGACGTCGGACCCGGACGTCTACGCGGCCGGTGACGTCGCCAACGCCTTCCACCCCCAGCTCGGCCGGCACATCCGGGTCGAGCACTGGGCCAACGCGGTCAACCAGCCGCAGACGGCGGCGCGGGCGATGCTCGGCGAGGACGCCGCCTACGACCGGGTGCCGTACTTCTTCTCGGACCAGTACGACCTGGGGATGGAGTACGTCGGCTACGTGGAGCCGGGCGGCTACGACAAGGTGGTGTTCCGGGGCGACGTGAAGGCGAAGGAGTTCATCGCCTTCTGGCTGAAGGACGGCCGGGTGCTGGCGGGCATGAACGTGAACATCTGGGACGTCGTCGATCCGATCCGCAACCTGATCCGGTCACAGCGGACGGTGGACGTGGACCGGCTGACGGATCCGGACGTTCCGCTCGGCGACGTCTGAGACACGTCCGGCACTCCGGCTCGATCAGCCGACCGTCCGTGATCCTCACGCCGGTTCGGCACGGAGCCCCCGGACAGCGCCCCCTGTCCGGGGGCTCTGCTCCACCCTTCCGTCCCGGTGGCTGCTATGCCACGATCCGGCTGCCGGGACGGGAGCTCAACGCCCTTTGCGCCCCAGACGGGCAGCCGTGGTGTTGGCGTTGTTGGCGTGAGTGATCGACTTCCCGGCGGCCTTGCCGTTGTCGCTCTTCTCCCGCGCGTCGTTCGTGTGGGCCTTGGCGGCCTGGCGGTGCTGATCGCTCAAGGGCGGGTCGGGATCGCGAGCCATGGTCCGGTGTCTCCTATCCGAGTCGGGGGTTGAACGCCGTCAGAAGCAGCACGGCGAAGAGCGCGATGCCGGCCAGCGAGACGGCGACCGCCAACGGGCCCGGTGACGGGCCTCGGTAGTCCTCCATGCCGTCGTCATCCACCGTGCTCGGCCTCACGGTGTCGTGCGGCGTGGATCCGGGCGTCGACAGCCCGGGAGTGGTCTTCGGCCTCCTCGGAAACCTGCTCCAGCGCTGCCCACGCGGCACACACCGGGCAGTTGACGACCTCGGGCCCGGTCTCCGTGATCACAGCTCGTCCTTCGGCACCATGACCCACGGCGTCGTCACGACGTGCGCGTAGCTCCGGTGATCCTGGTGGTCTCGCAAGTGCTTCCCGGGCCACTGCTGTGCGACCTCGAACGACTCCGTGACCGGGCTCTGCGCCGCGCACGGCCGGCCGTCCTCGGACTCCCCTTCGCACCGGTAGCGGTGCAGGACCGGGGGCCGGTCGGGTTCCACGTCGATCCGCAGCACCCAGTCCATGAACCGCCACCGGCCGCGAACCGGGCGGGGAGCGTCGGACGACGATGCCAGCGTGCTGCTCTCCGCCTCCGCGCCCGCTTGGATGACCCTCGCCAGCCCGTTCCGTGGGATTCGGAGGAGGTGGGTCCACGGGTCGACGGGCTCCAACAGCCTGCGGGCCGTCATACCGACCGCCGGCTGACACAGGTGACGCACTCGCAGTGCGCGAGGATCGCGTCCCGCTGGAGGGCTTCGCCGGTCGAGGTGAAGTCGCTTCGCGGCGCCGACCGGTAGTCGTCCAAAGGGTGCCAACCGCTGGGCACCTTGACCGTCCCGCCCGACCGTCCGGGGAACGGTCGCCTCGGGTCGTCAATCTGCCCTTGCTTCCGCTGTCTTGCCGCCGCCATTCGTTCGCCCCTTCACGCAAAGAGCCCGTTTCGTCACACGACGCTACGGGCTCGTTACGGGGAGGAGGGGCAGAGTATCTGCCCCCTGTTCTCAGGCGGCCATCCCGATGGCATCGGCAAGTCTCCGGCCGGCCGCGTGATCGGCGGGGCCACCGTCGATCAAGGTCCGCACCATGGAACGGGTTTCCTCGTTCCATCGCGCCGTCTCCGGGGCAACCGCCACAGCGGTGGTCAACCGCTCCGCGACCTTGTCCGTCTCCCCCCTCAGCGCGTGTGCCCGGGCCACCTCAATGAGGTGCCTCCCCCGGCGCGGAACCGCCACTACGTCAGCGTCGGGCAGCCGTCGTGCCCACCGAAGGGCCGTACCGCTCTGCCGCAGTTCCACAGCCACCGTCACCGAGTGCAGCGCAGCAGCCTGCCGGGATCCTGATGTCGGCGCGCTCCAGTGACCGACCGGCAGCATCTCGGAGACGGCGGACGCACGGTCGATCCACCTCCAGGCGTCACCACCTTCCCCCGCAACAGCGTGAGTGATGGCAGCGTGATAAGCCATGTCAGCCCAAGCGCAGGCGAGAGCAGGGCTTTCCGTTCTCACGGGGTCCAACAGCCTGAGTGCGTCCTCGGTGAGGGTCTGTGCGCTCTCCCACTGTCCCGCCTTGCGGAACGCCTCCACCAGGAACCAGCACGCTTGACTGATGGCCGCTGGAGAACCGGACGCGCGCGCCGTGGCGAGGGCCCGCTCCGCCACCCGCCAGACGAGGTTGCCATCCCCCTGGAATGCGGCGTACATCTGCGTCAGGTTCAGCGCGGAGGCGTACATGATCTCCGCACGGCGTCGATCGACACACTCCGGATGCGATGCGGCCACGGAGGCGGCCGAGACGAGCGGAGGGAGAAGCTCTGCCAGCGCCGTGCGGTGATCGCCCCGCGTCATCCTCGTCCGCCATGCCTCCGAAAGCTGTACCGCGATGTGCTCCAGCTGCGGAGCCGGCCCGCCCGCGGTACCGAGCGGCGCGCTGTCAACGGCTCGGCGAACCGAGGCCAGCGCGGGGTGCTCTATCTCGGAGTACAGTGACCGGGGCATGCTGACGTCGCCAATAAGCGCCGAGAGATCATCGATCCCCAGGTGTTGGGCGATGCGCATCAGCACAGGAAGGCGCGGCGGCAACAGGACGCCGATCTCGATTTGCTTCAGCCAAGAGGGCGACCGGCCAAGCAGCGCCGCGAACACGACTCGGCTCTTCCCGGCGCGCTCCCGGTAGTACTGGATACGCCGGCCGACAGGCAGGGCGGGATCTAGTGCCATGGGCTCAGCGTAGAACGCCGAGCGTCCGCCAGTCTCTATGGATCGAACACAACCTTCAGCCTCAACACCGGCCTCCCACACCACCCCCCGCCCATGGCACTCGTGAGACTGCTTTCGGGGCGACTGCGAGCGATCCGGGCGCGGAGGGGCGTCGGACACGGGAGGCGTGGGGGTTCCCGGCAGCTTCGACAGCCGAGCCGAGATGATCGCTCCGACGCTGCGGGTGATCCTCTCCGGGAGCGGAGCAGAGACGCGCCCGCCCGGACAACGCTGGCCAGCCCGTTCCGTGGAATTCGAAGGAGGTGGGTCCACGGGTCGACAGTCGGGCGAACGCTTGGCCTCCAGATAGTCGGTCCGGTTGGGTTTCGGCCGGGACTACAGTGGACGCATGTTGGGACATCTGGAGTCGGCTGGACTCCATGACCTCTTTCCGATCACCAATGCCGACTCGAAGGCCGATCTGATCCAGCGCATCCGTGAGGCTCGGTTGCGGATCACGATGTTCGGTCTGACGCGCAACTTCTATGGCAGTGAAGAACTTCTGAACCTCTTTGTCTCCAAGTCGCACGAGGTTCCGATCAGGGTCTTCATCATGGATCCTTTCTGCGCCTCCAGGAAGGACCGGTATCGACTGGAGCCGGCGGAGGCAGCCATGGAGGATCCCGCACGGTACATGCGCGAGGTGCTAACCCCCTTGACCGAGGCTGCCCGGCGCGGCGGTGACTTCAAGATCTACCTTTTCAACTTTCCTTGCTCATTTGCCATGGAAATGATCGATGACACGATGCGGGTCATGATCTACGGGCACGGAAAGCGCGGCACGGACGGGCCGATTCTCGTCTTCGGGAAGGGAGATACTGCGACCGGTCCCACGCCGTACTGGCAGTATTTCGAGAGCCAGTTGGCATGGATCCAGCGACTCGCCGACGCCGAGGAAGCGCCGGAACCATGGCGGTCGAAGGGGATTCGCGTCACGCAGTGTTAGGTCACTGTGCGGCAGTCGGGGCACAGCTTGCCTGCCACCGACACCGGCCTCCCGCACAACCTCTCCCACCCCTGGCATGAGCACCCCTTACAGTCCATAACGTCACGGGGTGGACAAGGTTGATCGTGGCGCGTTCGGCACGGCCGTTTCGACGCCGACCGGGCGTCACTACCACTGCCTTGACAGGCCGTCATTTAGGTTTCCCAGAGCCCCCTTTGGGGTTTAGATTCAGAGGTATGACCTCAGTCAGGACGAACCTGCCCGCCAGCTGTGCGACGTGGGCGAGCAGTTGGGCGAACCCAACGACGCCAGCAAGCGGCTTGTGCAACGCTGGGAGTCCGGGGAGGTTCGTGCGCCTCGACCCGTGTACCTTCGAGCGCTGGAGGCCGTGACCAACGTGTCCGCCGACCACCTTGGCTTCACGTCGGCTCAGCTACCCCCGCGAGTCACGGACGACGGGACTGGAGGACACGACATGACCTCCGACCGCCCGTTCCCGACTCCTCAGCCGTTGCCCGCCCCCACGGGGGACGACTACAGCGGGGTCTGGCTCAGTCACTACGAGTACTTCAGCAGTAGCCGTGAGAACACGTACTCGGGGCTGCACCACGTGGTGCTCACCCAACGGGGCAACCGGCTTGCGGCGTCGTCGCTACCGGGCGCCTCGTCGAACGCCGATTCGCCACTTCACCTGGACCTGACCATCGACCGCAACGTGGTCACGGGCACCTGGACCGAGCAGACTGCCGACGACGGCTACTACCGGGGGGCCCGCTACCACGGCGCGATTCAACTGCTCGTGGACCTCACGGGGCGGCGCATGACCGGCAAGTGGATCGGATTCGGGAAGGAGTTCGACGCCAACACCGGCCCGTGGGAACTCAGTTTGCTGGATCGGTCGACCGCTGATGACGCCATTCGTCGGTTCAGCGTCGTCCCGACGCTGCCCGACCCCGTCTGAACCGGGGTGAAGTGAGATCAGCCGCCGATCCGGGTTCGCCATCCACCCCGTTCGCGGAGGCAGGCACCTGATCCAGGAGAACGGAGCCGATGCCGCGCGCCACCCAGGTAGCCGGTGTTCTCCACACGCAGCACCTGGCCGTCGTCGCCAGCAGCGTGGCCGTTCGTCGGGTCGCCGATGGTCACCGCCAGCAGCGTGAAGCCGACCTCATCAGACATCGTGACGTCGGTTGTGCCGCGTTGCCCGGTACTTCCAGGCGCATCATGGAGGCAGCAGGAGTCAGTCCGTTCGGCCGTCTCCGGGTGACTGCTTCTGGCGTCGCCGGACCTCGGCGAGCTGCTGACTCTCGTCAACGGCGGGCGGCTGCGTTACGTGGGACACGCCGTCGGGGTCTTCGGTGGCGACAGACTCACCGTTCCGCGCCGCGTCCATCAGCCGTCGCATCCGTTCCATGCGGAGCCGCCGGAGTGCTTGACGGTCGCCCGGGGTCTGTTCGTCGGCCATGCCGGCCAGCGTACCCGCACGGCTCTCAGAGTGCCTGGTCGGCAGGGTTCGAACCTGCGACGTCCCGCTCCCAGAGCAGGCAATCCACCGTTGAGATACGACCAGTAGCCACCGAACGTTCCGCTGACCGAGGTCTGACGCCCCGCGTCCGCTCCCCCTCCGACGAAGCGGCCCGCCCCGGGAATCGGATCCCGGGGCGGGCCGTCGGTCCTCGGCGCGTCGGCACCGCCGTGCGGGGCGCCGAGGACCGGCACGGTGTCAGGCGACGGGCGGGAACGCCTCGGCGTCGGGCTTGAGCAGCTGACCGGGCGCGGGCGCCTTCTGGTTCACCAGGTAGTCGGTGACCAGCACGTTGAGCGCCTTGCTGCGGCCGACCGCGCAGTGCTCGACCACGTCGACGGAGACCAGCACGGCGTTGCCGAGCTGCCGCTGCATCCGCTGCGAGAACTGGTAGTTGGTCGCCGGGTCGTAGAGGTTGCCGATCACCATGACCGGGGTGGCGGTCCGGCGGTTCCACGGGCCGGTGAAGCGCTCGGCGTCACGTGCCGGGGCCGGCCAGCTGGAGCAGGTGGGGCCGTCGAAGGCCTGGTAGCGGCCGAAGGTCGGGGACTCCTTCTCCCAGGCCCGGGCGAGACCGACGAACACCCGCGGGTTGGACGGGTGCGGCTTGTCCTGGCAGTTGACGCCGTAGTACGAGTCGTCCGACGAGTACGGGGTCTCCGGCAGGGCCTCGCGCAGCGCGTTCGGGGCGGTCACCGCGAGCACGTTGGCCGCCTCGGAGCCGGCCGGGGCGGCCGCTGCCGCCAGGCCGTTCACGGCGGGCGCCCGGAGTACGTCGTCCAGCGCCTGGATCGACTGGGCGAGCGGGGCCTGGAGGCGCTGCGCGTAGAGCGAGCTCGCCACCTGGCTGGTGAAGCTGGAGAGGGTCACCCGGGAGCCGTTCGGCAGCGTGACCGGGCTGGTGCGCAGGTGGTCGCGGATCGCGTCGAACCTGGCCCGGGTGTCGCCCGCACCGAAGGCGCAGCGCGGCGCGCCCGCGGCCTCGCAGCGCTTGAGGAACTGGTCCAGGGCGAGTTCGAAGCCGGCGGCGCGCTGCTTGTCGTACTCGACGCCGTCGCGCATGCGCAGGTTGGGGTCGACGTTGCCGTCGACGATCACCGCGCGCACCTTGTTCGGGTACATGCCCGCGTAGGTGGCGCCGATCAGGGTGCCGTAGGAGAAACCGGCGAAGGTCAGCTTGGCGTCGCCGACGGCCCGGCGCATCCGGTCGAGGTCCCGGACGACGTTGATGGTGGACATGTGCTCGATCAGCGGGCCCGCGTTGCGGGAGCAGGCGTCGCTGTAGTCCTCGGTGGCGTCGATGGTCTCGTTTATCTCGGCCCTGGTGACGGGTACGCCGACCATCCGGTCGTTGACGGCGGCGGCCTCCTCGTCGGTGGTGAAGCACTTGAGCGGGTTGCTGCGCGCGACCCCGCGCGGGTCGAATCCGACCATGTCGAAGCGGTCCTGCACGTCCTTGCCGAACCGGGGCGTGGTCGCCCACAGGTAGCCGCTGCCGCCCGGACCGCCGGGGTTGAGGAACAGCGAGCCGATCCGCTTGGCCGGGTCGCCCGCCCGGCGGCGCATCATGGCGATGCCGATGGTCTCGCCGTCGGGGTGGTCGTAGTCGATCGGCACCGGGTAGACGGCGCAGTCGTAGATCTTGGGATCCGGCTGCGTCGGGTCGGGGTTGCAGGGCTTCCAGTCGACCGATGCCACCTTGGCCTCGGCATTCGGGCCGGGATCCGGCGCGGCCACGGCTGCGGCGGCGCTGCCTGCGACGAGGGCGAGGGCACTGGCGACCGCCAGGGCCGCGCTGGTGAGACGGGACACGAAACCTCCTCAGGTTCTACAAACCCGCACAGCCTGTCAGCCCTCGGTCAAGAGGGGAAGACCACGAACGGCAGAAGATTCTTCCGGTTGTCCGTCGACACGGCGTCAATCTCCCGTTGGATCGGCCGATTGACGGGACATCACGCGGTGTTGCCCTCACACCGCGCCGTGGCCGGTCCTGCCGCTCTGCACCGGCGCGCCGGCCGGGTACACCCTCTTCGGCTACCGGTCGGCGGACAACGTCCGGGCGCCGCTGCTCGCCTTCCACACCTTGGTCGTGCTGCGGCCGCCCGGCAGGGCGGCGGCCGGAGCGGCGATCGTCGCGGCCGTCCGGACGGCCGGCGCGCTCACCGCCGTGTCGCTCCGGTTCTCCCTGGCGCAGACCGCGATCTGTCTGGGCGTGGCCCGGACGTTCGGCGAGCGGACCGGACAACTCGTCGTCCGAAAACGACAGTTGTCCGCCATCGGCAGCACCGGCCGGGAGACCCCGGAGAAGATGCGGGGCCTGTTGCACGTCCTGCGGATCGCCCCCGACCCGAGCGACGGCCGGGGACCCCCGAGCCTCCGCCGGAGGTGTCGCCCGCGCCGCACCCGCCGGACGCGCCGGGCGCCCCGCCCACCCTGGGCGCACCCGACGTACCGGGCGAGCCGTACGGCCCCGCGCCCGGACCGGCCCGGCTGCCCGAACTCGTCGAGCGCACCCGCGCGATGGGCCTCGCGGTGGAGCTGAATGCGGTCGGCACACCGCACCCGCTCGCGCCCGCCGTCACCCCACCGGTCCAGGAAGCGGGTTCACGCCTCACCGACCGGCCGCGGCCGGAGCCGGCACCGGGCCGGCCGGTACCGGGCCCGTCCGCCACGGGCGGTCCCGCTCCGCCCGGCGCACGGCCGGGCCCATCGCGCAGCCGGCCGCCAGGAAGATCCCGCCGAGCAGCAGCCAGCCCGGCGCGCCCCCGTCCAGCAGCAGCGTCGTCAGCAGCAGCGGACCGGCCGTCCGCGCCACCGCGACACCCGTCCCGAAGAAGCCCTGGTACTGGCCGAGCCGGTCGGCCGGGGCCAGGTCGAAGCCGATCTGCCAGGACCCGGCCGACTGCTTCATCTCGCCGAGTACCAGGAGCGCCGTCGCCGCCACCAGCAGCACCGCCGTCGCCCCGACCGGAACGCCGGCCGCCGTCACCGCGAACACCGCGCAGGACGCGAGCAGGATCGCCCCCGACCGGCGGACGGCACGGACGGCCGACCGGAGACCGGTCACGGCCCGCGCCGTACGGACCTGGAAGAGCGTCACGCCCACGGTGTCGAGCACGAAGAGCGCCGGCCCGAGCCAGCCGAGCCGTGGCTCCCGCTCCGCGATCCAGAGCGGGAGCACCAGGCTCAGCAGCGGCATCCGCAGCAGCAGCACGGTGTTGACCAGCGTCACCACGGCGTACCGGCGGTCGGCCAGCACCGCGAGCCCGGGCCCGTCGCGGCCCGCCCGGCCGGCCTCCGGCACGGCCTGCGGAACGGCCTCCGGCACGACCTCCGGCAGGCGGCGCAGCACCAGTCCCGCCACCAGGAAGCCCAGTGCGGTGAGCGCGAACGCGGCAAGGAAGGCCGTCCTGGTGCCGACGGTCAGCGCGACGCCGCCGAGTGCGGCACCGACCGCCAACCCGGCGTTGAGCGTCGACTGGAGCCGGGCGAGCACCCCGGTCCGCTCCTCCCCGGGGACGAGCCCGCCGATCAGTGCCTGACGGGCGGCGGCGAGTCCCGACTGCGCCGTCGCGTAGAGGCAGGCCGCGCCGAGGAACGGCAGGAAGGAGCGGACGACCAGGAAGGAGGCGACGACGGCCGCGGTGGCGAAGGCGAGCGTCACCGCGACGCCGCGCGGCCCGCGCCGGTCGGCGAGGTGGCCGAGCGGAACGCCGGCCAGCGACCCGATCCCCCAGGCCACCGCGAGGCCGAGGCCGAGCCGGGTCGGCGAGAGGCCGACGATCCGGGTGAAGTACAGCGCCGAGCTCGTGTAGTACGCGCCGTCGCCGATCGCACTGACCAACTGGGCTGCGGCGAGGATCCGTCGGGGTCCGACGGCCGGAAGGGGGCGAGGTTTCACGATGCTCCTGGAAGGCGGTCCCGGTCGTTCGACCTCAGGCTAGGGCGCCGGCGGACCACCGGGCAGCGCCAATGACCGTGCGATTCCCTGGGCCACTTGGCGACCGGCGGACCTGGGAGCTGTACCTCCGCCGACGCCCCGACCACCCGCGCCGGACCCCTGCGGCGGACCCCCGTGCCCGACCGCCGACGCGTGTCGGACGGTGCGCGGGGACCGGCGCCGACCGCACCCGCGCCCGCCCCGGGAACGCACGTGCGCCCCCGCCCGAGCATCACCCGGACGGCGGTACCGGGCACACTCCGGCCGTGCCGCGTACCGTCCGTGCCCGCCCCATCCGAGCTCCGGTCAGTTGTCCGATCCGGACTAAAGTGCCCGTGTTGACCGGCCAGTAAGGCGCTCCTATGCTCATCCGCGTTCGCGAACGTGGACACGACCAATCCTGTCCGCGCACACGAACACCGTTCACGCTCGCGTCCGCGAAACCGTTCCCGTTCGCGTACCCGAAGACCGTCCGGCACCGGGGCCGGGGCCCACGAAGGCCCGCCCCGCCGGAGCCGTCACCGGCTCGAAGGGCTCCCGCCATCAGCACCTCCACCGCACCCCCGGACGGCATCGCCGAGCAGCCTCCCTCGTCCACCGGACGCCGCCGCTTCCTGACCTACCTGCTCGCCGCGCCCACCCTCACCGTCGCCGCCCGGGCCGGTCTGGACGCCGCCGCACCGACCGCCGCCCGGGCCGCGGTCCGTGCCGCCGCGCAGGTCGCGGCCCCTGTCCCCGGACCCGCCGCCGGACCCGCCGGCGCGCCCTCGCAGTTGCTCGGCCTGCCCGGCGTCCCGGACATCCTCGACCTCGGCGACGCGCTGCTCGTCGCGGGCCTGCCCACCGCCCACCTCCTGGTCCTGGAGATCACCGCCGCCGGCCGCGCCGTGCTGCACCTCCCCAGGCTGGAGGTCGGCCAGGGCCTCACCACGACGGTCGCGATGCTGGTCGCGGAGGAGCTCGACGCCCGGCTCGGCGACGTCGACATCCCGCTCTCCGACGGCCGCCCCGACCTGCTGTTCGGTCAGCTCACCGGTGCCTCCAACTCGGTCCGCACCCTGTACGACCCGGTCCGCGCCGTGGCCGCCGCCGCCCGCGCGCGGTTGGTCACCGCCGCCGCCCGCCGCTGGTCGCTGCCGGCCGGCACGCTGCGCACCGCCGACTCCGCCGTCCTCGCCCCCGACGGCCGACGCGCCGGCTACGGCGAACTCGCCGCCCCAGCCGCCCTCGTCGCCGCCCCCGCGGTGCCCCCCACCCCCAAACCCGCCGAACAGCGACGCCTGGTGGGCCGCCCCACCGGCCGGATCGACGCCCGCGACATCGTCACCGGCCGCGCCCGGTACGCCGGCGACCTCGCCGTCCCCGGCGCGGTACCCACCGTGGTCGCCCGCCCCACCACCATCAACGGCACGCTCGCGAGCCTGGACGCCTCCGCCGCCCGCACCATGCCCGGCGTGCTGGGCGTGGTGACGATCCCCAGCGGCGTCGCCGTGCTCGCCGAAACCTTCGACCAGGCCCTCAAGGCCCGCGACGCGCTCCGGACCTCCTGGCACCCCGGGCCCGTCGCCGCGCTCTCCGACAACGACATCCGGGCCGCCCTCCGCGCCGCCCACGCACCGTTCCTCGTCCCGCCCCTGCTCACCCAGTACGTGGACGGCGAGTTCGACTTCGCCTTCGTCAACCACGCACCGATGGAGGTGCTGACGGCGGTCGCCGACGTCCGCCCGCACCGCGCGGAGATCTGGTTCGCCTCGCAGACCCCGATCGTGGCCCAGCAGACCATCGCCGCCGAACTCGGCCTTCCGCAGGACGCGGTGACCGTGCACGTGGTGCGCGGCGGCGGCTCCTTCGGCCGGCGGCTCTTCTTCGACGCCGCGCTGGAGGCCGCCCTGATCTCCCGGGCCGCCGGCCGCCCGGTCAAGCTGATGTGGACCCGCAACGACGACATGCGGCACGGCCGGATGCGCCCCGCCAGCCACCACCGGATCCGCGCCACCTACGGCCTCGGACAGGTGCTCAGCTACGAACACCGGGCCGCCACCGTCACGACCGACTTCGGCCACGGACTCGGCGAGGCCCTCACCGCCGCCGGCTTCCAGCTCTCGGCCGCCGGAATCTCGCTCGCCCAGGCGTTCTTCCTGCTGAGCGAGAAGAACCCGTACAACGTGGGCCTCCCGACGCAGTTGCTCGCCGAGGTGCCGCTGAAGATGCACACCGGCAGCTGGCGGTCCGTCTACTCGGGCACCGTCCGGGTCGCCGACGAGATCATGACGGACGAGCTGGCCCGCCGCTTCGGTCAGGACCCGGTCGCCTTCCGCCGGGCCCTGCTGCGCGACGCCCGCGGCCGGGCCGTCCTCGACAAGGCCGCCCTGGCCGGCCGCTGGGGCCGTCCCATGCCGGCCGGCCACGCCCAGGGCATCGGCTACCACGACGAGAACGGCGGCCGCGCCGCCTACCTGGTCGAGCTCGACGCCACCGACCCTCGGCAGCCGCGCGTCACCAAGGCCGTGATCGCCGCCGACGTCGGCACGGTGATCAACCCCACCGGCCTGGAGGCGCAGCTGACCGGCGCGCTGGTGGACGGCATCTCGGTGATCCTCCGGGCGGGCAACCACATCGACCACGGCGCCGTCCGCGAGGGCAGCTTCGGCGACTTCCGCTACGCCCGCCAGCGCCACACCCCGCCGGTGGTGGAGATCCACCTCCTGCCGCCGAGCGGACCGCCCGGCGGCGCGGGCGAGCTGGGTGTGCCGGCCGCGTCGGCCGCGGTCGCCAACGCCTACGCCCGGGCGACCGGGACCAGCCCGCGGTCCTTCCCCGTCAACTTCTGAGCCGCGCCCTCCCGCCTCGCGCACCTCTTCGCCCGAACCCGGCCCACGAACCCGGCCCACGAACTCCGGCCCACGAACCCGAAGGACACCCCGTCCCCCATGCCCAGCCACACCTTCGTCCTCAACGGGCAGCCGGTCACCGTCGAGGCCCCGGACGACATGCCCATGCTCTGGGTCCTGCGCGACAAGCTCGGTGTCACCGGTCCCAAGTACGGCTGCGGCGTCGGTGTCTGCCGGGCCTGCACCAGCCACCTGGACGGCGACGAGTTCCAGCCCTGCACGGTGGCGGTGAAGGACTGCGCCGGCCGGCGTGTCACCACCATCGAGGGGCTCGCCGACGGCGACACCCTGCACCCCGTCCAGGAAGCCTGGCTGGAGTGCGACGTCGCCCAGTGCGGCTTCTGCCAGCCCGGGCAGATCATGACCGCCGTCGCCCTGCTCCGCCGCACGCCGGCTCCCACCGACGCCGACGTCGACCAGATCCAGAACATCTGCCGCTGCGGCACCTACCCCCGCATCCGGGAGGCCATCAAGCGCGCGGCGGCCCGGACCGCGTCAGGCACCTGAACCGGCCCGGGCCGGGGGCTCCGGCCGCGCGCCGTTCCCGCAGGAGACACCCCTAGCCATCGATGGTCTAGTCCACCTAGGGTGAGCTGCCGTCAGGATCACCGAACCGAAGGGTGGGATGACGATGCTCCGGCGCCGTTCCCTGCTGACCGTCGCGGGCCTGGGCGGCGCCGCGCTCGCCCTGCCCACCGCCGTGGCGCAGGCCGCACCGGCCGCCGCACCCGCTCCTGCGGCCCGGCCCGGTACACCCCGGCCGATCGACCTGCCCGAGCCGACCGTCCGGCGCACGGTCGGGACGGTGTCGCTGCACCTCGTGGACCAGGACCGGCAGGACCCCTTCGTATCGGGACCGCGCGAACTGATGGTGCAGCTCTGGTACCCGGCGCTCGGGAACGGCGGTGCACCGCGCGCCGCGTACACCACGACCCGGGTGGGCGCGGCCTTCGAGGAGTCGCTGCCGGTGGATCCCGGCACCATCGCGGCCCTGCGCCCGACCGCCCGCACCGGGGCGCCCGCCGTACCGGACCGGCTCCCGCTGCTGCTGCTCGGCCACGGCCGCCAGGGCGGGCGGAGCAACTGCACCGCGCTGGCCGAGGAGTTGGCGGCCCACGGCTACCTGGTCGCGGCGATCGACCACACCTACGACGCGGCCGCCGTGGAGTTCCCGGACGGACGGCTGGTGCGCAGCGTCCTGGAGGCGGATCCGGCCGACTGGGACGCCGCCGAGCGCAAGGAGGTCTCCGCCCGGGTCGGCGACCTGCGGTTCGTGGCGACCGAGCTGACCACCGGGCGGACCGCCCGACGGGCCGGGCTGCCGCGCGCCGACCGGCGCCGGATCGGCGCCTTCGGCCACTCCATGGGCGGTTCGGCCGCCGCCGAGGCGGTCCGTCAGGACAGCCGGTTCGTCACAGGGCTCAACCTCGACGGCGGCTTCTTCGGCTCACCGGTCGCCGACGAGGGCCTGGACCGGCCGTTCCTGTTGCTCACGTCGCTGGCCGACCACGACACCTGGCAGCGCTGGCGCCAGCACCAGCGCGGCTGGGGGCGCCAGTTGCAGTTGCGCGGTGCCGGGCACCTGAGCTTCACCGACCTGCCGCACGCCGCCGGCCCGGGCCACCTCGCGGATCACCTGCCGGCCGACGTCTACAGCGACCTGTTCGGCACCGTCGCACCGGAGCGGGCCACGGCGGTGACCCGCGCGTACGTCCGGGCGCACTTCGACCGCTTCCTGCGCGGTCGGCCGTCCCCGTTGCTGGAGGCGCCCTCGCGGCGCCATCCGGAGATCGCGTTCGTCTGGAGCCGGGGCTGACCGGACCGGGAGGGGCGCGGGACCGGCCCGGGACGCGTCCGCACAGGACGCGTCCGTCCGGGACGGCCCGCCGGCCCCGGCGCCCCGCGCGTCAGCCGGCGGACTCCGGGTCGCGCCCGAAGAACGCGACGAGCCGGTCGTACACCGGCGCATCCTCGTCGACCTTCACCTCCGCGCCGAACGAGCGGCCCTCCTCCTCACTCCCCCGGTACTCCGGCCGCAGCGCGCCGCGCCCCCAGGCCAGGGACGCCCGGGCGACCTCGTGGTCGAGGCCGTCCGTGGACTGACCGGTGGCCTTCGCCAAGTCCCACGCGTGGACGGCGAACTCGGCGATCTGCTGGTCCACGGGGAAGCGGGCGGGCAACTCGCCCGCGCCGGGCACCTGGATGACCCCGTCGAGGTCCCCGGCCTGTCGCCAGGCGGCCACCAGCCGATCCGCGCCGGCCTCGAAGCGGTGCAGCCAGTCCTCATCGACCCGCTCGAAGGACGCCGACCAGTCCGGGGTGCCGCCCTCGGCCCGGACGGTGAACTGCTCCAGGTCGAACAGGAGATGGCTGATCAGCTGTCCGACGTCCCAGGACCGGCAGGCGGTCGGGTGACCGGCCTGCTCGGCGCCGGCGCCGTCGATCAGGCCGGCGGTCTGGGCGAGCGCACGGGCGAGCAGCTCGATCGGGTCTTCCGCTCCGGTCATGACGCACCTCTCGGATCACTCGGGACCCGCACCCGGGCGTGCGCCCGCGTGCGGGTCCCCGCATACGTGGTCGGACCGGGCGATCGTAAACGGGACCACTGACAACCGGCCCGGAGCAACACCCCGGGCCGGTCGCCCGGGTGCCGTTGCGTCAGACGGCGAAGCCGCCGTCGACGGCTATCTCGGCACCCGTGACGTAGCGTCCCTCCTCCCCTGCCAGGTGGGCCACCGTCGCGGCGACGTCGGCGGCCCGGCCGAAGGAGCCGAGCGCGGTGAACCCCGCCTGGAAGGCGGCCGACGGCCCGTCCGCCGGGTTCATGTCGGTGTCGATCGGGCCCGGGTGGACCACGTTGGCGGTGATCCCGCGCGGGCCGAGCTCACGGGCCAGCGCCTTGGTGAGTCCGATCACCGCGGCCTTGCTGGTCGCGTACAGGCTGCCGCCGGGGAAGGCGGTGCGCTTGGCGATGCAGCTGCCGATGGTCACGATCCGACCGCCCTCGGTCAGGTGGGCCGCGGCGGCCTGGGCGAACAGGAACGGCGCGCGGACGTTGACCTCCAGCACCCGGTCCACGTCGTCCAGACCGATCTCACCGATCGGCCCGAGCACGCCCACCCCGGCGTTGTTCACCAGGATGTCCAGCCGCCCGAACCGCTCGGCGACCGCCGCGACCACGGCCCGCACCTCCTGCGGGTCCGCACTGTCCGCCCTGACCGCCCACCCGCGGCGCCCCATCGCGGTGATCTTCGCCGCCACCGCCTCGGCCCGCTCCGCGCTGCCGAGGTAGGTCAGTGCGACGTCCGCGCCGTCCTCGGCCAGCCGGAGCGCCACCGCCTCCCCGATGCCCCGGCTGCCACCGGTCACCAGGGCCACCTTGCCGTCGAGCTTCGCCAGCACAGTCGTCGTCATATCGTCGGAACTCCTTGCCTCGTTCGTGGACATGACTCGATCCTCGGGCCTCGCCGTCCGGGACTCCGGCGGTATTCGGACGTCGCGTTCAACGTTCAACAATCAGCACACGACCCCCCGCCTCCACGTCCGGCCCGGCCCGACCGGCGGACACGCCGAACGGCCGCCCCCGGGCAGGGGACGGCCGTTCGGAGGTTCCGGAAGCCACGTCTCGCGGGCGTCCGCGCCCGGACCGCCGGGCCCGGAGGACCTGCCCGGGGGCGGTCCGGCCTGCCCGGGGGCGGTCCGGGCCGTCCGGGCGACGGGCCCGGATTGCGGCAGCGGAGCGCCGAGCACGACCCGGGGGGCGCGGCGCCACCGGTGCACCGTTCGTCAGGGCGCGACCCTCCCGGAGCGCCGGCCTTCAGCGGCGGCCTTCAACACGCGGGCCTCCGGGGCACGGACCCCCGGGGCACGGACACCGGGCGCACGGGCTCCCGGCGCACGGGTCGTCAGGGCTGCACCGCTCGCCCCGGCTCAGACCGTCAGGGTCTGGCCCGGGAAGATCAGGTTCGGGTTGCCGCCGATCGCCCGGGCGTTCTTGGCGTGCAGGCTCGTGGCGTCGGTGCCGAACTTGGCCGCGATCCCGCTCAGCGTGTCACCGCTCCTGACGGTGTAGCTGCCGCCGCCGGTGTTCTTCTCGGACGCGGCGGGCCTGGCCGGCTTCGCGGCCTCCTGGGCCGGCGCCTTCCGGGACTGCGGCTTCTGGTCCTGCGCCTGCTGCGGCTTGGCGGCGGGCTTCGCGGCAGGCTTGGCCGGCTGCTCCTTCGCCGGCTGCTGCGCCTTGGGCGCCGGAGCCGCGGTGTCGACGGCGGCCGGGGCGCCGCCCCTGGCGAGGCCCGCCTTGGCCGAGCAGACGGGCCAGGCGCCCGGGCCCTGCGAGGAGAGGACCTTCTCGGCGACGGCGATCTGCTGCGCCCTGGACGCCTGGTTGGCCTGGGCCGCGTACGCGGTGCCGCCGAACGCCTTCCAGGTCGAGGGGGTGAACTGCAGTCCGCCGTAGAAGCCGTTGCCGGTGCTGATGCTCCAGTTTCCGCCGCTCTCGCACTTGGCGACGGAGTCCCAGGCGGAGGCGGGTGCGGCGGAGGCCGAGGTGGCCGTGACGAGGCCGGCCACCGGCAGGGCCGCGACGGCGGCTCCGGCCACGACAGCCATCCGGACACGGTTGCGCTTGGTGGCGCCGGTACCCGAAGTGGCGTTGTCGGCAGCGGTGGCAGCGGCGGTCTCGTGACGGGGATCCATGGAAGTCCTCTCGACAAGCCCCGGGCAGGCATGCGGAACCAGGCCCCTGCCGGGGCCGGTTGTCGCTCCCTCACTCGATGGGCGGTCGCACACGTGTCCGACGTGGCGCGCCGCCCCGGCCACCCCCGCTCGCCGACGGCCTCTTCGAGCCGGCCGGTTCGGCGGACACGGCCCTCGCGCCGGTGGTCAGTCGGCGGGCCGTGCGTCGGGGGTGAACCCGGGTGGTGCTCGTTGCACCGCCAATGAAGCTACGGGCGCTACCGGGCCGCTTCAAGCAGTTCTTGGACGCCGCAGGTCAGTTGACTGTTACCGGCGGTATTGATCATGAAAGCGTCCCCGATTCGACCGGATTCGACCGCATATTCAGGCCCAAACGATCGATTTCCGTGCCCTCGCTCACACCGAACGGGATGTGAGGGTTCCCACATCGTCCACAGGGAGCCACCGCCGCCCGACGCTCCGTCACCGCGGTGATCGGAGTTCCCGGTTCCGCGGGCCGTCGACGTGGCGTTCACCACGCCCACTACCCAGCGTCACCAAAAAGCCACTCAGATCACCGCACGCGATCGGTCCGTACCAGGACGACATGCGCCGTCAGAACCCGTGCGGCGGACGGCCGAAGGCGTTCTGACCGCCCTTCGGGGGCGGCCGGCGCCCCGTCAGGAACCCGCTACCGCGCGCCGTCCAGGCCCGCGTCCCGGGCCAGCAGCGCCGCCTGGACGCGGTTCTCGCACCCTAGCTTGGCGAGGATCCTGCTGACGTACGTCTTCACCGTCGCCTCGCTCATGTGGATCCGGGCGCCCGCGTCCGCGTTGGACAGCCCCTCCCCCAACAGCGCCAGCACCTCCAGCTCACGCCCGGTCAGCACCTCCAGCCGCCGCCGGGCATCCGCCCCGCGCGCGGCGGCCGGGCCGGACCGCCCGGCGGCCAGCGAGTCCACGATGTGGCGGGTGGCGGCGGGCGAGAGGAAGGCGTGTCCGGTGGCGGCCGCACGGACCGCCTGGATCAGCTCGGCCGGCGCGGTGTCCTTCAGCAGGAAGCCGGCACCGCCGTCGCTCACGGCGCGCAGCACGTTGTCACGCTCCCCGAAGGTGGTGAGGATCAGCGCCCGCGCGCCGGGGGCGCTCCTCGGCAGCTCGGCGAGCGCCGTCAGCCCGTCCATCACCGGCATCTGGATGTCCAGCAGGACGACGTCCACCCGGTGCGCGCGGGCGAGTTCCAGGGCCTGGCGGCCGTCGGAGGCCTCGGCCACCACGTCGATGTCGTCGGCCGAGGACAGGATCATCCTGATTCCGGCCCGGATGAGCGGCTCGTCGTCGGCGACGAGGACTCGGATCACTGCTGGTCATCCCCTTGGGCTGGTCCTGACGGCGTGGCACAGGATCCCCCCGGTGCTGCCGGGGACCATCCTCACACCTCCGCGCACCGACGCGGGACCGGCCGACGCGGGACCGGCCGGACCTCCCGGCCCGGCGGGTCCCGCACGACGGCTCCGCGTGGAGGCTCCGCGTGGCGGGCGGTGTCAAGGCGACACGTTGTAGTGCTTCTTCTCCACCAGCACACCGTCCTTGAAGCAGAACCGGACGACGTTGTCGCCCTCCCAGCCGTCGCCGTCGGTGTCGGAGAGGAAGTAACGGCAGGAGGAGTCGGCCGGCGGGGTGGGTCCGCCCCGCTCCAGGTCCTTGGTGAAGAAGCTGTTGCCCGGCGGGAGCATCCGCCTCACGTCCGCCTCCGCCGTGCCCACCTCCACCGAGTCGTACAGCGGCCGCCGCACGGTCGAGTCGTCGGTGGCCCGGATGAAGGCGACGACGCCCCACACCACCAGCCCGAGCACGGCGAGCAGCACCACGGCCCCGCCGATCGCGCAGCCGATCGCCGGGCTCCGCCGCCGAGGCGGTGCGGCCTCGACCGGCGGAACGCCGTCCAGCGCCCAGTCCGGCACCTCCCCGGGAGCACCCGTGCCTCCGCCGACGGGACCGCCGGCGACGCCCCCGGCCCCTTCCGCCCCCTCGTACGGCAGCACGGCGGCCAGCCGGAACCCGGCCTCCGGCGTCGGCCCGGCGTGCACCATGCCGCCGACCAGCCGGGCCCGCTCGCGCAGTCCGGTCAGCCCCTGCCCGCCGCTGACGACCGTGGTGGCGCGCCCGGCGCGCACGCCCACGGGCTCGGGCGCTCCCGGATTCACCACCTCCACCACCAGCGCGTCCGGCTCGTACCGGAGCGCGATGTTGATCGGCGCGCCCGGCGCGTGCTTGTGCGCGTTGGTGAGCGCCTCCTGAACGATCCGGTAGGCCGCGTGCCCGGCGGACGCGGCGAGCGGGCGTCGCTCGCCGTCCCGGACGAAGGCGACCACCGTGCCGGCCGCCCGCGAGGACTCGACCAGCTGCTCGATCCCGTCCACCCCACCGGCGCCGCCGACGCCCGGCCCGACGCCCGGCCCGGCGCCCGCTCCCGCCGCCGCACCCGCGACGGCCGGCGCGGCGGTCGACTCGTCGTGCAGCACGCCGACCACCTCCCGCAGCTCCCGCATCGCGGCGACCGCGGCCAGCCGGAGCACGCCCACCGCCTCGCGCTGCCGGTCGCTGAGGGTCCGGTCGACCTCCAGGGCCCCGGAGTGGACGGAGATCAGGGCGAGCTGGTGGCCCAGGCTGTCGTGCATGTCCTGGGCTATCCGGTGCCGCTCGCGCAGCCTCGCCTGGTGGGCGACCATTGCCCGCTCGCGCAGCAGCTGCTCGTTGCGCTCGCTCAGCGCGTCCATCAGCGCCCGGCGCTGCGCCCGGTACCGGCCCCAGAGCGCGGGCAGCACGGCGAGCAGCAGGAAGCCGCCCAGCGACAGGCCGACCACCAGCTTGACCGGCGCCTGGTCCATGTCCTTCACCACGCTGGACGCGGTGATGAGGACGAAACCCACCGTGAAGGAGCCGGCCAGGACACCGACCCTGGTCACCCGGGCACCGGCCGACCAGCCTGCGCAGACGAGCAGCGGCAGCGGCCCCCCGCACCAGCCGCTGGCCGCCGCGGTCGCCACCAGGACGGTCGCGGGCAGGCCCCGGCGCAGCAGGAAGAGGACGGCGACGAGGGGAGCGACCGGGACGGCCAGGCCGCTCCTGCTGAGCACCTCGATCATCAGGGCGAGCCCGCCGAGCAGGATCGCGCCGATCCCCTCGCGCAGCACCAGCCCGAGCCGCCACGGACCGGGCAGTGCGGTTCGTACCGCCTTCGACCAGGCTCTTGCTATGACGTCCACCCGGTGAGGCTAACGAACCGGACGGCGTGACCGCCGCCACCCTTCGTCGCCGGCCGGTCCGACGAAAGTCGCGCACCCGGCGGACGCTCGGCGGGGCCCCCGCCTCACCGGTAGGCGGTGAGCAGCAGCGCCACGTCGTCGACCCGGTGCGTCGAGCCCACCTCGTGCAGCAGCCGCTCCGCCAGCCGGTCCAGGACCTCGACGCCGTCGCCGGCCGACCCCGCCGCCGCGCCGTGGCCCGCGACCGCGGCGCGCAGCCGTTCCACGCCCTCGTCGATCGCCGCGGCCGGGTCCTCCACCAGCCCGTCCGTGTACAGCACGAGCAGTGAGCCGGGGGCCAGCCGCAGTTCACTGACCGGGTACTCGGCCCGGTGGTCGACGCCGAGCAGCGGCCCGCCCGCCACGTACAGCGCCTCCGTACGCCCGTCCGGGTGGCGCAGCACCGGCGGGAGGTGTCCCGCCCGGGCCACCAGCGCGTGGCCGTCGCCCGGTGTGAGCCGGATCAGGCAGCAGCTGGCGAGCAGCCCGGGGTCGAGGTCGAGCAGCAGCTGGTTGGTCCGGGCGAGCACCTCGTCCGGCGGGTGGCCGACGGTGGCGAAGGCCCGGACGGCGCTGCGCAGCTGGCCCATGGTGGCGGCCGCGCCGACGCTGTGGCCCTCGACGTCGCCGATGACCAGGGTGAGGTCACGCCCGGTGACGATGGCGTCGTACCAGTCGCCGCCGATCTCCATGCCCTGGGTGCCGGGCAGGTAGCGGGCGGCGATCCGGACCTCGTCCAGGCGCGGCAGTCGGTGCGGGAGCAGCGCCTGCTGGAGGCCGCGGGCCAGGGCGAACTCGGCGTCGTAGAGGCGGGCGCGTTCCAGGGCCTGGGCGATGAAGCCGCCGAGGGCCGTGAGCAGGCCGCGTTCCTCCAGCGTGAACGAGCGGGCCCGGTCGAAGCCGAGGATGCAGCTGCCGACCGGGTGGCCGGAGGCGATCAGCGGCAGGAAGGCCCAGGCGCCCATCTCGTCCAGTTCGATGCCGGGGTAGGCGGCGGCGAGCTGCCCGACCGACTCGAAGAAGATCGGGGTGCCGGTGCTGAGCGTCTCGGCGCCGGGCACCCGGGCTCCGATCGGGGTGCCCTCGAAGTGGTCGAGGAAGCCGTCCGGGTAACCGCTCTGCGAGACGAGGTGCAGGCGCCGGTCCCGGACGGCGTAGATGGCGAGCTCCTGGCCGCCGAGGGCCGGCAGGATCTCGTCGGCGACCGCCCGGCAGACCTCGCGGACGGTGACGGCCTCGCTGAGCGCGCTGGCCAGCTGCAGCAGGTGGTACATGACGCCGAGGCCGGTCCAGGTGCCGGGCGCGGGCTCGGCGGGCGGTTCGGCCGCGCCGGGCGGGGGCACCGCGGCGACCACCCGGCCGGTGACGCCGTGGGCGTCCGGGTAGAGCGAGAAGGCGAGCCAGTGGTCCGGCGGACGCCGGGCGAGGAAGGCGGTGGGCTGCTGCGAGAGCAGCGAGGCCCGGTAGCGGTTCTCGTACACCGGGTCGGACAGCCAGGGCAGCACGTGCCAGGGGTGGTGGCCGAGCAGGTCCTCGCGGCGGGTCTGGAGCAGCAGCTCGACGCTGTGGTTGGCGAAGGTGATCCGGCCGTCCGGGTCGAGCGAGAAGACGCCGTCGCGCAGCCGTTCCACGGCGGCGGCGGCGGCCGTCCCGGTCCGGGTGTCGAGGACGGCACCGACTAGGCGGCTGCGACCGTCCGCACCGCTGCCGGGCACCCGGGCCCACAGCTCGACGGGGTACGGGTGCCCGTCCCGGTCCAGGACGCGCAGGCGGGCGGCGAGCACGTGGCCCCGGTCGAGGGCGCCGCGCACGGCGGTCCGGAACTCCGGCAGGTCTCCCGCGGCGATCCGGCCGGCCAGGGTTTCGGCGCGGCCGTCGAAGTCGCCGGGGGCGAGGCCGAAGATCTCGCAGAACTGGTCGTCGGCGGAGACCTCGCCGGTGACCACGTTCCAGTCGAACAGTCCGACCCGGGTGGTGGGCGCGGACGGCGGGGTCAGTTCCACCACGGTGGTGTCGCCGTTGGGCTCGACCGCGCCGCCGGCCGCCTCCAGGCCGGCCAGGCCGTTGGCGAGGCGGTTGGCGACCGTCCGCAGGTGGCGCCGCGCGCCCTCCGGCACCCCGTCGTCGGAGGCCGGCCAGAGCACGCTGAGCACCCCGTACGTGTCGTCGCCGGTGCGGATCGGGACGCAGGCCGAGGCGAAGTCGTAGGGCATGCCGACGGCCAGCTGGGGGAAGCGCCGCATCATGTCCTCGGTGTCGGACAGCGTGACCGTCCGCCCGGTGCGGTAGGAGACCGCTGCCGGCAGCGGCCCGGCGGCGGCGACCCGCCGGAACGGACTGATGATCGACAGCGGCACGCCGGCGATGGCGCAGAGCACCAGCGAGCGCCGGTCGCGCGAGCGGAGGTGGACGGTCGCGCCGTACGCGTCGGTGGTGCCCAGCACCCTCCGGACGGCGACCGCCAGCAGGGCGTCGCGTTCCTGGGCCGCGCCGTCCGGCCCGCCCGGCCCGGTCGCCACCGGGCCGGCGGGTCCGGCCGGATCCGCCCGGACGGGGGCAGCGTGCTCCCGGGGGCGGTGCGGGTCGGATCGCGCGTCCCGGGCACCACCGCCGCTCGGTCGCGGACCGGGCGGGTCCGCCGGCACACCCTGGCGCATCTTCTCTTGCTACGCCGGGCCCCAGGGGCTGTCAAGGCGAACCCACCGGACGCACCGGTCACACGGCCCCCGGGGTGCCCGTGCACCCCGTCCGCGTCACCATCGTCACCATGACCCGCAGCACCTCCGGCCCGACGTCCCCGACCACCGTGGTCAACCTCAAGGGCCACCGCGACGACCCCGCCTACGCCGACGTCGTCTACGTCGGCCGGGCGATGCACCGCGGCGGCTGGCACCTGGCCGCGTCGCCGCTGCACTGCCCGTGGCGGCCGGGGCCGGACCTGCCCAGGGAGCAGATGCTCGCCGACTACCGCGCCTACCTGCTCGCCCGTCCCGCCCTGCTCGCCCTCGTCCCCGGCCTCCGCGGCCACCGCCTGGGCTGCTGGTGCGCGCCGCTCCCCTGCCACGCCCAGGTCATCGCCGACCTCGCCGACCACGGCGTCCCCGCCTGAGCGGGCCGGCGCCGCCGCACGCGGGGCCGGCCGTGCGGTTTGGATATCCTCCGTGGACAGTGCAGCGCAGTGCTGCCCCGGGGGGAACGAGTACCGAGCCATGCCGTCCGTACCGTCCGAACGTTCCGAGAGTGCCGGGCGCGAGCCCGGCAAGGCGTCCTGGCAGTGGGACGGTGAGGGCGGCGGCACCGACGGCGGGCGGGCGGACGTGCTCAGTGGCGGGGGCGGCGGGGAGCGCGGACCGGGGCCGAACCGGCGGCGGCTGCTGCTGGGTGCCGGGGTGCTGGCCGCGGGCGCCGCGGTCTGGGGGGTGTCGCGGTCGTCGGGCGGGCCGGAACCGGCGCCGCCGAAGCCGCTGCCGCTGCCGACCCGGGTCAACGGGCCGGAGCCGCTCTGGACGTACCGGGGACCCGCGCCCATGACGCCGCTGCGGCTCGACGGCCGGCCGAACGCTCCGGTCCACCTCTCCGGGGACGCCCTGCGGGTGCTCGACCGGGACACCGGCGCCGTGACCCGCACGATGGAGTTCCCGGTGTCCAAGGGCGCGCCGGCCGACAGCCCGGTGATCGTCGGCGCCGGTCGCGTCTTCACCACCTCGCCCGGCCACATCGACGCCCGCACGCTGATCGGCCCGTTCGCCGACTGGAGCATGCCGTTGCCCGAGGAGCTGGGCGACCGGGTCACCCTGCTCGGCTGCGACGGAAGCCTGCTCTACGGCCGGGCCGAGAGCCGCCCGCTCGGCCCGGGCGGCAGGCTGTTCGCGGTGAACGCCACCACGCACACCGTGGTCTGGTCCCGCCCGGCCGCCGAACGCGGCGAAGGTCTGGTCGCCGCCCTCGACTGGTCCGGTCGCCTCCTGGCCCGGGACTCGGACCCGACCGCCGGGGTCTCCCTGCTGGACGGCGCCACCGGCCGCCGGCTCTGGGGGGCGGCGGGCAGCGCGGCGTGGTCCGCGATCGACCTGGAGAACCTGTACCTCCCCGACGGGGCGGCCGGTGTGCGGGCCCTGCGCCACGCCGACGGCGTCCCGCGCTGGTCGATCGCCCCCGGCCAGGGCGAGGAGTGGCGCGCCCTGCCTCCGGTGAGCGACGGCACCCAGGTCTACGTCCTGCGGGACAACGGGCTGGTCACCGCGCATGCCGTGGCCACGGGCGAGCAGCTCTGGCGGCACGAGCTGCCGTTCCGCCTCGACCGCCGCACCCGCCCCGTGCTGGCCGGCGCCGAGCTGATCGTCCCCGGCCCGGCCGCCGACGGCCTCCACCACCTGGAGACCGTGTCCGGCCGGGAGTCCCGGAGCTTCACCGACTCCGGCCCCGGCGTCGACGTCTGGTCGGTCTTCACGGACGGCGCGAACCTCTACGGCGGCCACGACAGCGTCCTGTACGCCATGGGCCCGCTGCCCGTCCCGTGACTGTTCGCCGAGGACGAACGGCGGCCGGCCCGGCGCCCGCCCACCCCCACGGCAGGATGACCTCGTGGACGACTCCGTGAAGATTCGCCCGATCTCGTTCGACCGCCTCGTCGAGCTGCTCGCCGAACGGATCGCCGCCGCACCCGGGGCCGACGGGCGCCGGCAGCGGGTGGCCGTCGACGGGGCGGCGGCGGCCCGGCCCGGCGCGCTCGCCGACGCCCTGGTGGAGCCGCTGCGGCTGCGCGGCCGCCCGGCCCTGCGGGTCTCGGCGGCCGACTTCCTCCGCCCGGCCTCGGTCCGGCTGGAGTACGGCAAGCAGGACGCCGACGCCTTCCACGACCTCTGGCTCGACGACGGCGCCCTGGCGCGCGAGGTGCTGGACCCGTTGGAGCCCGGCGGCACCGGCCGGGTGCTGCCGAGCCTGCGCGACCCGTCGACCGACCGTTCCACCCGCGCGCCGTACGTCACCCTGCCGCCCGGCGGCGTCCTACTGCTGGACGGTGCGCTGCTGCTCGGCCGGTGGCTGCCGCTGGAGCTGACCGTCCACCTGTCGCTCTCCCCGGCGGCGCTGGCCCGCCGCACCCCGTCCGAGGAGCGGTGGACGCTGCCGGCCTTCGCCCGCTACGAGGCGGAGACCGTCCCCACCGAGGCGGCCGACCTCACCGTCCGTGTCGACGACCCCCGCCACCCGGCCCTGGTCGAGCGCCCCTGACGCCGGACGGCCCGTTCACCGGCCGCGCCGTGCGCCCACCGGCCGGGCCGCCGGGGCCGGCCCGCGCTGGCAGTACGGGCACCAGAACGCCACCCGTTCCTGCGGCGGGACGCCCTGGCTCGCCGTCAGGACCTTCGTCCCGCAGCGCACGCACGGCCGGTCGGCCCGGCCGTAGACCCAGTGCTGGTGGCCGCGCCGGGTGTCCCCGGTGGTGACGTGGCCGGAGCGCAGCTTGTTGGCGTCGAGGAGCTGCCGGGCCCGGTCCACCAGCCGCTCGGGGCGGGTCAGTTCGCCGACCGGCGTCCACGGCGTGACACCGGCCAGGTAGCACAGCTCGTTGGCGTACACGTTGCCGATGCCGGCCAGGTTGCGCTGGTCGAGGAGGGCCTCGGCGAGCGGCCGGACGGGGTGGGCGAGCAGGCGGCGGACCGCCTCCGCCGGGTCCCAGCCGGAGCCGAGCAGGTCGGGTCCGAGGTGGCCGACGGCCCGCTCCTCGTCCCGGGTGCGGAGCAGCTCGACGACGGGCAGCCGGTAGCCGACGGCGGTGCCGCGTTCGGTCCCCAGAACGGCCCGGATCTGCCAGGCCGGTCCGCCGGCCCAGCGTTGGCCGGGGCGGTAGACCTCCCAGCGGCCGTCCATCCGCAGGTGGGTGTGGAGGGTGAGGCCGCCCGCCAGGCGGGTCAGCAGGTGCTTGCCCCGCGGGGCGACCTCCAGCACCCGGCGGCCGGTCAGGTCGGCGGTGGCGTGCGCGGGCACCCGCAGGTCCGCGGTGGTCAGCAGCTGTCCGGCGAGGGCCTCGTGCAGGCGGGCCGCCGCGCGGTAGACGGAGTCACCTTCTGGCATGCCTCCATCCTGCCTCCGTACGGCGGCCCGCCGCACGCCCGGCTACGCGGCGGTGCCCGCGCCGGCGGCCCCTTCGCGGACGACGACCACCGGGCAGGGCGCGTGCTCGGTGAGGTGGCGGCTCACCGAGCCGAGCAGCGCTCCCGAGAACCCGCCGAGGCCGCGGCTGCCGACGACGAGCAGCGCAGCTCCTGCGGCGGCCTCCAGCAGTGTCTGCGCGGCGTTGCCGGGCATGACCGACTCGGCGATCCGGACGCCGGGGTCGTCACCGACGACGCGGGTGACGCTCTCCGCGAGCGTCTTCCCGGCGAGTTCCTCGGGGTTGAAGTCGGGGGCCGGCACGCCCGCCCCGATCCAGCCGTAGAAGGCCGGGTACTCCCAGGCCGCGATGGCCTGGACGGTGCCGCCGACCAGCCGGGCGTAGTCGACGCCCCAGCGCAGGGCCTGCTCCGAGGCGGGCGAGCCGTCCACGCCGACGACGATCCGGGGGTTCGCGCTGTTGGCCATACCGCTGCTCCTTGCTCGACTGCTCTCCCGACTGCACTGCTGTCCCCTCGAACATAGATCAAAGCGGACAAACAGTCGCCATTTGCCACGCCGGGAGCCCCGAATGCTTTCGAACCCTGTGCGATCCGGGCCCGGCGCCGAGGAAGTCCAGGACGACCGGGCAGCCGGACCGCCGGACCGCCCGTCGGGCTGCCGGCCGGCCGGGCCGAAACGGCACCGGCGGGTGCGCGGCCCGATGGCCGTGCACCCGCCGGTGTTCCGGGCGGCGGTCGCCGCGGACCGTCAGGTCCGGTAGGCGGCCCAGGAGCTGGCCATCCTGGCGACCTGACCGGCGGTGAACTGCGTCATGCAGGAGTCGTACGTGTAGTCCATGAAGTTGTGGATCGGGTCGACCCCGGTGGTGGTGCAGGTGTCACGGCCGGCCGGGCACTGGTACGCGGCGCTCTTCTCGGCCGGGGTGTCCGAGACGTAGTCGCCCTGGCCGCTGCAGCCGCCCTGGAAGGTGTGGTAGAGCCCGAGCCAGTGGCCGACCTCGTGGGTGGCGGTGTCGCCCTCGTTGTAGTTGGTTGCCGAGCCGCCGGGGAACGAGGTGTCCAGGACGACCACGCCGTCGTCGGTCGGGTTGGACTGGTAGGAGCTGGGGAAGGTCGCCCAGCCGAGCAGCGACTGGCCGAGCTTGGCGGTGTAGAGGTTGAGGGCGCCCGCCTTGCCCTTGCGCAGCGCGCTCTTCATCGACCGCTCGGCGGAGGAGCCCGGGGTGATGCCGTTGTACCAGGTGGCGTTGTCGGTGTAGTCCGTGCCGGCCAGCTGGAACTGGAACTGGCTGGGGGTGTTGCCCGCACCCTGACCGCCGTACGCGGCGTTCAGGACGGCGATCTGCTTGGTGATCGTGGCGGCCGACAGCTTGCCGGTGGTCCCGGAGTGGACGACGTGCACGTACACCGGGACGGTCGTGGTGGCCGCCAGCGTGCCGGGGGCGAGCAGGGCGTTGCCCCCCGGGGAGAGCGCCAGCTGGGTGACCCGGGCCTGGAGTTCGGCGTCCATGGCCTTGGCCTGGGCGTCGCTGACGGCGTTGGGCTCCTGGCCGGCGGAACCGCCGGCGGGCTTGCGCGCGGCGGCGTCCTGGCTCGCGTCACCGGTGCACTCGGCGGCGGCGACCGGGGCCCCGGGGGCCGCGGTGGCGGTGGAGAACGTGGAGGGGGCGGCGAACTGGGTGAGTCCGAGGGCCGCGGTGAGGGCGGCCGCACCGAGGAACCTTGCGGCGGCACGCGAGGGCACGCGAGCAGAACGACGCATCTGCGCTCCTGAGGGGGAGTTGTGGGGGACGGCGGTTGAGGGGGGCCGCCGAGCTCAGGCTACGCAGAGTCGCGTGTACGCGTCAGGCTCGTTCCGGCCTGGAACTTCTGACGACATATCAGACATAATCCGGAAGTTTGAGCGGTCCGACCCGGCCGCACATCGAGCATTTCCCGTCGCGCGCATGCGCACAGTACCGGCCCCGGTCTGTCCGAAAGTTGACGCCCCGTCGGCTCCGTGGAGCGGCGACGGCCCTCGCCGAGACTACGACGCCACGAAGACGATCTCCCGGAGGGCGCGCGCACCGGCCCGGTCGAGTACCACCGCCGAGGCGCAGCCGGCCGGCGGCTCCCCCGTCCCCGCCAGCCGTCGGCGCAGCCGCCGGCCGGCCTCCCGGTGCCGTGCGAAGGCGTACGCGGAGACCGCCTGGCCCCGGGCCTGCTGCCCCTCGCGGGCCTCCTCTGCGCTGGCGTCCAGCAGGATCAGGTGCACCCGCCTCCCCTGCCGCGCGGCCTCCCGGACCAGCCACTGCCGGACGTGCGGCACCGCCCCGCAGTCGTGCACCGCGAGCGGGCCACCCGCCAGCACCGCGCGCCGCAGCCGACGGTAGTGGGCCACCCGGACCACCGGCCGGTAGACCGCGTAGGGCAGCCACCCGGGCACCCGGGCCGCGTACTCCTCGCGGACCTGCTGCGAGTCGACCAGCAGGGTGCGGACGCAGCGGCGCATCAGCGTGCTCTTCCCGCTGCCGGGCAGCCCGGAGACCACCAGCAGGTCCCCCGCCGGGTAGTGCAGCACGGCCGGCCGGGACCGGCCCTGCCGGAGGTCCTGCAGCCCGCGGGGGCGCAGCACCGTCCCGGCGGGCTCCGGCGACACCCCTCGACAGGCCGTCCGCGGCGCCGGCACCCTGGCGCCGGACTCGCCCCCGGCCTCGGGCGGCGCGACCGCGGCGACGGGCCCGGCCGGCGCCCCCGCGGTCGCGCCCGCCGGCGCCCCGGGCCCGGACTCGCCGCCGGTCCCGTTCCCCGACCGACTCACCGGCTCCGCCCCGGGCCCGGCCGCGGGCCCGGAATCGGCCGGTCCGGACAGGTCCGGCATCCCCAAGACCCTGACGTCCGCCATCGGCTCTCCCCCTGACTCCCCGCCGGCCCGAACGCTGCCCGGCTCCGTCTCCCGAAGAGCCTTCCCCCTTCAAGAGAAAGTAAAGACTAGTGGTCAGCCCCGGTCCGGGCCGAGTCCTTTACCGCTCCAGGAACGTCACAGAAGCGCACCGGGCACGTCACAGCGCCCCGGCCGGGCACGGCTGGGCGCAGGCCCGGGGAGGCCCGGCGGCCCCCCGGGACGCGTGGCGGCGGCTCCCCCGGCGCCGGGGCGCGCGTCCGGTGGAGCCGCCGGGCCGCGGCCGGACTCAGCCCAGCTGCGGGGCGATCCGGGAGGCGATCAGCTCCAGGTGGTCCAGGTCGTCCAGGTCCAGGATCTGCAGGTAGACCCGCCGGCTGCCGACGGCGGCGAACCGGCCGAGCCGCTCCACCACCTCGTCGGGCGTGCCGGCCAGGCCGTTGGCCTTCAGCTCGTCCACGTCACGGCCGATCGCCGCGGCCCGGCGGGCCACCTCGGCGTCGTCCCGCCCGACGCAGGCGACCAGGGCGTTGGAGTACACCAGGTCGTCGGCCTGCCGCCCGGCCCGCTCGACGGCCGCGCGGACCCGGCCGAACTGGGCGGCGCTCTCCTCGACCGAGACGAACGGCAGGTTGAACTCGTCCGCGAAGCGGGCGGCCAGCGCCGGCGTGCGGGTCGGGCCCTTGCCGCCGACCAGGACCGGGATCTTCTGCTGGACCGGCTTCGGCAGCGCGGGCGAGTCGGTCAGCCGGTAGTACTCCCCGGCGAAGTCGAAGGTCTCCCCGAGCTTGGTGTTCCACAGCCCGGTGACGATCGCCAGCTGCTCCTCCAGCCGCCCGAACTTCTCCTTCGGGAAGGGGATGCCGTACGCGCTGTGCTCCTCCTCGTACCAGCCGGCGCCGAGGCCGAACTCGACCCGGCCGCCGCTCATCGCGTCGACCTGGGCGACCTGGATGGCGAGCACGCCGGGCAGCCGGAAGGTGGCGGCGGTCATCAGGGTGCCGAGGCGGATGGTGCTGGTGTCCCGGGCCAGGCCGGCCAGGGTGATCCAGGCGTCGGTCGGGCCGGGCAGGCCGCTGACGTCGCCCATCTTCAGGTAGTGGTCGGAGCGGAAGAAGGCGCTGAAGGCACCCAGCTCCTCGGCGGTCCGGGCCACCCGGAGCAGGGTGTCGTAGTCGGCGCCCTGCTGGGGTTCGGTGAAGATTCGAAGATCCATACCGGCCATTCTGGTACAGACCACCCCGTGCTCATACCCGTTTCACCGATTCCGGCGGCGGTCGGGCCGGTGAACGGCCGGCGACCGGAGCGGCGCCGGGGCCGGGACGGCGGGAGTCCGGCCCGGGGACCGGGCGCCGACGGGCGCGGTGACCGGCCGGGCCCCGACGGGCTCGGACGGCCGGGCCGCGGGGTGGCCAAGGTCTCAACACGGAACCGCAACGAGGGGCCGTTCCCGCCGCCCCGCTCGCCTACCGTGGACGGATGTTCGCCACGCCCGACGGATCCCACCGGGGTTCCCCCGACGACTCCGACCCCTCCCACCGGCCGGCCGGCTGTCCGCTGCCCGGGATCGTCGCCGCCTTCACCCCCCGGCTCGCCGAGTTCGCCTTCGAGCCGGGCTTCGTGGCGGCGGTCGACCAGCACACCGCCGAGCTGCGCGAGCTGCTGTACGCGCAGGGGCCGGAGCTTTCGCCCCGGCCCCTCGACCGCGAGGAGCTGTCGGACTACGCGCTGGGCTTCCTCGACGCGCTCACCGAGATCGGCTGGCGCGAACCGGTCGGGTACGACTTCGCCGTGTACCGGCTGACCGCGATCTGCTGGCTGGTCCGGGAGCAGGGTCTGCTGCCCGCCTGAGTCCGGCACGCGCGGTGACCCGCCCGCCGGGCCCGGTCACCGCGCGGCGACCGGGCCCGGCGGACCGGCGCTCAGCCCGACTGCCCGCCCGGCCGGCCCGGGTCGATGCCCGGAGCCGGCGGTCCGGCCGGGGTGGCCGGGCGGACCGGCTGGTTGGCCAGCGCGTCCTCCCGGCCCGCCTGGTACGCGTTGCCGCGCAGCTTGGCGGTCTCCTTCTCGGCACCGTCCAGCCACCGCTCCCAGCGCTGGCGCATCGGAATGATCAGACCGCCGCCCACGCCGACCACCAGGATCCCGGCGACCGAGGCGAGCACCGCGATCAGCAGCGGGCCGGTGATGGCGGTGGCGATGCCCGCCTGGCCGAGCGCCGCGATCACACCGAGGGCGACGATGAAGGCCCAGGCGACGGTGGCCACCGTCCGCCCGTAGGCGGCGCCGGCGAGCGCGTTGCGGACGATGTCGCGGACGGCGTTGGCGATGGCCATCGCCACCACCACGATGACCACGGCCACGATGCCCTTGGGCAGCCAGCCGACGATGCCGTTGATCATCACGCTGATCGGGTTGGGGCCGAAGACGCCGAAGGCGAGCTGGAGCGCCATGAGCAGGATCGCGTAGTAGACGATCTTGCAGACGATCCCGGTCATGTCGTACTTGGAGCCGCTCAGGTACCGGGCGATCCCGCCGCGCTCCGCCACCTTCTCCGACCCGATCCGGCGCAGCCCCCGGTCCAGCAGTTTCGCGATGGCCTTGGCCACGAACCAGCCGATGACCAGGATCACCAGAAAGGCGATGAACTGCGGAATAAACTTGGCGACTTTCGACCAGGCTTCGGTGAATCCCGATCCGAAGTCGACAGATAGTGCGAGCTGCTGAGCCACGAAGTCCTCCACTCGGCGACGCTGCGCCCTGAGCGGCGCGCGGAACACCCCCACCCTTCGTGGATAGCAGCTCCACCGGCCGCCCGCGCGCGCCCGGCACCGGCGCTGAGCCGCCCGGGTGAACCCGACGGCCCCACCCGGCGCGTACAGTTGCGGTCCACGAAACGGACGGCGAAAGCGGTACAGGGTGGGCGGCAACGGTACGGGCGGACACCGGGCGCTGGTCTGGCAGGAGCGGCCCGAGCAGCCGGGCGCCGCGGTGCTGGTGCTGCACGGCGGCGAGGAACACAATCTCTCCCGGCCCGGCCGGATCAACCCGCCCGGCCTGCGGATGGCCGGCTTCGTCCGCGCGCTGCGCCGCGAGACGGCCGGCGCGGGCGTGGCGATCGGCACCGTCCGTTACCGCCACCGGGGCTGGAACGGCGAGCGCGCCGACGCCGCCCGCGACACCCGCGCCGCCCTCGACGACCTCGCCGAGGAGCTGGGCAAGGTCCCCACCGTCCTGATCGGCCACTCGATGGGCGGCCGCGCCGCCCTGCGCACCGGCGGTCACCCCCAGGTCAGCGGCATCGTCGCCCTCGCCCCCTGGTGCCCCGCCGAGGACCCCTGCGAGCAGCTCGCCGGCCGAGACGTCCTGATGCTGCACGGCGACCGCGACCGGGTCACCTCCCCCGCCGACACGCTCGCGTTCGCCGCCCGCAGCCGCGCCGCCGGGGCCCGGGTCTGCGGCTACACCGTCCTCGGCAGCGGCCACGCCCTGCTCCAGCGGGCCGGCGACTGGCACCGCGCCGCCGCCCGTCTCTCCGCCGGACTGCTCCGCCTGCGCGACCTGCCGCCGGAGGTCACGGCCGCCCTGGCCCTGCCCGCCGACGCCACCACCGCCCTCGGCCTCCCGCTCCCCGCCCAGCCCCGCGCCGCGGCCCCCCGCCACCCGGCCCAGCCCCTCCCCACGGACGCCTGAGGCCCGCCCCGGCCCACCCGCTCCCCGGTCCGGACGAAGCCGCCCGGCCCCGCCGGGGCGCCGAGTGACCGGAGCACCACTCGGTCCCGTACCGTCCGCGACCCTGCGCGACTGCGCCGTGATGATCACCGTCGCCGGCGGCTTCCGCGGCAGCGGCTTCCTCGTGGCCCCCGGCCTGGCCGTCACCGCCGCGCACGTCCTCCGCGGGAACGGCCGCCCGGGCTCCGCGACCGGCCCGGTGGCCGTCCGGCACGCGTCCGGGGAGTCCCCGGTCACCACGGAGGACACCCGCGTCGACCCGGCCTCCGGGAGGGCGCAGCTCGTCGAGGCCGACCACGGCCGGACCTCGGACCCCCTCGCGGTCCTGTCCGTCTCCGGGCCGGTCCTGGAACTGATCCGGGAGCGGCTCGGCGGCCAGTGGAGCACCGGCTTCACCGAAGTCCCCCCGGCCGGGGCGGATCCGCGCACGGGCGGCACGACCCACACCTTCACCGGCAGCACCCTGCTCCTGGGCCGGGCCCTGGCCGGCTCCGCGGGGGGAGACCGGCCCGGCCCGTGGTGACGGGCCCCGGCCGCTGCGCGACCGGTCAGCCCTCGGCGGTCAGGCCAGCCGCTCGATCAGTTCGGCGGCGAGCGGAGCGGCGGAGGCGGGGTTCTGGCCGGTGACCAGGTTGCGGTCGACGACCACGTGCGGGGCCCACGGCTCGCCCTCCTGGACCAGGACGCCGGCCTCGGTGAGGCGGTCCTGGAGCAGCCACTTCGCCCGGTCCGCGAAACCGGCCTGGGTCTCCTCGGCGTTGGTGAACGCGGCGACCCGGTAACCGGCGAAGGCGTTGGCGCCGCCCGCCGTCGTGGCGGCCAGCAGGGCGGCCGGGCCGTGGCAGACCACGCCCAGCGGCTTGCCCGAGGCGAGGGCGTCGGCAAGCAGCCGGCCGGAGACCGGGTCGACCGCGAGGTCCTCCATCGGCCCGTGGCCACCCGGGTAGAACACGGCGTCGTAGTCGTCCGCACGTACGTCCTCCAGCCGGACCGGACGCTGCAGCCCGGTGAACGCGGCGAGGGTCGCGGCGACGTGGTCGGCGCCCTCCTGGCCACCGTTGACCTCGGGGGCCAGGCTGCCCCGGTCCACGGTCGGGACGACCCCGCCCGGGGTGGCGACGGTCACCTCGTGGCCCGCCGCCCGGAACGCCTCGTACGGGGCGGCGGCCTCCTCCGCCCAGTAGCCGGTGGGGTGCTTGGTGCCGTCGGCCAGCGTCCAGTGGTCGGCGCCGGTCATCACGAAGAGGATCTTCGACATCGGGTTGCTCCGAAGGGGTTCAGAGGGAAGGGGTTCAGGGGGGAGCGGACCCGGGTGGGACGGGGTGACGCTCCGCGGTTCCCGACGCGCCGGGCCCGGGCCGCCCGTGCGGCGACGGGCCGTCAGCACGGTGACGAGATCGACAGTAGGGCGGCGTCGCGCGCGGGACCAATGGAGAATCCGATGTCCGGTATCGGGATCCCGATGGCCGCCGGGGGCCCGACCGGACCGGTGACCCCCGGGTGGCGGTCCCCGGACTGGCCCGATGCCCAGCTCCATGATCAACTCCCGCGCGGCCGACAGAGCGGCCGCGCCGGCCGTGGCGGCCTGCTCGGCGCGTCCGCGACGGCGTGCGACGCCCTCGACACACCGGCCTCACCTCCGGGGACCGTCGCGGCCCTCGCCGTGACCCCGGCCGTACCCGCTCCGCCGACGGCCCGCGCGACGGCCCCCGCCACAGAGCCCCCGGCGACTTCCCCGACGCCCCGCCCCACGGAGCCCGGGAGCACCCCGACCCCGAGTACCCCGGCCGGAGGCACCCCGCCGAAGAAGCCCGCCTCCCCCTCCGTCCCGGCCACGCCCACCCGGCCGAGCGCCCCGCGCACGACCCCGCCGGCGGCGGACGCGGGCGGGGGCGCCGACTCGCCCGGGCGGCACGACGGCAGCGCCTACGACAACCTCTCGCCCGAGGGCAAGGCGGCCCACGACACCCAGAACTGCGCGCAGATCCCCGGGAAGAGGAAGGGCAGCTGCAACGAACCGCACCGCAGGTGCAAGGAGCACGGCGCCACCGCGACCTCCGCCGCCGGTGCGGCACTCACCTGCCGGACGGCCTCCTGGGACGGCCGTCTGCGCTGCCTGGCCGCCGGGGAGTGATCCCGCGACCGTGGCCCCCGGCCGGGCGAGGACCGCGCCGGGGGCCCCGGACCGGCATCCGTCAGCCCGTGCAGGTGGTGGCGGGCTTCTCGTCCAGGAAGCCGTACTTGAGGAGGGAGGACACGTAGTACGGGTCCGTGCCCAGCTCCGCGGGCTTCAGGGCGGCGTCCTCCTTCAGCCACTGCTGGACACCGCCGCCGGGCTGGGCGAAGGCGGCCGCGATGTGCCCCTGAAGGACCTTGAACTCCTTCACCACCACGTAGCAGTGGTAACTGTCCTGGGGCACGCCCTGCGCGTCCGGGATCGGGTTGAGGCTGTCCGGCGGGATCGCCCGCGCGGAGTACGCGGTGCCGGCCGTGGACAGGTAGCGCCCGCCGGCGGATCCGAAGCGGTCGAGCTTCGTGTCCTTCGGCACCGTCGCCACGGCCTGGTCGACCGTGCCGTTGACCTCGCGGAACCCGTCCGCCGCCGGGTACTTCCAGTCCAGGCCGTCGCGGTACCAGGAGAGGAACTGCTGGGGCGTCAGCCCGCCGAAGCGGTAGTAGCCGTTGAGCAACTTGCCGACCGGTCCGGTCGGCAGGGTCCGGGGGCCCAACTCCTTGAACCCGCAGTAGAACTTCTTCTTGTCGTCGTCGGTGGGCCGGTACTGCTCCCTCGGACAGTCCGTGGGCTCCGCCTCCACGGAGGCCACCGCGGCGGCGGCGCTCTGGGTGGCGGCCGTACCCGTCACCAGCAGGGCTGCGGCCATGGAGAGGGCGGCAAGGGTTCGAGAACGCATGGAGCGATGCCTCCGGGTGGTGGTCAGAGACCAGGGTCGGCGCGGGAGCGCGGAACGGCTCTGTCAGCACCGGAAGTTACACATCACCACGACATCACTTCGTGGGCGAAACGCTCCGGCGCCCACCCTTCACCCGTTCGGCAGCTCGGGCCGACGGGACCGGCGCGAGCACGTGCGGAGGCCGTCCGGGCCGGGCCGGGCCGGCGGTCGACCGGGCGGGCGGGCGACGAGCCCCCGGGCCGGGCCGCCGGTCGACCGGGCGGGCGGGCGTGGCGGCCGGCGCGCCGATCTCGACGGTGCCCCCGCTGTTCGTCCTCGCCCTGCCGGGCAGACACATCGTGGGGCCGCACCGCTCAGCCGTCCCGCTCGCGCCCGCTCACGCCGTTCTCACCGATGGGAGCACCCGCCATGGCAGATCCCCACCCGTCCGACCCCCACCCGCCCGCCGCCGTCCCCCGGTTCCCGGCCGGCTTCCTCTGGGGCGCGGCCACCTCCGCCTACCAGGTGGAGGGCGCCGCCGCCGAGGACGGCCGCACCCCGTCGATCTGGGACACCTTCTGCCGCGTCCCGGGCAGGGTCCACCGGGGCCAGACCGGCGACGTCGCGACCGACCACTACCACCGCTACCGCGACGACGTCCGGCTGATGGCCGAGCTCGGTCTCACCGCCTACCGGTTCTCGGTCTCCTGGCCGCGCGTCCGACCCACCGGGCGCGGCCCCGCCTCACAGCGCGGTCTGGACTTCTACCGCCGCCTCGCCGACGAACTGCTCACCGCCGGGATCACACCGGTCGCCACGCTCTACCATTGGGACCTGCCGGAGGAGTTGGAGGCGGCCGGCGGCTGGCCGGAGCGCGCCACCGCCGAGCGGTTCGCCGAGTACGCCGCGCTGGTCGGCGAGGCCGTCGGCGACCGGGTCCACCGGTGGACGACCCTCAACGAGCCCTGGTGCAGCGCCTTCCTGGGATACGGCTCCGGCGTCCACGCCCCCGGCCGCACCGACCCGGTGGCCGCCCTGCGCGCCGCCCACCACCTCAACCTGGGCCACGGCCTGGCCGTCCAGGCCCTGCGCGCCGCTCTGCCGGCCGGGGCCCTGCTGTCGGTGGCGCTCAATCTGCACGCGGTGCGCCCGCTCACCCCGTCCGCGCCGGACCGGGACGCGGCACGCCGGATCGACGCCGTCGGCAACCGCGTCTTCCTCGGGCCGATGCTGGAGGGCGCGTACCCCAAGGACCTGCTGGACGACACCGCCGGTCTCACCGACTGGTCCTTCGTCCGGCCCGGCGACCCGGCGACGGTCCACCAGCCGTTGGACTGGCTGGGCGTCAACTACTACACGCCCACCGTGGTCTCCGCGACCACCGAGGGGACGGAACCCGCGCGCCAGGACGGCCACGGCGGCGGCCAGGTCTCCCCCTGGCCGGGCGCGGACCGGGTGGGCTTCCACCGGGCACCTGGCGACGTCACCGCGATGGACTGGGCGGTCGACCCGTCCGGCCTGCACGAGCTGCTGACCGGGATGGCCCGGCGGTACCCGGGGCTGCCGCTCGCGGTCACCGAGAACGGCGCGGCCTACGAGGACGAGGTCGGCGCGGACGGCGCGGTCGACGATCCCCACCGCGCCGCCTACGTGCGCGCCCACCTGGCGGCGGTGCACCGGGCCGTCACCGACGGCGCGGACGTGCGCGGCTACTTCCTGTGGTCCCTGCTGGACAACTTCGAGTGGGCGTACGGGTACGAGAAGCGGTTCGGGCTGGTCCACGTCGACCCCCGGACCCTGGCCAGGACCCCGAAGTCCAGCGCCCACTGGTACGGGCGGGTCGCCCGCAGCGGCGAACTGCTCCCCCTCGACGGGGCGTAGCCGGTGCCCGGCCTCCGGGGCCGCGACGGCCGGGCCCGGGCCGGCCGGGGTCCTCTCACGGACGGGCGGGCACCAGGGCGGTGAGGACCCGCCGGGTCTTGCTCTCGGGGTTCCCTGAGAGCAGGACCCCCCGGTCCCGCACGGCCGATTCGAGCTTCCGCTGCTTGCGCGCGACCCGTTCCGCGAACGCGTCGGGTTCCTCGTCCTCCTTGGGCTTGACCCGGATCGAGACTTCGAGGAAGTCCAGACCGCCAACCGCCCACCGCTCCAGGTCGGCCTCCACGTCGTCGAGCGGCACGTCCTCGCCCTTGGTGGAGGCGATCGGGCCCAGTGCGACGAGTCCGTCGATCCGCACCTCGGGTGCGCACCCGCGGAGGAACTCCCGCTGCCGGACGCCGAGCGGTGCGGCGGTGTCCGCCCCGGGCGCCACCGCGTCCAGCAGCGCCGCCTGCGGGTGCGTGCCCGTCGCGGACGCCGCGAGCGTCCGGCGACTCCCCGCCAGGTCCTCCTCGATCCGGTACTCGAACGACTCCTCCTCGAACGGGCAGGTGAACGGCCCGACCAGCTGTTCCCCGGTGCACGGGCGCAGCTTGACGGTCAGCTCGTCCGGGGTGTCGCCGCTCCGGAGGCGCACGATCACCCCGCCGTCCAGCAGGGGCAGTCGTCCGTCGGCGACGCCGTCGCGGTCCTCGGCGAACCAGATGAGTCGCTTCCGCGTACCGCCCCGGGGTTCACCCAGGGCCGCCAGGGCCTCCTGGACGTCGCCGTCGACATTGACCTTGATCTCGACCGGAAGGATCATCACCTTGCTCCCGTCACGCACCGTCACACGTCGCCGGGAGAGGCCGGTGCCGGGCCGGGGTCGGGCTGTTCACGGGACACACCCGGAGGCTCGGTGACGATTCCCCCGCGCTCACGCAGCCGCACGGTTCCAGGATATCCGCGCCGCCCTGGACCGCAGTTCGGCGGGCCCGGGGGCCCTGCGTCGCGGGCCGCCGCTGCTGCCGCCCCGGGCCCGGCGCTGGTGCAGGCGGGTGGCGCGCGGCCGTCCGGCGTGAGGGCGGCGGCGATCGGGGGCAGGCGTCCCTCATGGTGCAGATCGGAT
Source organism: Streptomyces sp. BE303 (assembly GCF_036290945.1). Taxonomy (NCBI): domain Bacteria; kingdom Bacillati; phylum Actinomycetota; class Actinomycetes; order Kitasatosporales; family Streptomycetaceae; genus Streptomyces; species Streptomyces sp. BE303. Next base: position 124,416 of record NZ_JAQYWZ010000826.1, read on the forward strand.
ACACGATGATGACCGAGCAGCGAGCCCCCCGTGACCTGGTCGCGGACGTGGTGCGCGCCGAGCAGGCCGGGTTCGACTTCTCGGTGATCTCGGACCACTACTTCCCCTGGCTGGACGAGCAGGGCCACGCGCCCTACGCCTGGGCGGTGCTCGGAGCCGCCGCGCAGGCCACCTCCCGGATCCCGCTGATGACCTACGTGACCTGCCCGACGTTCCGCTACCACCCGGCGGTGGTGGCCCAGAAGGCCGCCACCCTGCAGCTGCTGTCCGAGGGCCGCTTCCGGCTCGGCCTGGGCAGCGGGGAGAACCTCAACGAGCACGTGGTCGGCCAGGGCTGGCCGAGCGCCACGGTGCGCCACGCGATGCTCGCGGAGGCGGTGGAGATCATCCGGGCGCTCTTCGACGGCGGGTACGTGACCCGGCACGGCCAGTACTTCGACGTCGAGGGCGCGCGACTGTGGGACCTTCCGGACGTGCCGCCGCCGATCGGGGTGGCGGTGTCCGGGCCCGCCTCCGGGAAGCTGGCCGGCCGGCTGGCCGACCTGGTGATCGCCGTCGAGCCCGACCCGGCCCTGATCGCCGGGTTCGCGCGGCACGGCGGGGCCGGCAAGCCCGCGGTGGGCCAGTTGCCGGTCTGCTGGGACCGGGACCGGGACGCCGCCGTACGACGGGCGCACGAGCAGTTCCGTTGGTTCGGCGGCGGTTGGAAGGTCAACGCGGAACTGCCGGGCACCGCGGGTTTCTCGGCCGCGAGCCGGTTCGTCCGGCCCGAGGACGTCGCCGAGGCCGTTCCCTGCGGCGACCGGGTCGAGGACTTCGTGGAGGCGGTGCGCCCGTTCGTGACCGCCGGGTTCGGGGAGGTCGCCCTCGTCCAGGTCGGCGGCGAGAGCCAACCGGCTTTCCTCGACTGGGCCGAGGGCACGCTGCTGCCGGCGTTGCGCGCCGCGTTCTGAGCGCGGCGGCCCGGGGGGCGCCCGGCGGGTCGCGGGGCCGGGGGCCACGGCGCCGGAGGCTTCCGGGGCCGGGGGCTGCCGGCTCCCCGGCTACGGAACGTCGAACTCGGCCCAGACCACCTTGCCGGGGCGGCCGGCGAGCGGCGCGTGCCCCCACCGGCCGACGAGCAGCGCGACGGCGTGCAGGCCGTGACCGCCGAGCTGTCCGGGCGCGTGCGGCACGCGCGGCCGGGGCGGCGCGTCGGAACCGTCCAGCACCTCGATGCGGAGGATGTGCGCGGTGGCGGACAGGACCAGCTGGTCCGGCCCCCCGGCGTACCGGCAGGCGTTGGTGACCAGCTCGGAGACGACGAGCAGCACGTCGTCGGCCCGCGCCTGCTGATCGGGGTCGGCGGTCGGCAGCCAGCCCCAGTCCTCCAGGGCCGACCGGGCGTGGTCCCGGCAGCGCCCGACCACCCCCGGACCGCCGCCCGGGGTCAGCCTGCGGGTCTGCCCCGTGGCCGGAAGCCCGGACAGGACCGGCCGGCTCATCGTCCGGTACTCACTGATGCTCATCTGTCCTCACTCCGACGCGACCCTTGCGACCCTTGCGACCCCCTGCGGCACCCTGCGACCGGAGGGACCGGGTGACGCGCCCGGCCCGCCGACCACGGCCCGCCACCCGCGGGGGTCTTGTGCCCCGAGGTGCTCCGGAAACACCGCCCGGTGACCGGCCGGGCGCGTCGCGGGACCCGTCGCGGGGCCGTCGCGGGGCCGTCGCGGGGCCCGCCGCCCGGCACGTCCGGCACGGCCGGCGGTGCAGCCGGGGACGGGGCGAAAACGGTCGCCGCCACCGAAACACCTCCGAATCGTGGAGGAAAAGTGAAGATCGAGTGGTCATCTGGCAAAGGTAGGTCTGTTCGGGTCGAGGCCGGGCACGTGAGTCCCGTCGTCACCCGCGAATGATCATCAGCAGAGGAGAGAGAGCATGCCGACCGTCGTGTCCCGCCCTTCGACCACTGCCCGCACCCACCGCCCTTCGGCCCCCGGCGCGGTCGGACCTGTCTCGACCGGTGACGAGGTGACCTGCCCGGCCGACCTCGCCCGGGTCGCCGAGCAACTGGGAATCGCCGCCACCCTGCCCTCGGCCACGTGCCCGGCCGACGCGCGCGAGCTGTCCAGGGCGCTGGTGAAGTTCGCGGCGAGCCGGTTCACCCACCGCAAGGAGCCGATCGAGGACATCGTCCAGGTCGGCACGATCGGCCTCATCAAGGCCATCGACCGCTTCGACCCGTCCTTCGAGGTCGAGTTCTCCACGTTCGCGCTGCCCACCATCAGCGGGGAGATCAAGCGGTTCTTCCGTGACACCGGCTGGATGGTGCACGTGCCGCGCCGCCTCCAGGAGCTTCGCCTGGTGCTGGCCAAGACCAGCGACGCCATGGAGCAGGTGCTGGACCGCGTCCCCACCCCCGGCGAGCTGGCCGCGCACCTGGACCTCACCGAGGACGAGGTGCGCGAGGGCCTGATCGCCTCCCAGGCGCAGAGCGCCGGCTCCCTCGACGCCCCCGCGCCCGGCAACGGCGGGGCGGACGGGGGCGACGCGCTGGGCGACCGGATCGCGCAGGAGGAGAGCGCCTACGAGACCGTGCTCTGCCTGGAGACCCTCAAGCCGCTCATCGCCGCCCTGCCCGAGCGCGACCGCACCATCCTGTCGCTGCGGTTCGGGGCCGAGCTGACCCAGCTGGAGATAGGCCGGCGGCTGGGCATCTCGCAGATGCACGTGTCCCGGCTGCTCACCCGCATCCTGTCCGGTCTGCGCGCCGAGCTGCTGGCCGAGGCCTGACGGCGCCGGGGCGGCCCACCGTCCCCCCGGGCGTGAAACCGCGATCCGCGGGCAGGCGCCCACCATGAGTGGCGAACAGATGGAGAGGGAACGGAAGTACGACGGCGGACGGCCGCTCCGGCGGTTCGAGGACCTGCCGGGCGTCGCCCGGGTCGTGCCCGGCGAACCGCACGACCTGGACGCCGTCTACTACGACACCCCGGACCTGCGGCTGCTGCGCCGGCGCATCACCCTGCGCCGGCGCACCGGCGGCAAGGACGCCGGCTGGCACCTCAAGCTGCCCCGTGACGGGGACACCCGCGAGGAGATCGCGGAACCGCTCGACGCCGGTGCACCCGGCCAGGTGCCGTCGGCACTGACGCCGAGGCTGGCGGTGTTCGTGCGGGGCGGCGCGCTCGCACCCGTCGCGCACCTGCACACCCGCCGGCGCCGCGAGCTCCTGCTCGACACGGCGGGGACCACGCTCGCCGAGATCGCCGAGGACCGCGTCACCGGCCAGGTCTTCGACCGGCCGCGGACGCCGCGCGGGGCCGGCTCCGCGCCCGGTGCCGGCCGGGCCGTCGGCACCCCCACCCAGCTGACCGCCTGGACCGAGACCGAGGTCGAGCTGGCGGAGGGCGGCACCGCACTCCTCGACGACGTCGAGGCCGCGTTCACGGCGGCGGGCGGGAGCCGCTCCCGCTACCCGTCCAAGCTCGCCCGGGCACTGGACGAAACCCGGCAGCAGGCCCCGGACCGGGTGCCACTGCGCCCCGGAACGCCCGGCGCGGTGGTGGGCGCCGCCCTCCGCGAGCAGGTCGGGACACTGATCGCGCTGGACCCGCGGGTGCGCCTGGAAGAACCGGACGCGGTGCACCGCATGCGGGTCGCGGCCCGGCGGCTCCGCAGCCTCCTCAAGGCCCACCGCCGGCTGTTCGACCGCGGGCGCGTCGAGGAACTGGCCGCCGAGCTGCGGTGGCTCGGACGGTCGCTGGGCCTGGCGCGGGATCAGGAGGTGCTCGGCGAGCAGCTGGTCGCCGCAGTGGACGAGCTGCCCCCGGAGGTGCCGCGCGGCGACCTGCGCGCCCGGCTCGCGGCGCGGTACGCCGACCGGTACCAGGAGGCCTGGGAGCACGCGGTGACCGATCTCACCACCCCGCGCTACTTCGCCCTCCTCGACGCGCTGGAGGCCTTCGCCGACGATCCGCCCCTCACCGGGAAGGGCCGCGGCGGCGACGCCGCCGGGCAGCTGTCCCGCGCACTGCGCCGGGAACAGCGCCGGACGGTGGAGCGGCTCGACGCCGCGCTCGCGACCGCCCCCGGGCCCGAGCGCGACGGCGCGTTGCACCATGCGCGCAAGGCGGCCAAGCGGGCCCGCTACACGGCGGACAGCGTCCGCCCGGTCTCCGCCGGGCGCGCCGAGAGGTTCTCCCGGCGGATGAAGGCCCTGCAGCGGAACCTCGGGGACCACCAGGACACCGTGATCGCCCGCGGGGCCCTCCTGGACGCGGGGACCGGGCCCTCGGACGGTGACGCTCACGCGTTCGCCTACGGGGTGCTGTACGGACTCCGGCGGGACGCCGCCCGGGCGGCCGAGGAGCGCCTGCCCGACCTGTACCGCCGGGCCCGCGGGCGCAAGCTCACCGACCTCGGCTAGCCGGCGGCGGGCAGCTCGTCGATCACGGTTCTCCGGCGCGTGACCGCCCCCGGACGGCCCCGGTCGGACGTGGGCCCGGTCACTTTCCGTCGGTGCTACGGAAGTCGCCCTCGGCCGAACGGGTGCGGTACGGTCCGGAACGGTACGGACAGGTGCCTGACACGGCTTCGGCGCGGCCCTTTGGTCGGACGTGCGGCCGGATCGGGTGTTGACTGCGACGGGCCGTGCGGCCTGTCGCCCTACAGAGGAAGGCGACGTCCTCGATGGCTGGCACGACGAAGCCCCAGGCTCAGCACGCGGCCGACGGCGGCACGGCGCAGGTCGGTGAACCGGATCTGCGGCGCCTCCTGGCCGGGCTGACGGCCGTGCGCGACGGAGACTTCGGCACCCGCCTTCCCGACGACGCCGACGGCCTGTTGGGCGAGATCGCCACCGTGTTCAACGGCATGGTCGACCAGCTCTCCCTCTTCACCTCCGAGGTGACCCGGGTCGCCCGCGAGGTCGGCACCGAGGGCCGGCTCGGCGGCCAGGCCGAGGTGCCCGCCGTGTCGGGGACGTGGAAGGACCTGACCGACTCGGTCAACGCGATGGCCGGCAACCTCACCAGCCAGGTCCGCGACATCGCCCAGATCGCCACCGCCGTCGCCAAGGGCGACCTCTCGCAGAAGATCACCGTCACCGCGCGCGGCGAGATCCTCGAACTCAAGAACACCGTCAACACGATGGTCGACCAGCTGTCCTCCTTCGCCGACGAGGTGACCCGGGTCGCCCGCGAGGTCGGCACCGAGGGCATCCTGGGCGGCCAGGCCGACGTCAAGGGCGTGTCGGGCACCTGGCGCGACCTGACCGACTCGGTCAACTTCATGGCGGGCAACCTCACCGCCCAGGTCCGTTCCATCGCCCAGGTGGCCACCGCCGTCGCGGAGGGCGACCTCTCGCAGAAGATCACCGTCACCGCGCGCGGCGAGATCCTCGAACTCAAGACCACCATCAACACGATGGTCGACCAGCTGAGCGCCTTCGCCGCCGAGGTCACCCGGGTCGCCCGCGAGGTCGGCACCGAGGGCAACCTCGGCGGCCAGGCCACCGTCCGGGGTGCCTCCGGCACCTGGAAGGACCTCACCGACAACGTCAACGTGATGGCCTCCAACCTGACCGGACAGGTCCGCTCCATCGCCCAGGTGGCCACCGCCGTCGCCAAGGGCGACCTCTCGCAGAAGATCAACGTGGAGGCCAAGGGCGAGGTCGCGGCGCTCGCCGGCGTCATCAACACGATGGTCGACACGCTCTCGGCCTTCGCGGACGAGGTGACCCGGGTGGCCCGCGAGGTCGGCACCGAGGGGACGCTCGGCGGGCAGGCACGGGTCCCGAACGTGGCCGGCACGTGGAAGGACCTCACCGACAACGTCAACTTCATGGCGCACAACCTCACCAGCCAGGTCCGCAACATCGCCCAGGTGACCACCGCCGTCGCCCAGGGCGACCTCACCCGCAAGATCGACGTCGACGCACGCGGCGAGATCCTGGAGCTCAAGACCACCATCAACACGATGGTCGACCAGCTGAGCGCCTTCGCCGCCGAGGTCACCCGGGTCGCCCGCGAGGTCGGCTCCGAGGGCCGGCTCGGCGGCCAGGCCGAGGTGGAGGGCGTCTCCGGCACCTGGAAGCGGCTCACCGAGAACGTCAACGAGCTGGCCGGCAACCTCACCCGGCAGGTCCGCGCCATCGCCGAGGTGACCGGCGCCGTCGCCGAGGGCGACCTCACCCGCTCGATCACCGTGGACGCCTCCGGCGAGGTCGCCGACCTCAAGGACAACATCAACTTCATGGTGGAGTCGCTCCGCGAGACCACCCGGGCCAACGACGAACAGGACTGGCTCAAGTCCAACCTGGCCCGGATCTCGGCCCTGATGCAGGGCCGCCGCGACCTCGCCGTCGTCGCCGAACTGATCATGGACGAGCTGACGCCCCTGGTGTCCGCCCAGTACGGCGCCTTCTACCTCGCGGAGGACAGCGGGGACACGACCGTCCTCAACCTGATCGGCTCCTACGCCTTCCCCGCCGGCTCGACCCCCACCCGCTTCAGGCTCGGCGAGTCCTTCGTCGGCCAGGCCGCGCGCAGCCGGCGCACGATCGCCGTCGACTCCCTGCCCGCGGGCTACGTGACCATCTCCTCCGGCCTGGGCCGGGCCGAGCCCGCCTCCCTGATCGTGCTGCCCATCGTGGTCGAGGGCCAGGTCCTGGGCGTCATCGAGCTCGCCGCCGTCCGCGACTTCACCTCGGTGCACCGCGCCTTCCTCGACCAGCTGATGGAGACCATCGGCGCCAACGTCAACACGATCGTCGCCAACTCCCGCACCGACGAACTGCTCGGGGAGTCCCAGCGGCTGACCGCCGAACTCCAGGTCCGGTCGGAGGAGCTCCAGGCCCGTCAGGAGGAACTGCAGTCCTCCAACGCGGAACTGGAGGAGAAGGCCGCGCTCCTCGCCGCACAGAACCGGGACATCGAGACCAAGAACCTGGAGATCGAACAGGCCCGGCAGGAGCTGGAGGACCGCGCGCACCAGCTGTCGCTGGCCTCCAGCTACAAGTCGGAGTTCCTGGCCAACATGAGCCACGAGCTGCGCACCCCGCTCAACAGCCTGCTCATCCTCGCCCAGTTGCTCGCCCAGAACCCGACCAGGAACCTGACGGCCAAGCAGGTCGAGTACGCGGGCATCATCCACTCCGCGGGCTCCGACCTGCTCCAGCTGATCAACGACATCCTCGACCTCTCCAAGGTCGAGGCGGGGAAGATGGACATCACCCCCGAGCGGATCCCGCTGCGCAAGCTGCTCGACTACGTCGAGGCCACCTTCCGGCCGCTGACGAGCCAGAAGAGCCTGCGGTTCACGGTCGAGACCGCGCCGACGATGCCGGCGGAGCTGCTCACCGACGACTACCGGCTCCGCCAGGTGCTGCGCAACCTGCTCTCCAACGCGGTCAAGTTCACCGAGAAGGGCGGCGTGGAACTGCGGATCGAGGTCGCGGACCACGCGCACGTACCGGAGGTCGCCCGCCGCGACGACGGCCCGGTGATCGCCTTCCACGTCGTGGACACCGGGATCGGCATCGAACCCCAGCACCTGGAGAGCGTCTTCGGGGCCTTCCAGCAGGCGGACGGCACCACCAGCCGCAAGTACGGCGGCACCGGGCTGGGTCTGTCGATCAGCCGCGAGATCGCCTTCCTCCTCGGAGGTGCGATCACCGCGGACAGCGTGCCCGGCCGGGGCAGCACCTTCACGCTCTACCTGCCCGCCTCCCGGACCGACTTCGTCGAACTGAACGCCCAGAACTCGCGGACGGCGCTGGAGAGCGGTACCGGCGAGGCCGCCGGCGCAGCGGACCGGGTCGAGACCCCGGCACCCGCCGCGCCGCCGGAGACGGTTCAGCCCAAGCGGCTGCTCGTCATCGAGGAGCGTCCGCGCGGCCTGCTGTCACTGGTCGCGGAGAGCGCCGTCGCCGACCTCACCGGCCCCTCCGGCCTCGGCGACCCGCGCACGACCGTGGAGGTCACCACCACGGTGAGCGCCCACGAGGCGGCGGCGACACTGGCCTCGACCCCGTGCCACTGCGTGGTCCTGGAACTCGACCTGCCCGGTGGCGCGGCCCTGGACTTCCTGGAGGAGATGGCGCGGGACGCCGCCCTGCACGGCGTGCCGGTCCTCGCGCACAACAACCGGCGGCTGGGCGCCGAGCAGGAGCGTCTCCTGCAACAGCGGGCCACCCTGCAGCCGCTCGAACTCCTCTCCAGCCTGGACGAGTTGCGCGAGCGCATCGCCCTGCACCTGAGCGCGGACCAGCCCGGTGACGTGCTGCCGCTGGTACGGAGCGGGGATCCCGCCGTCGCGCTCGCCCAGGACGTCGACGGCTCCCTCGCGGGGCGGACGGTGCTGGTCGTCGACGACGACGACCGCAACCTCTACGCGCTGACCGGGATCCTGGAGCTGCACGGCATGCGGGTGCTGCAGGCCGAGAACGGACGCGCGGCGATCGAGGCCCTCACCGCGCACCGCGGCATCGACCTGATCCTGATGGACGTGATGATGCCGGAGATGGACGGCTACGCCGCAACGGCCGCGATCCGGGCGATGCCCGAGCACGCGGACCTGCCGATCATCGCCGTCACCGCCAAGGCCATGGTCGGAGACCGGGAGAAGAGCCTCGCCTCCGGCGCCACCGACTACGTGACCAAGCCGGTCGACGCGCTCGACCTGATCGCCCGCGTCGAGCGGTGGCTGCGGCCGTAGCCGCCCGCCGTGCCGGTGGGACGCACCGCGACGCCGAACGACCACGCCAGCGGAGGAGACACCATGCACGACCCCCGACAGCCCCGGGACGCCGAAGAGCAGCCGCTCCCGCAGGCCGGGCGCGGTCCGGCCGCGGTGTCCGGGGCGGCAGCGGCGCCCGGGCAGGCAGCGGCGTCGGGCCAGGTCGCGCGGGCGGTCGCCGTGCCGCCCTCCGTCGTGTCGCCGCGTGAACCGGCGGACGGGCCCGCCGGCAGGACGTCCCTGCCGGCGGCCGGCAGCACGGTGGGCCGGCTGACGTCGACCGTCGACCGGCTGCGCCGCGAACTCACCCGGGCCCACGCCCAGGCGGACGGCCGGGCGCTGGTCGAACTCGCCAAGGGGATCCTGGTGGAGCGCCTGGGCGTCTCCCCCGCCGAGGCCGGCCGCCAGCTCGACACGCTGGCCGACCGTTCCACGCTGTCCGTCCTGGACCTGGCGGCCGACCTCGTCAACCAGGCCTCGCACGACCGGATCGCCGACGTCGCCCGCGAGTTCATGGCCTCCGCGGGCGAGCCGTCCCTCGGCGTCCGGCTGCGCAGCGCCGAGACGGGGATGCTGGGCGCCTCCGACGTCCAGGCCGTGGCGCAGTCGGTGCTGGAGCACGCGCTCCGGCCGCTCGGCGCGCAGGCGGTGGCGATCTGGGCGGCCAACTCCGACCAGTCCCTGACGCTGGCGGGCAGCGCCGGATTCGCCGACGAGGAGGCGGCGCGCTGGCGCCACGTCCCGCCGGGCGTCCCCGTTCCCGCGCGCCGCGCACTGACCGAACGGGCCTCCGCGGCCTACGAGTCGCTCGCCGCGGCGGGGCTCCCCTCCATCGGACAGCGGGAGTTCGGCGGCGGCCGGCTGGCCGTGCCCGCCGGGGCGGGCGGCCGGATCACCGGCGTCCTGGAGGTCTGCTGGAGCGGCGACCTGCCGGCGCCGTCGCAGTCGCTGCAACGGCAGTTCGAGGCCCTGGCCGAACTCTGTGCCACCGCCCTGGAGTCGCACCCGGCCACCGGGAACGGCGACGGCGTCGACCCGCAGACGGCCGACCTGCTGGAACTCGTCCAGGGCCTGCACGACCCCTGCCTGGTCGTGCACCCGGACCTCGACGCGGCGGGCCGGACGACCGACTACCTCATCAAGCACCTCAATCCGAGCTTCGAGGACTTCGCCGGCCGCCCGCGCAGCGCCATCCTCGGCGCCCGGCTGCTGGAGGCCTACCCGCTGGCCGCCGAACCGGGCGGCCTCTTCGAGAAGATCGAGTACGTCCTGGCGACCGGCGAGTCGTTCCGCTCGCCGGGGATGAACCTCTCCGCCCTGGTCGACGGCGTCCCGCTCACCACCCGGGCCAGCGTGAGCATCACCCGCTGCGGGGCCGGCGCGGTCGTCATCTGGCGGACCGAGGACGGCGCCGCCCGCGTCGCCAGCCTGCTGCAGCACGCCCAACGCCTCGGCCGCATCGGCGGGTTCGAGGAGAACCTGCACACCGGCGAGATCGCCTGGAACGAGACCCTGTTCGACCTCCACGGCCTGCCGCCGCACGCCGACCCCATCCCGCTGGACCACCTGGCGGCCCACGCGCACCCCGACGACGAGCACACCATCGGCCGGTTCCTGCGCACCCTGCTGCACCACCGGCGCCCCGCCTCCACCGCCTTCCGCCTCCAGCGGGCCGACGGCATCGCCCGGCACATCCGGGTCGTCGCCGAGCCCGTCCTCGACGCCGACTCCCGCATCACCACCGTGCGCGGCGCCTACCAGGACGTCTCCGCCCAGCACTGGACCGAGGTCGCGCTCGCCGCCACCCGCGACCAGCTCGCCCACACCGAGCAGCAGGCCGCCGAACGCAACCGGCTCGCCCTGCAGTTGCAGCACGCCATCATGCCGCCGAGCCGCGGCCCCCTGGAGCTGCACGACCTGCGGGTGGGCGTGCGCTACCGGCCCGCCGAGAAGGACCACCTGGTCGGCGGCGACTGGTACGACGCCCTGGACCTGCCGACCGGCCAGGTCCTCCTGTGCGTGGGCGACGTCGCCGGGCACGGCATCGAGGCCGCCACCGGCATGGTCGCCCTGCGCAACGCCCTGCGCGGCCTGGCCGCCACCGGCGCCGGACCGGGCCAGCTGCTGGGCTGGCTCAACACGGTGACCCACCACCTGACCGACAACGTCACCGCGACGACCGTCTGCGCCCTGTACGACCCCCGGACCAGGACCCTCCGCTGGGCCCGGGCGGGCCATCTGCCCCCCATCCTGCTGCGCGACGGCCGGGCCACCGAGCTCCCCACCGTCTCGGGGATCCTGCTGGGCGCCATCGACCAGGCCGACTACGAGGAGGGCGAGATCCGGCTCCGCGCCGGGGACACCCTGATGATGTACACCGACGGCCTGATCGAACGCCGGGACCGTTCCCTGGAGGAGTCGCTCGACGACCTGCTGTCCATCGCCGGGAAGTCGGGCGGGCAGCCGGAGCTCGAACGCCGGCTCGACCACCTCCTGAGGTACAGCAGTTCCGACACCGACGACGACACCTGTCTGATCGGGGTCACGGTCTGCTGAGCCGGTCCCGTCCGGTGCGGCCCTGAGCGGCGCCGCCTCGAACGGTGCCGACCTGTTCGTCACGGCCGGCAGGTGTGAGGTCCGCGGTCCGGGGCAGCCGAGGGTCGAGAACGCGTCGGCCGGGAACAGCTCGGCGGGCACCGGGAGAAAGGGAACCGACATGAGCAGCATCGACATCTGGGAGTTCCGCTCGACCTCCGGCCACGTCGCCGGCACCGACCTGGTGGGCTTCCACGTGGAGGCGACGGACGGAGCGATCGGCAAGGTCGACCGGCACTCCCCGGAGGCCGGCTCCGAATACCTCGTCGTCGACACCGGTCCGTGGATCTTCGGCAAGCACGTCCTGCTGCCGGTCGGCACCATCGTCCGGGTCGACCAGGAGGACGAGAAGATCTACGTGGACCGGACGAAGGCCGAGATCAAGGACGGCCCGGAGTTCGACCGGGAGAAGCACGAGGACGCCGACCTCGGGTACCGCGAGGCGTACGGCAGCTACTACGGCCCGTTCTACAGTCGCCCCATCATCTGACCTCCGGTACGCGGACGGGCGGTGGCCACCGATCAGGGTGGCCACCGCCCGTCCGCGTACCGCCGCTCCGCCGTACCGCCGGTCCGGCGGGTCAGCCCGGCGCCGCCGGCACGGCCACCGGCGACGAGCCGCCGGGCACCAGCAGGTGCGGCGCCCCGCCGCCGTCCGCCGGGACGGCCCAGACGTCGGTGCCCTTCCCGTCCCGGCCCGGCAGCGCGTAGCCGAGCGTCTCCCCGTCGAGCCAGGCCGCCTGGTCGTCCACGCTGCGCGACTCGGCCAGCGGGTGCTCGCGCATCCCGTCGAGTTCCAGGACATGGAGCCGCCAGAGCGCGGCCGGGTCGGCCGAGACCTTCTTCTTGAAGGCGATCCGGGTGCCGTCCGGCGACAGCGACGGGCACTCGACGTTCTCCCGCAGCGTCCGGGCCGTCCACGCCCGGAGGTCGCCCTCGACCAGGTGGGTCCGTCCGCCGGTCGAGACGGTGGCGTAGAAGCGGTTGTCGTCGGCGGCGAAGGTGACGCCCCAGTAGTTGACGTCGGCGGCGTGGTGGCGGGTACCGCCGACGGTCAGCGGGACGGACTCGATCGACTTGACCAGGTAGCCGGTGCGCAGGTCCAGGATCGACGTCCGGGTGGAGAAGGTGCCCGCCGCGTACGAGTCCCCCACGGCGAAGGTGGTCCAGGAGAGCAGCTGCCCGGAGGCCGACACCCGGGCCCGGTTCGGGATGCCGGGCACCGTCACCGTCTGGAGCTCGGTGAACCGCCGGTCGTACACCACCGCCTGGGTCCGCGCCGGGACACCGGGCAGCGCCCGCAGGCACAGTGCCCGGTCCCCCGCGGCGTAGAACCGGGCGCAGGACGGCCCGTCCGGCGCCCCCTGGCTGCGGGCGACCCGGCCGGTGGCGGTGTCCCGGTAGTAGAGTCCGGGTTCGTTCAGGCTGAACGAGCTCTCGGCCGCGACGAGTTGGGGCCCGCCGCCACGCTGCCTGGCATGCAGGACGTACCCGAGCGAGCCGCCCAGCAGCACCAGGACGGCGAGGACCAGCACCGTCGAACGCGCTTTCACGCGACCTCCCTTCCCGGCAGGATCCGCCAGGCGGCGGCGAGTGCGGCGGCCAGCGCGAGTGCGCTCACCGCCAGGGCCGGACGCGGACCCCACCACGTCCAGGCCGCGCCGAACCCGGCCGCGCCGACCAGCCGGGCCAGCGCCTGGCCGGTCTGCAGGACGGCGAGCCCTCCGGCCCGTCCCTCCGGCGGCAGCACCGGCCCGGCGAGCGCCATCAGGACGCCGTCCGTGGCCGCGTAGAAGACGCCCAGGAGCACCAGGGTGAGCACCGCGGCCGGCCACCCCGGCGCCAGCATCAGGGTGAGGTAGGCCGCGAGCAGGGCGCCGTGCCCGCAGAGGAACGGGACGCGCCGGCCGGTCCGGTCGGCGATCCGGCCCGCCGGTACGGCCAGCAGCAGGTAGCACGCCGCCGCGCCGAGCGGCAGCAGCGGGAAGAGCACGGGCGGCAGGTCCAGGCCCCGCTGGAGCAGCAGGTAGACGAAGGAGTCGCCGATGGTCGCGGCCCCCAGCAGCGCGGCGGCCGTGACCACCCGCCGGAACACCGGATCGCGCAGTGCCCCGCCCCTCCTCCGGGCGGGCTTCGTCCGGGCGGGCTTCGTCCGGGCAGGCTTCGGGACGACCGCAGGCACCGCAGGCACCGCCGCCCCGGCCGGGACGAACAGCACCAGCACCAGCACGCCGAGCAGTCCGACGGCGAAGCTGACCACGAACACCGCGTCGTACGCGTCCGCCGTCGCCCACAGCACCACGAACGCGACGAGCGGTCCGAGCATCGCCCCGGTGGTGTCCATCGCCCGGTGCACGCCGAACGCCCGGCCGAGGGCCTCCGGCGGTGCGCTGAGCGAGATCAGCGCGTCCCGCGGGGCCGTCCGGACTCCCTTGCCGAGCCGGTCGGCGGTCAGCGCGGCGGCGATCCCGCCCGCCGCACCACCGGCCAGCAGCAGCCCGAGCCGGGAGAGTGCGGAGAGCAGGTAGCCGACCCCGGCGACGGTCCGGTGCCGGCCGCCGCCCCGGTCCGCGAGCCTGCCGCCGAGCAACCGGACCAGCGCCGTGGCCCCGTTGAACAACCCGTCGAGGAAACCGAACTGGAGTGGTGAGAGGCCGAGCCCCAGCACCAGGTAGAGCGGCAGCACGGCGGTGACCATCTCCGAGGAGACGTCCGTGACCAGGCTGACCGCTCCGAGCGCGATGACCGTGCCGGGGACGCGCCGCCCCACCCCCGCGGGGCGGGGCGGCGCGTCCGGACGGCGGCCGGTGGTGGCCAGGTACATCATCAGTGGCAGCTGTACTTCGGGCTGCTGTCCTTGACCTGGCCGTCGGTTCCGACGTAGCTCCAGCCGTACCCGGAGTCGGTGAAGTCCAGCTTCAGCACGCCGTAGTCACCGCTGATCCGCTTCTGGCTGTTCGGCTGGACCTGCTCGATCGGGTACGGTTCGGCACCGCCCATCCCGCCGACGATCTCGACGATCCCGTCCGCGGTGGCCTTCCCGTCCGGGTCCTGCGGGGCGAACCGCTCGTAGTGGTGGTCGTGCCCGTTCAGCACCAGGTCGGCCCTGGCGCCGTAGAGGATCTTCCACACGGGCCGGGAGACCGGGTCGTTGCCGTGCCCGCCCGAGGAGTACAGCGGGTGGTGGAAGTAGGCGGCGACGCACTTCTTCGCGTTGGCCGCCAGGTCCGCCTTCAGCCAGTCGATCTGGGCACTCTGGTCGAAGGCGTTGGAGTCCAGCGCGACGAAGTGCCAGTTGCCCTCGTCGAAGCTGTACCAGCTCTTCCCCTGCGGGTAGGCGATGCTGCCGAAGTAGGACTTGTACCCGGCGAGCGAACCGGCCGGGTCGTAGGTCTCGTGGTTGCCCGGCACCGGGCGGGTCTTCGCCTTGAAGGCCCCCCAGGTCTTGTCGTAGTAGTTCCGGAAGTCCGACAGCCGGGCGTCGTCGTACTGGTTGTCACCCATCGTCAGGTAGAACTTCGGGTTGATCTGCTGGGCGAGCGCGGCCGTCTTCGGGTGCGCGCAGCCGCTGTCCGAGGCGGTGCACTGCGCGGCGATGTCACCCGCCGCGACCACGGTGAACGCCCCGCCCGGCGGCGGCCCGCCGTCCAGCACCCCGTAGACCTCCATCTCGAACAGCGAGTACCCGTAGGACGTCCCGCGCGCCGTTCCGTGGACCCGGACGTAGCGGCCCTTGGCCGCCAGCCCCGTCCACTCGTCCGTCCCGCCGTTGCCGGCCTTCTCCTCGGCCACCGTCGTCCAGGTCACCCCGTCCGACGACACCTCCAGCCGGTACGCCTTCGCGTACGCGGCCTCCCAACTCAGCTTCACGCGGCCGACGCCGGCGTTCCCGCCGAGGTCCACCTGCAGCCACTGCGGGTCCTTCCCCTCCACGCTCGCCCACCGCGTGGTGGCACTCCCGTCGAACGCCTTCCCCGCCGCGTACGACGACCCCTCCGTGGACGAGGCCGTCGCGGGCTTCCCCTGCGAGATCAGCGGATCGGCCGCCGCTCCCGCCCGCCCGGACCAGCCGAGCAACAGGCCGCCGAGCAACGTGAGCACGGCGGCGAACACTCCGACACGAACAGGCCTTGCCGAGACACCCAGACGCATCCCTGGACTCCCTGACCTTGAGAAACGGTGAGAGCTGGACACCGGCGCGCACCACACACGACGCCACCGGCCAAGCGGCAACCGCACCACCGCGGCGGCCGGGACAGAGCTCTCACTGAGCGCGTCACGCCCCGTCCGGCAGGGGCGCCGCGCCAAGCCGCCAGCCGACAGCGTAGTAGAAAGTAAAGTTTCCTACCAATAGTCGAGCAGCACCGAACTTCCGTACGATTCAGCAGCGTTGGCACCCCGCCGGCTCGCCCGACCCCTCCTGCCCCTCCGGTCCCACGGGTCCGTCGGTGACCGCCACCCCCACCCGGCCGGCCACCCCGCCGGTCGGCGGGTGACGGCGGGCCGGTCGGCGGGCTATTCCGGCCGGACCTCGCCCGCCTGGAGCCCCTTCTCGCCCTCGACCGCCACGAACGTCACCTGCTGGCCCTCGAACAGGGACTTGAAGCCCTCCGCCTGGATCGCCCGGAAGTGAACGAACAGGTCCGGTCCGGACTCCGGAGTGATGAAGCCGTAGCCCTTCTCGTCGTTGAACCACTTCACCGTGCCGTTCTGCCGCTCTGCCACAGCCACTCCACTCCACTCAGAAGATCCACCGAACCCGACACGGCGATCATGGCAGAGCCCGGGTTCACCGCGAGGCTGCGACGCAGGGCCGGCAACCCCTTCGGCGGGCGGCTGCCCGGGCCGGTGGCGCGCCGACGGCCGGCCACCCCGGGGGCCGGCCGGCGTCCGGACGCCGCCGTCAGTCGCGCAGGTGCCACCGGACCGGCAGCTGCTTGAGACCGTTCTGGAAGTTCGACACCAGACGGGCCGGCGCCGCACCGGGGACCAGCGCCAGGCCGGGCAGTTCGGTGAGGACCCGACGGAGCAGCGCCGTCATCTGCAGGCGCGCCAGCTGCGCGCCGACGCAGAAGTGCGGGCCGTGACCGAAGCTGACGTGGTCGTTCGGGGTGCGGGTGACGTCGAAGCGGTCCGGGTCCGGGAAGACCGCCTCGTCGCGGTTGGCGGACGCGTGGTAGACCACCACCTTGTCGCCGCGGCGGATCCGCCGGCCGCCCATCCCGACGTCCCGGGTGGCGGTGCGCCGGAAGTCCACCACGGGCGGCCAGTAGCGCAGCATCTCCTCGACCGCCGAGGCGGTCAACTCCGGTCGGCTCACCAGCAGTCGGTACTGCTCGGGGTGGCTGAGCAGCGCGTGCACACCGCCCGGCAGCCCGTTGCGCACCGTCTCGTTGCCGGCCACCGCGAACAGGAAGAACATGGTCTCGAACTCCGCGACGCCGAGCCCGCCCTCCCGCATCCGGGCCAACAGGCTTCCCGGACGCGGCCGTTCGGCGAGGGCGTGGGCGTAGGCGAACATGTCGGCGAGGGCGGCACGCGAACGCGGGTCGACCGGGCGCCCGTCCGGGGCGGTCCGGCCGACGGGGCGGTGGGCGAGCGCCGCCCGGCCGAGGTCGGTGAGCGTCTCCGGGTCGACCGTACGGGAGTCGGCGTAGTCGGCGTCCTGGTAGCCGATCACCCGGTTCGCCCAGTCCTGCAACAGCTGCCGGTCCTGCTCCGGGACACCCATGACCCGGGCCAGCGTCCGCACCGGCAGGTCGGCCGCGAGCCGGACGAAGTCCGTCCCGCCCCGGGCGCGCACCTGCCGGACGGCGTCCGCGGCGTGCCGCTCGATGTCGGCGGCCAGCTCGCGGAGGGTACGCGGGGTGAACGCTCCCGCGACGATGCGGCGCAGCCGGGAGTGGTCGGGCGGGTCCTGGTTGAGCATCATCGTCCGGGCGAAGTCGAGGTCCGCCGCCGTACCCGGATCCCGGATCTGCGTCGCGCCCAGGTGCGAGGAGAACACGTCCGGGCTGCGGAGCACGTGCTTCACGTCCGCGTGCCGCAGCACCGCCCAGTACCCGGGGCCCGACGGCCACGCTCCCACCGCCGGCTCCTCGACCCACCACACGGACCCCTGCGCGCGCAGCTCCCGGAAGAGCTCGTACGGCACGCCGTCGGCGTAGGTCCCGGGGAGGAAGATCCGGTTCACGTGTGCCTGGTCGGGGGTCACACCGACCGACCGTACGGCAGCCCCGGCCCGCCCGCCAGGACGCCGTGCGCGCCCGGTCCGGCGGGCCCCCGGTCCGCCGGGCGGAGGCGTCCGGGGCTCCCGCCGGCCCCCGGTGGCGGCGCGCCGCGCGCCCGGAAATTCGCTGGCACCCGGCACGGCGGCGCCGCCAGGGTGGGTGCCATGGCAGAACCCCCGTACCGGATCCGCGCCGCCCACACGGCGTCCACCGTCACCGTCTACCAGGCGTACCCGCCGGAGATCGGCCTCCCGGCGGCCCGCGACGGCCGCTTCCCCGCCCAGTGGAAACGGGACCGCATGACGTGGGTCAAGCCCTCCTTCCTCTGGATGATGTACCGCTCGGGGTGGGGGACGAAGGAGGGCCAGGAGACCGTCCTCGCCGTCGAGATCGGCCGCGAGGGGTTCGAGTGGGCGCTGGAGCACGCCTGCCCGACGCACTACGAACGCGGGCTGCACCCGGACCGCGCCACCTGGAAGAGCCTGCTGCGGCGTGTGCCCGCCCGGGTCCAGTGGGATCCCGAACGTGATCTGGACCTGCAACCGCTGCCGTACCGTTCGCTCCAGCTCGGCCTCGCCGGGATCGCCGCCCACCGGTACGCGGAGGAGTGGACGGTCGCCGTCACCGACGTGACGGCGCTCGCCCACCGGATCCGGCAGTGCGTACGCGACGGCGATCCGGAGGGCGCTCGCCGGCTCCTGCCGGTGGAACGCCCCTACCCCGTCCCCGCCGGGGCCCTGGCCCACCTGCACCGGTGACCCCGGCAACCGGGAGGGCCGCGCCCGACCCGCCGTCATGACGGCGGGTGGAACGGCGGCATACGATCGGCGAATGTCGCAACGCAACGCATCCTCGCCCCCGGTCACGGCACCGGTCACGGCACCGGCGGCCCGCTCGGCGCGCCGGCCCAGGGGCTCCGTGCTGTCCGTCGGCTCGGTGGGCTCGGTCCTCTCGATCGGCTCGGTCGGGTCCGTGCTGTCGATCGGCTCGGTCGGCAGCGTGCTGTCCGTCGGTTCGGCCGGCTCGGCACTGTCCGCGCTCTCGGCCGGGTCGTGGCTGAGCCTCGGCTCGCTGCTGTCGGCCGGCTCCCGCTGGTCGGTGCTGTCCTGGCGCTCCCGGCGCGGGCTGATGGCCTCCGGCGCGCTGGCGGTCTGCGCGGTCACCGCCGGGGCGGCCGTGGCCGTCGGCGGCCGGCCGCGGCGGCGTGCCCGCTAGCCGGGCGGCCGGGCGGGGAGTGAGGCCGTCGTGATCCGCCGGATCGTTCGCAATCCCGGGGCCTGGTACGTGGCCGCCCTGTCCGCCATGTGCCCCGTCCTGGTGCTGCTGCCGCCCGATCGGGTGCTGGCGCTGCGGGAATGGGCGTCGACCAATCTGGCGAACCTGCACCCCTGGCCGTCCGGCCATCCGGTCGAGTCGCTGGTGGTGTCGGCGTTCGTGCCGCAGGACAGCCCCTGGGTGTGGCCGGTGTTCGCGCTGTCCGTGTGCACGGTCGTCTCGGCGCTCGGCGCCCGCCGCGCGGTGGTGTCGCTGGCGCTCGCGCAGGTCGGTGCGACCCTGCCGACGGAGGCGCTGGTCTGGTGGCGCATCGACCACGGCGCGCTGCCCGCCTCCGAGGCCCACACGCTGGACACCGGCCCGTCCTACGTCGTGGTAGCGGCGATGACGGTGGCTGTCCTCCGGGCCCGTCCGGTGTGGTGGCGGGCGGTGTGGCTGGTGATGCTGCTCGTGGCCGCCCCCGCCCTGCTCGACGGGCTCGGCGAGGGAGCGGTGGCGGCCGTCGGCCACGTGCTCGCCTTCGCCGCCGGACTCGTGATAGCGGCCGTGCACCGGTTCCGCCACTCGCCTCCGGCCCGCCCCGCACCGGAGGCCGTCTCCTCTCCCCCGGCCCCGGCCCGCACCTGACCGCGCGCCCCGGTCCGACCGTTCCGGGGCCGTACCGCACGCCCCCGCGGTGCGGCCCGACGCGGTACGGCGCGGGCCGGGGCGGTACGGCGCGGGGCGGTCGGACCGGCAGCGGGAACCGGCAGGCGGCTCCCGCTGCCGTTGCGGGCCGACCGCGCGGGGCGCAGCATCCTGACCATGACGACCGAGGAAGACCGGATCAGGGCGCTGGTGCAGGACTGGGCCTCGGCGGTCCACCGGGGCGATCTCCCGGGCGTCCTCGCGGACCACGCCCGGGACATCGTGATGTTCGACGTGCCGCCGCCGTACGAGGTTGTCCGGGGCATCGACGCGTACCGCGACACCTGGCCGCCGTTCTTCGAGTGGCAGGCCCAGGGAGCCGCGTTCGAGATCGAGGCGCTCGACGTCACGGCCGGCGCGGACGTCGCCTTCGCCCACGCCCTGCTGCGCTGCGGCACACCGGCGGACCTCGCCGAACGGCCCGCGCAGCACCTGCGGCTCACCCTGGGCCTGCGCAAGGAGGACGGCCGCTGGGTCGTCGCGCACGAACACCACTCCTTCCCGGACGCCACCGGAGCGGAGTAGCGCCGCCCCTGCGCGTCGTCCCGGCGCGCCGCCAGGTCCGCCAGGTCCGGCAGGTACTCGGCGGCCGACTCGGGCACGACAGCCACCCCCGGCCGGACGCCCCTGGTCTGCGGGGAGGGGCGGAGGGGCGGCGGCGCGGACCGTGTCCGAATGTGACAGGGAACCGTCATTGCCGCCACCGGCCGCACCGGGCGAGGATGAACGCATGCCCACTCCGCACCGTGTCGTCATCGCGGTCTTCCCCGACGTCGACCTCCTCGACGTCACCGGCCCGGCCGAGGTCTTCGCGCTGGCCAACCGGGAGACCGCGGGCCGCGCCGGCTACCGGGTCCGCCTCGCCGGGCCGACCGTCGGTGCGGTGCGCACGTCGGCGGGAGTGCGGCTGCTCACCGACGTGGCCTTCGAGGACGTCGGCGGGCAGGTGGACACCCTGCTGGTGCCGGGCGCGGTCGACATGACCGACGACGGCCCGCGCGCCCGGATCGACGACGCCGTCGTGTCCTGGGTCAGGGAGACCGCCCCGCACGCCCGGCGGGTGGCGTCGGTCTGCGTGGGCGCGCACCTGCTGGCGGCGGCCGGCCTGCTGGACGGGAGGACCGCCACCACCCACTGGTCGACCGCCGACCAGCTCGCCGCCGACCACCCGGACGTCACGGTCGACCCGGACCCGATCTTCGTCCGCACCGACCGCGGCCGGCTGTGGACCGGGGCCGGGATCAGCGCCTGCCTGGACCTCTCGCTGGCCCTGGTGGCCGAGGACCTGGGCGAGCAGGCCGCCCTGGCGGTGGCCCGGCAGCTGGTGGTGTACCTGAAGCGGCAGGGCGGGCAGAGCCAGTTCTCCGTCCCGCTCAGCCGCCCTCCCGCCGGCCGGCGGGACATCGACGAGCTGTGCCTCTGGATCGCCGACCATCTCGACGAGGAGCTGTCCGCGCCGGCGCTGGCCGCCCGGATGTGCCTCAGCGAGCGGCACTTCGCCCGCGTCTTCAAACAGGAGACGGGCACCACTCCGGGCGCGTACGTCGAAGCGGCCCGCGTCGAGGCGGCCCGGCGCGCGCTGGAGGCCACCGACGATCCGCTCGACCTGGTCGCGTCCGCGTCCGGGCTCGGCTCCGCCGAGACGCTGCACCGGGCGTTCCGGCGGCAGCTCGCCACCACCCCGGCGGCCTACCGCCGCAGCTTCCGCACCCGGACGGTCTGACCACCGGCCCGTCCGACCACCACGCCGACCACCACGCCGACCACCGCCCCGTCCGCCCCCGCGCCGGCCTGACGCGCGGCGGGCCGGCCCGCCATGCCCCCGCCCCCTCCGGGAAGGCCCGTCTCCGGGCCCGCCCCCACCCGGCCTGCCCCTTCCCCGGGCGCACCCGCGCCCGGCCCCTCGTATCCACTCGTCCGACGAAAGGCCCCACCATGACGACCGGCACCCCCGTCACGACCCCCTCCACGACCCTGCGCGACGTGATCGGCCTGGACAACCGGCCGCCGCGGCTGGGCGAATCGGCCCTGATCATGATCGATTTCCAGAACACCTACCGCACCGGCGTCATGGCGCTGGAGGGTGCCGAGGAGGCCCTCGCAGCCGCCGCCCGCCTGCTGGAGCGCGCCCGCGCCGCCGGCACACCGGTCGTCCACATCGTCAACGACGGCGGCGAGGGCACCCCCTACGACATCCGCGCCGACATCGGCTCCCTCAGCGACGAGGTCGCCCCGGTCGACGGCGAGCCGGTCGTGGTCAAGCAGTTCCCCGACGCGTTCCACGCCACCACGCTGGAGGAGACCCTCACCGACCTGGGCTTCGCCCCGGGCGGCGGGAAGGACCTCGTCCTGGCCGGGTTCATGACCCACATGTGCGTCACCTTCACCGCCCAGGGCGCCTTCCACCGCGGCTACCGGCCCACCGTCGTCGCCGCGGCCACCGCCACCCGCGCGCTGACCGGTCCGGACGGCACCGTGCTGCCGGCCGCGGCGCTCCGGTCCGCCGCCCTGACCACCGTCACCGACCTGTTCGGACTCAGCGTCCCCACCGCCGAGGACCTCCCCGCCTGACCCCGCCCGGACCCGGACGCGGCCGTGCGGGAGGCCCGCCCGCCCGCATGGCCGCGTTCATGTCACATTTCCGGCCACAATGGGCACTCCACTCCATCAGCACACCACAGACACAGGATCTCCGCGTAGGGTGAGGCCGTTCCACCGCCCGGTTTCCCGACCAACGAGCCGTATCGAGCGTGCTCTTCGACAGGACTGGAGTGAATTGACCATGCACGAGCGTCAATTGTGGAAGCGTCTGGCGACCTCGCCCCTCCGCAGGATCGCCCGCCGGGGACTCGGCGCCACCCTGGGCGCCCTCGCGCTCATGGCCGCCTTCGTCCTCGCCGGCACCACCACCGGGGTGTCGAGCGCGGCGGCCCAGACGTCGGCGGCCTCCGGCAGGTGGGCCTGCTCCGGCGAGGCCATCACCCCCGGATGGGTCGTCACCGCGTGGGAGCGCGGCGGCTGCAGCGGCCGCGGCTCCTGGTACCAGGAACCCGCCAAGGACGGGATCTGGACCTGTTCGGGCTCGCCGGTCGTCACCGGGTACGTCACCACCGACCACACGCAGAGCGGCTGCAACGGCATCGGGAACTGGCGCCACAACCTCGTCCGCGAGGGGATCTGGACCTGCGGCGGCTCGCCGGTCGTCACCGGGTACGTGATCACCGACCACATCCGCAACGGCTGCGCCGGCGTGGGCTCCTGGCGCCACAACCTCGCCAAGGACGGGATCTGGACGTGCGGCGGCTCGCCGGTCGTCGCCGGGTACGTCAGCACCGACTACATCCAGAACGGCTGCTCCGGCGCCGGATCGTGGCGCCACAACATCGCGCGCGTCGGCCTGTGGACCTGCCCGGGCTCGCCCATCCCGCCCGGCTTCCGCTCCACCTCCTACCAGGCGTCCGGCTGCGGCGGCCTCGGCGCGTGGGTCCTCGCGCGCGCCTGACCCGATCGAAGGCCCGGAGGCACCGCACCCACGGCGGTGCCTCCGTCCCGTTCGCACGGATCCGGCCGCCCACCGGACCGGCTTGACCGTCGAACAGGCGCTGCTGCGATAGTGGGCGCGTGCGTGTCGATCTCCTCGGACCTCTGGTGCTGGACCTCGGCGCCGGCCCGACACCGGTCGGCGGTCCCCGGCTACGGGCACTCCTGGCACGGCTCGCGCTGGACGCCGGGCGCGGCGTCCGGCCGGAGACCCTCGTCGAATCCCTGTGGGCCGGGGAGCCGCCCGCGGACCGGGCGAACGCGCTGCAGTCGCTGGTGTCCCGGTTGCGTCGCGTCCTGGGTGATCCCGCGCTGCTCACCGCGGGGCCGGCCGGCTACCGGCTCACCGTCGAACCGGACGCGGTGGACGCCGTCCGGTTCGAGCGGCTGGCGCGTTCCGGGCGGCAGTCACTCGCCCAGGACCGGCCCGCCGAGGCCGTCGCGACGCTGCGGGAGGCCCTGGGGCTGTGGAGCGGCCCGGCCCTCGCGGACGTCCGCGAGGCACCGTTCGGCGACACCGAGGCCGCACGGCTGGAACGGGTGCGGCTGGCCGCCACGGAGGACCGGATCGAGGCCGAACTCGCGCTCGGCCCCGGCCCCGACCTGGTCGCCGAGCTGGAGTCGCTGACGGCGGGCCACCCGCTCCACGAACGGCTGCACGCCCAGCTGATCCGCGCGCTCGCCGCCGCAGGCCGACCCGCCGAAGCCCTGGCCGCCTACCAGCGGCTGCGCGACCGGCTCGCCGACACCTTCGGCAGCGACCCCGGGCCCCGGCTCCAGGCGGCCCACCTCGCCGTGCTGCGCGGCGAGGTCCCCCCGCAGCGACAGCACCCGGACGCGCACCGGCCGTTCCGCCGATCGCGGGTCCACGGGAACCTGGACGCTCCGCTGACCAGCTTCATCGGCCGTCAGGAGGACGTCCGCCGGGTCGTCGACCTGCTCGACCGGACCAGGCTGGTCACCCTGGTCGGTCCCGGGGGCTCCGGCAAGACCCGGCTCGCCGGCGCCGCCGGACACCGGCTCACGCCGTCCTGCGGCGTGTGGTTCGTCGCCCTGGCGCCGGTCGGCCCCGACGGGGTGGCGCGCGCCGCACTCGACACCCTCCGGGCGCGCGACGTCGACCCGCCCGAACGCCCTCCGGCCCCGGACCGGCCGGCCGGGGCGTCCCCGGACACCGGTCCGGGCTCGCCCGGGGAGATCCTGGACCGCCTGGCCGAGGCCGTGGCGGACGACGACCTGGTCCTCGTCCTCGACAACTGCGAGCACGTGATCGAGACCGCGGCCGCGCTGGCCGGCTCCCTGCTCGGCCGCTGCCCCCGGCTGCGGATCCTGGCCACCAGCCGCGAACCGCTGCGGATCGACGGCGAGACCCTCCACCCGGTGCTCCCTCTGGACCTGCCCGAACCGGGTGCGCCGGCCCCGCAGGCCCGGGCCTGTGCGGCGATCCGGTTGTTCCAGGACCGGGCCGACGCGGTCCGCCCCGGCTTCACCGTGGACGACGACCTGCCCGCGGTGATCGAGATCTGCCGCCGCCTGGACGGCCTGCCGCTGGCGATCGAGCTGGCGGCGGCCCGGCTGCGGACCCTGCCGATCGAGGTCGTCACGGCCCGCCTGGACGACCGGTTCCGGCTGCTCACCGGGGGCAGCCGCACCGCGCTGCCCCGCCACCGGACCCTGCGCGCCGTGGTGGCCTGGAGCTGGGACCTGCTGGCCGACGACGAGCGGGCGCTCCTGGAGCGGCTCGCGGTGGTCCCCGGCAGCTTCGCCGAGGACGCGGCGCGGGCGGTCTTCGGGTCCGACCCCCATCGGGCGGACGACGTCGAGGAGTTGCTGTCGGGTCTCGCCGACAAGTCGCTGCTCCACCCGGTCTGGTCCGCCGACACCGGCGAGCTGCGCCACCGGATGCCGGAGACCGTCCGGGAGTACGGTCTGGAACAGCTCGCCGGGCGCGGGGAGACCGGCGCCGTCCGCGCACGCCTCACCGGATTCCTCCTCGACCTGGTCGAACGGGCCGAGCCCCGGCTGCGCACCCGCGACCAACTGCGCCTGCTGGCACGGCTGTCGGCCGAGCGGGACAACCTGTTCACCGCCGTGCGCCGGACGGTCGAGGCCGGGGACGCCGCCACGGCCGTCCGGTTCGGCGCCGCACTGTGCTGGTACTGGACCATGCGGGGCAACCCGCCCGAGTCGTCGGACCTGCTCGGCCAGGTGCTCGCGATGCCCGGGCCGGCCGATCCGGTGGCCAGGGCACTGGTGGTCGTGACGCACACGCTGGGCACCGAGGCCGTCGGCCCGCCCCACGAGGCCGAGGCCGCCTTCCACCGGATGGTGCGCGCGGTGGAGGGCATCGACCCCGGTGTCCATCCCCTGCTGGAGATGGCCCGGTCGGCCGTCGCCGCCGCCCGGCCGGCACCGCCCCCGGGCCCGGCGGGCGGCCCGGACGCAGCGGACGCAGGGTGCTCCTCCCGTCCGCCGACGGAGGGGGGCGGGGCTGGAGGGGACCCATGGAGCCGGGCGTTCGGGCTGATGGTCCGGGGCCTGCTGGCCATGCGCACCGGCGACCTCGCCGGCGCGACGGAGCTGCTTGCCCGCGCACGGACCGGTTTCGAGGAGCTCGGGGAACGGTGGGGCGCGGCGACCACGCTGAGCACCCTGGGGTCGATCCGGCAGCGGTCCGGCGACCCGTCCGGCGCACTGGCCCTGAACGAGGAGGCGGCCCGGTACTTCCAGGAGCTCGACATCCGGGAGTACTCGATCGAGAACGACGTGCAGACCGGGCTGGCGATCGCCCAGGCCGGGGACGTGGAGGGCGGGCGGCGACTCCTGGAGGGCCTGCTCGACGAGGTGACACGGGTCGGGGCGGCCGAGCCGCGGGCGCACGTCCGGCTGGGCCTGGCCCGGCTGGAGTGGCTGGCCGGACGGCCGGGGCCGGCCCGCGAACACGCGCGGATCGCGCTGGCCGAGTCCCCCGACGGCCGGGCGGTCCCGTCGCACCTCACCGCCCTGCTGCTGGCGGTCCTCGCCCAGGTGGACACTGCGGAGGGCCGCCCGGAGGACGCCGCCCGACGGCTCGACCACCCGGCGGTGCACCTGATGCTGGCCCGGGACACCCCGGCCGCGGCCGGGATCGTGGCCGCGGTCGCCGGGATCGAGCTCGGCCGCGACCGGCCGGCGAGCGCGGCCCGGTTGCTCGGGGCCGCCGCCGTGCTGCGGGGCCCGGACGATCTGGGCGACGCCGTCGTCCGCGGGGTCGAGCGGCGGGCCGCCGCCGCGTTGGGCGACGGGTTCGCGGCGGCGCGCGCCGCGGGCGCGGCGATGCCGCGGACCGAGGCCAGGGGCCTCGCGTCGGCGGTCGTCGCCGCGCCCGGAGCCCGCCCGGGGCTGACCGGTCGGGCCGGTCAGCCCGGGCAGTCCGGTCGGCCGGATCAGCCCGTCTGAGTCACGCCCGTGACGGACGGCACCGCACCCGCCGGGGTCTCGGCCGCAGCCCCGGCCTGGGCCTGGGCCGGAACCGGCTTGCCGAACATCGTGCAGATCACCGCCGTCCGGAGCGCCCGGTCGGCCTCCAGCAGCCGCTGATCGGCACCGAACTCGAACAGGAACTCCGTCGGGACGAGCACGGTGGAGGTGCGCGCACCGGTCCCGTCGGTGAGGTTGCCGCTGCTGTACCCGGTGATCCCCCCGCCGTGGCCCCAGACCGTGCCGCACGGGGTGGCCCCCGTCTCGATGCCCAGCCCGTACCCGGCTCCCTCCGGATCCTCCGGATCCATCGGCACGGTGGTGCGCAGTTCTTCGAGCTGGGCCGCCGGCAGGAGCCTGCCGGACATCAGCGCCGTGTAGAAGCGGGACCAGTCCTGCGCCGTGGAGACCACCGCCCCGGCGGCTCCGCCCCAGCTCGGGTTGTTGCCGGAGGTGTCGACGTGGCCGTCCCGGCCCGGCCCGGCGACCACCCGGAACTCGGCGGGCACGCCGGCCGGCATGTGGGCGGCGTCCGGTTCGTACCCGCGGGCGTACCGGCCGCGCCAGCGGGAGTCCGTGGCGAGGTAGGTGTGCCACAGGCCCAGCGGCCGGGCGATCCGGTCACGGATCAGGTCGGCCGGGCTCGCGCCGGTGACCGCTTCGAGGACGGCGCCGACCGCGGCGTAGTTCGTGTTGCTGTAGGACCACTTCGCGCCGGGAGCGAACAGCGGCTCGTGCCGTACGCCCAGGGCGAGCAGTTCCGTGGAGGTCCACCGCCGCCGGTCCTGGCCGAGGATCGAGCCCAGGACGGCGCCGTCCTCGGTGTAGTCGAAGAGGCCGCTGGTGTGGTTCAGCAGCATCCGCAGCGTGATCGCCGCGCCGTTCGGGATCCGGCCCGGCAGCCACTTCTCCACCGGGTCGGTCAGGGCGAGCCTGCCCTCGGCGACCAGTTGCAGCACGATCGTGGCGATCATGGTCTTGGTGTTGGAGCCCATCCGGAACTCGTCGCCGGCCCTGAGCCGCTGGTCCCGCGCGGCCCACGGGGCCTGCTCGACGATCTCGACGGGCCGGCCGCGGCCGTCGTCCACCCGGACGATCACCCCCGGCGCTCCCGCCGCCACGAGCTGCCGCGCCAGTTCCGTCAACCGGGCCCGCTGCGACTCGGCGCCCTCCTCGACCACCACCGGTGCCGGTGCGGGAGCCGCGACCGCGGGCGCCGCCAACCCCATGGCCAGGCCCGACACCGTCACCACCGCCGGCACCGTCCGCCGCCAGCGCGACCACGCCGTTCTGCCCGCCGGGGCCGGACGCCCCGGCGAAGACGCCTGCCGGGACACCGAGTGCTGCTGGGACATGGAACCGTCCTCCTCGTTCTGGCTCTGCTGGACGGCCCCAGCCTCCGCCCGGCCGCTGGCAAGCCGCGCACAACACGCTGGCAGGCGGCCGGCCACGGGCGCACCGGTTCCCGGCACCCGGTGCCGGGCCCCGTTCCCGGGTCGCGGCGGTGACCCCGGGCGGGTTCCGGTGA
The DNA here is from genome assembly GCF_036290945.1 of Streptomyces sp. BE303. Classification (NCBI taxonomy): domain Bacteria; kingdom Bacillati; phylum Actinomycetota; class Actinomycetes; order Kitasatosporales; family Streptomycetaceae; genus Streptomyces; species Streptomyces sp. BE303. The sequence goes on from NZ_JAQYWZ010000826.1 coordinate 152,451, forward strand.
CCCCGGGCGGTTGTCGGGGCGGCCCGCGGCGGCGTCCCCGCAGCCCTGGCAGGTCGCAGCCGGTAGCGGTTCACTGGTAGTGAGCAGGGCAGGAGACGGAGGCCCGGCGATGGACTGTCCTCACCCGATCGGGTTCCACGCGGAGGTCCGCACGCAGTACGCCGCCGCCGGAGCGGACGTGGCCAGGCTGGTGCGAGCCGTTCCGGACGACCGGTGGAGAGCGCCGACCCCCTGCCGCGACTGGGACGTGCGCACGCTGGTGAACCACCTCGCCGCTCAGCACCTCTGGGTCTGCCAGGCGGTGGCGGGCTACACCCCGGAGCAGATCGGCCACCGTTTCGAGGGGGACGTGCTGGGCCGCAACCCCCTCGGCGTCTGGACGATGGCCGTCGACAGCGCCGTGCGCGCACTCGCCGAACCCGGCGCACCCGACCTCCTCGTGCACCTGCCGTACGGGATGCGGGACGCCGGCGGTTACGTCCGTGAGCTCACCGCCGAGACCGTCGTGCACGGCTGGGACCTGGCCCGCGCGCTGGGCGAGACCGGACGGATGCCCCGGGACGCCGCCCGGTACGCGCTCGCCGAGTTCCGGAGCTACCGCGACCCGGCGGGCACCGGCCGGTTCGACCCGCCCCGCACCGCCCCTCCTGGTGCCGACTCCCAGGAGCTGCTGCTGGCCCTCACCGGCCGCGACCCGGGCTGGTCCGCCGACCGGATGTGAGCGGACGGCGGTCGCGCGGGTCCCGGCCCTCTGCGGCGCCCAACAGGTACGACGGCCCGTTCACCCCCTCCCCACCGATCCGGCGGTCCCCTTCAGGGGCCGCCGGTCGTTCGTGCTGCCCCGCCCCGCGTGCGTGCGACGGGCTTCGGACGGCCCGGTGACCTCGTCGAAGCGCCGGAACACCCCTCTTTCCTGCCGTTCCGGTTCCTCCGCGGCCACGCAGGGTGAGGGCTGTGGTGCGGGCCACCCGGAGGCAGGTGACCCGCCACCCTTTCCACCACCCCCGGCAGAGACACCGTCACCCACCGTCGACCATGTGCGCGGCCTCACAGCCCCACCCCTGTGGCCCGGACCACTTCCCAC